>CAMCAC010000030.1 GCA_945872305.1 Candidatus Kuenenia stuttgartensis | reverse complement strand
ATGGTCGCTTACCGGTGTGGGTTGGTTGATCCATCCCGCCTACCGTTGATCTGAAAACATCACATCCCACCAACCCACCTCGGCCATGACCTTCCCCCCTCCCCCCTCCCCCCTCCCCAACGCCAATCCCCTCCCCGCCAAGCCCATCTGGGCATCCGCCCGGACCGTGTGCTTCGATGTGGATTCCACCATCTCCCCGGACGAGGGGATCGATGTGCTGGCGGCCCATGCGGGGGTCGGGGAGCAGGTGGCGGCGCTGACCCGGGCGGCCATGGGCGGGGCGCAGCGGTTCGAGGACGCCATCGCCGCCCGGCTCGCCCTCATCAAGCCCACGCCGGCGATGATCGCCGACTGTCTTGCGTCCCATCCGCCCCGACTCACGGCGGGCGCCGCGTCCCTGGTCGCCGCCCTGCACCGGCGCGGGGTCCAGGTCCATCTCGTCTCCGGCGGATTCGAACAGTTCGTGCGGCCCCTGGCGGACCTGCTCGGGATCCCCCAGGACCGGGTCCACGCCAACCGCTTCGTGTTCACCGATGGCGGCGCCGCCACGGATCCCGCCTGCCCGACCAGCCGCAGCGGCGGCAAGCCGGTGGTCATGCAACGGCTTCTGGCCGCCGGCTGCCCGCGCCCGCTGGTGATGGTCGGCGACGGCGCCACGGACATTGAGGCCCGCCCGCCGGCGGACCTCGCCATCGGCTTCGGCGGCGTGGTGGTGCGCGAGAAAGTGAAGGTCTCGGCGGACTGGTTCGTGACCGCGTTCGCAGACCTGGAAGCGGCCCTGGGCTGACCCGGACCGCGGCGGTCACATCCCCGCGGCGCTGCGGATCCACGCCAGATGCCGGTCCTCGACCGGCTGCACCGACAGCCGCGAGCGGCTGAACAGGAGCATGTCCGCGAGCTGTGGTTCCGCCCGGAGCTGGTCCAGGGGGAGGAAGCGTTTCGCCTCGGCGACGAAGCGCACATCGACCATGGACCAGCGGGCGATGGCGGGGCCGTCCTTGGGGTCGTGGTACGGGCTCGCCGGATCCCAGGCGGTGTGGTCGGGGTAGGCGGTGCGGGCGACCTCGGCCAGACCGGCGATGCCGCTCGGCTCGGCATTGGAGTGGTAGATCACCACCGTGTCGCCGACCGCCATGGCGCGCATGAAATTCCGCGCCTGGTAGTTGCGCACCCCGTCCCAGGGAGACACGCGCATCCGGTGCAGGTCGCGGATCGAGAAGACATCCGGTTCGGTCTTCATCAGCCAGGCGGGCATGGGGGAGCCTTGTTCTTCGAGCCGGGCGGACGGCCACGGCGGCGCAGCGGCGCGGGTTGGGGTGCGGCGTCAAGGCGGGCGCGCAGCTCGGCGTTCTCCTGGCGCAGGCGTTCGACCTCCTCGGTGGGGGCGAGCACCATCCCCTCCACGGCGGCGATGGTGCCGGTCAGGGCCCGATCATAGGCCTGGGCCGCCTCGGCGGCGGCGGCGCGCAGGGTCTCCAGCCGCTTGCGCAGGTCCTGGCGGGCAAGGGCCATGGGGTCCACCGCCGAGGCGGCCTCGACGGCCGGGACCGGGGCATCCGCCGGCCGGGCGGCGCGCAGGGCTTCCTTGGCGGCCTCCTCGCTGGCGCGTTCCTCGCGCAGGCGGTCCACCAGCTCCTCCAGGTGTTCGACCAGGTCGCCGGGCAGCAGATCCGACACCGTGCTCGACGACAGACGCTTGGCGAGCAACGCGGCCTCGTCCTGGCCGTAGCCGAGCCGGCGCAGGGCGGCCCGGGGGGACAGGTCGAAGTCTTTCTGGAGGGCCGCCACCGCGGCGCGGATCGCCCCCACCGCCTCGGCGTCAGGTTCGACCAGATCGAAGCGGTCCCAGGTCAGGTCTCCGTGCTCGGCGACCCAGCGCAGGGCGGTCTCGCGGTCGCTCGCCGCGAGCAGCTCCCGACGCAGCAGGCGCAGCCGTTCCCGGGCGCCGCCGGAGGGATGCCGCTCCACGTTGGCGGCGACGATCTGCACAGCGATGTACAGGTTCGCCGCCAGCTTCTTGATCATCGCATCGACCGCGAAGCGGAGGTCCGTGGCGGTGGCCATGGACCAGCGGAAATCCCCCGGCGACGATGACATCGACAGCAGGAGCGCCGGGGCCAGCCGGTGGCGGTACTGGTAGGCGTGCTTCGAACGGGGGACCTCCTCGAAGCCGTGGGCCACCGCCCAGCCGATCCACTCCCGATGGGTCCAGCCGGCCACCTGGCCCGGACGCGGCATCTGCTCCGGCATGGGCAGGCCGTAGATCGTCGCCGCCGCCGGCGGCAGGAGCAGATCGTCCCACTGCTCCGCGGCGGTGGCTTCGAACCAGTCGACACAGATCCCGTACCAGGGGTCCTCCATCTGCTCCACCGGCAGGTCGGCACCCTCCGGCAGGGCCTCGACATCGTCCAGGTGGCGGTCGCCGATGCGCATGGGGGGATGCTGGCGGGTCCCCGGGCGGCGCCAGGGCACGCCGTTCGCTTCCCCTCGCGGGAGGTGGGCCATACTGGCCCGACTGCCATGGCCAAACGCGACTACTACGAGGTGCTTGGGGTCCCCAAGGACGCCGGCGCTGACGACATCAAGAAGGCCTACCGCAAGCTGGCCATGAAGCACCACCCGGACCGCAACCCGGGGGACAAGGCCGCGGAGACCGCCTTCAAGGAGGCCGCCGAGGCCTACGAGGTGCTCAGCGACGAGCAGAAGAAGGCCCGTTACGACCAGTACGGCCACCAGGGCGTCGAGGGCATGGGCCACGCCGGGCAGGGATACTCCTCGATGGAGGACATCTTCTCCCAATTCGGCGACATCTTCGGCGGCCGGGGCGGCGGCGGCGGCAGCATCTTCGAGCAGATGTTCGGCGGCGGCGGCGGCAGCGACGGTCGCGGCGCCAGCCTGAAGATGCGCCTGACGATCCCCTTCCGCGAGGCGGTCAAGGGCGTGGTCAAGACCATCGAACTGCGCCGCAACGAGTCCTGCGGGACCTGCCACGGCAGCGGCGCCAAGCCCGGCACCAAACCGCAGACCTGCCGGGTCTGCCATGGCTCCGGCGTGGTCCGCCAGGGCAGCGGCTTCTTTGTGGTCCAGACCGCCTGCCCCCACTGCGGCGGCCGCGGCCAGGTCATCGCCAGCCCCTGCACCGACTGTCGCGGCGAGGGCATGATCCCCAAGCCGGTGTCGATCAAGGTCCGCATCCCGGCCGGGGTCGAGGACGGCTCCCGCCTGCGGGTCGCGGACGAGGGCGAACCCGCCCCCGGCGGCGGTCCGCGCGGGGACCTGTACGTGTACATCCAGGTCGAGGCGGACGCCTTCTTCGAGCGGCACGAGGACGACCTCGTGTGCGCAGTGCCGATCAGCTACAGCCAGGCGGCCCTCGGCCATGAGCTGGAGGTCCCGACCCTGGATGGCACGGCGACCCTGAAGATCCCCGCCGGCAGCCAGCCCGGCGACCAGTTGCGCATGCGCGGGCTGGGCGTGGCCCGTTCGCGTGGCGGGCGCGGCGACCAGATCGTCCTCCTGCGGGTGACCGTGCCCAAGAAGCTCGACGCCCGCCAGCGCGAGCTGCTGCGTGAGCTCGGCGAGCTGGAAGAACGCAACGGCGAGCAGAAATCCTTCTTCGATCGCATCACCTCCATGTTCGGATCCGGCAAATGAGCGACGCCCCCCAGCCCGAGACCACCCAGCCCGAGAGCCAGGCCACCGACACCGAACTGGACCTGTTGCATGCCCAGGTGGCGGAACTGAAGGACCGCCAGCTGCGCATGCAGGCGGAATTCGACAATGTGCGCAAGCGGCTGCGCCGCGAGGCGGACGAGGCGGGCACCCGGGCGGTGGCCCGGGCCTTCCGCCCGCTGCTCGACCAGATCGACAACCTGGAACGGGCCCTGGGCGCTGCGACCCCCGAGACCTTCGTCGAATTCGCCCAGGGCGTGTCGATGATCCGCGACGGACTGGTGGGCGGGCTTACCGCCGCCGGACTCTCGCGCATCGCCACCGACGGCGTGTTCGATCCGGCGGTGCACGAAGTCCTCGCCGAGGAGGAGCGCGCGGACCTGCCCAAGGGCACCATCACCGGCGTCCATCGCGCGGGCTGGATGGTGAAGGAGCAGCTGGTGCGCGCCGCCCAGGTGGTGGTCGCCAAGCCCGCGGCTACGGCTTCCACCCCTCCGGCAGCCACCTGAGGGCCTTCATCCAGTCGCCGTCGGCGGGGGTCGAGACACGCTCCAGGGTGCTGCCATCCAGGCAGAGCACGCACACCGCCCCGGCGTGCCGGCTGTCATCGACCGCGCTTGCGAAGCACTGGCCCCACTGGCCCATGCCGGTCTCCCCGGCCACCGCATCGGTGAACATCACCAGCCGCGACTCGCCCCGGGCGCTGCCCAGGCGGTAATGGCGGTGACGGCCGCGGTTGTCGAGATAGCTGTTGAACTTGTAGCTTTTCGGCGTGGCGTTGGTGAAGACCTGGGGTGCCTCGCCGCGGTGGCCCGGGCATTGGAAGATGCTCCGCCCGCCGACCTTGGTCTGTTCCGTGTAGGGCGGCAGGCGGAAGAACCACGCCGGCGAGCGGCGCGGATCATCGATTCCGTAGTTCTGCTCGGCCGGCAGACGGTCCCGATGGTCCGCCGCATAGGCCAGGGTGGCCATGCCGACCTGGCGCAGGTTCGCGGTGCAGGCGGTGCGGCGGGCGAAGCGCAACACACCACTGGCCGCCATGAACACGAAGCCCGCCAGCACCATCAGGATGGCGACGACGCACAGCAGCTCCGCAAGGGTGAACGCTCGCCGGATCACGGCACCCGTCCGCTCCGGCTCTGTTCCACCAGGGTTTCCACTGACCGGCGCAGGGGCAGCGTCTCGACCGAGGTCTCCCGGATCTCAGGCATGTCCCGCCCGGCGGCAGCGGCCTCGGCATAGCGCTGGATCGCTTGGACCGGACCGCTGATCCGGCGGGCCAGATACGCTGCCATCACACCAGCGGCGACCAGCACGGCCACCACCGCGACCAGCAGCCAGCCCAGGGGGATCCCCACGGGCACCGGCACTTCGCCCCAGGCGATGGCGGTCAGCCGCCCATCACTGGAGAACATGGGTGTCGCCATCACCAACCGGCCGTTGCGCACCTCCGCATGGGGCCGGTGCACCGCCGCCGGCAACCAGGCTGGCGGCGCCACGGGATCCAGGGTCAACGAGCCCGTGCTGGCCGACCAGCCCAGGGCATCCCCGTTCCACACGATTTCCGCCAGCCCCAGCCAGCGGGGATCCGTCTCCCGCCAGACCGCTGGCGCCACCGGCCGCCCGATGGCCCCTTGGCGGGCCCAGATCTCCAGGGAAGACAGTGCATCACCGGAACGCTGCCGGATCACCCGGTCCTCTGCCGCCCACCAGCCGGCCACCAGTCCGGCAATCGCGATGGCAGCCGGAACCACGGCAGCGAGCAGGCAATTGAGCCAGAGGGTGCGCAGAACGGGTGCTGCCATGGCCGGATAATGGAGCGGATTCCAGGGATCTCAACCACCTGGACCCAGGCCGTCTCCACCAAAGCAGCGACCCCGCGCCAGGGGCACGGGGTCGCAGGACGGCACAGGTCGGATGACGATCAGGCGAAGTGGGCGAAAGCCTTGTTGGCCTCGGCCATGCGATGGGTGTTCTCGCGCTTCTGGATCGTGGTGCCGGTCTTGTTGTAGCAGTCGATGAGCTCCTGGGCGAGCTTCTCGGCGGTGGGGCGGCCCTTCCGGGTGCGCACGGCCTCAAGGATCCAGCGGATCGCGAGGGTCTGCTGGCGACGCTTGTTCACCTCGACGGGCACCTGGTAGTTGGCGCCGCCGATGCGCTTCGAGCGCACTTCGACGAGGGGCTTGGCATTCTCAAGCGCCTGCTCGAAGACGGGCAGCGGCTCGGTCTTGAGCTTGTCGGCGATCTCGGCCATGGCGGCGTAGAACACATTCTCAGCGGTGATCTTCTTGCCGTCGTACATCAGGCAGTTGATGAACTTGGCGACCAGCAGGCTACCGAAGCGGGAATCGGGCTTGAGATCGATGCCGACCCAGGCCTGGGGCTTCGGGCCCTTGGCGGCGGCGTCGCCGGACTGGGCGATGGTGATGGAACCGTCCTCGTTGGTGACGAGATCGGCCTGTTCCTCGAGATCGGGAACCTGGGTATCGGCGGGATTGATCATGATTTCCCTTGTTCCGGCCAGGAGGCCGGAGGTACTTGACCGTTGGACGGTCGTGGTGGTTGAGTCAGGTCCCGCCCGGGGGGCGGGACCGCCGGATCACTTCTTCTTGGGCCGCTTGGTGCCGTAGAGCGAACGGCTCTGGTTGCGGCCCTGGACCGCCTGGCAGTCGAGCTTGCCACGGATCACGTGGTAGCGCACACCGGGCAGGTCCTTGACGCGACCGCCGCGCACGAGCACGAGGGAGTGCTCCTGCAGGTTATGCTTCTCGCCGCCGATATAGGCGGTGACCTCGTAGCCGTTGCTCAGGCGCACACGGGCGATCTTGCGAAGAGCCGAGTTCGGCTTCTTCGGGGTCATGGTCTTGACCTGGAGGCAGACACCGCGCTTGAACGGGTTGTTCTCGAGCTGCGGGGACTTGCTCTTGCTCCGGACCGCTTCGCGACCCTTGCGGATGAGCTGATTAATCGTGGGCACTGACGGTCTCCTTGGCGCTATCCGTACGGTTCGGCGCGGGGGCGGGGATGCTAGCGGGGACTGCGGGAATGGCAACCGGCTGTCCGAGTTTGGCGATCTTCAGGCCCTTGTAGGCCTGGAAGCCGGTTCCGCAGGGGATCAGATGGCCAAGGATCACGTTCTCCTTCAGGCCGCTGAGGGTGTCGCGACGGCCGGCCAGCGAGGCATCGGCCAGCACCTTGGTGGTCTCCTGGAAGGAGGCCGCCGAGATGAAGGACTCCGACTGCAGGGCCGCGCGGGTGATGCCCATGAGCCGGGGCTCGTAGGTCGCGGGGCGCTTGCCGTCGGCGATGGCCTTCTGGTTCTCGTCGCGGATGCGGATCTTGTCGACCAGCTGGCCCGGGAGATAGGGCAGATCGCCCGCATCCTGGACCTCGACCTTGCGCAGCATCTGCCGCACGATGGATTCGATGTGCTTGTCGTCGATGCGCACGTTCTGGGCACGGTACACGGCCTGGATCTCATGCAGGAGGTAGTCCTGCAGGGCATCCTCGCCGCAGATGCGCAGCAGGTCCTTGGGCACCAGCACGCCGTCGCACAGGCCGTCGCCGGCCTTCACGCGGTCGCCCTTGTGCACACGGAAGTGCTTGCCCTGGGGGATCGGATGCTCGACTTCGGAGCCGGAATCGCCGCGGACGATGATCGTCCGCTTGCCGCGCTTGCGCTCGCCGAAGTCCACCGCGCCATCCAGCTCGGCCATGACCGCCGGGTCCTTGGGCGGCCGGGCTTCGAACAGCTCGGTGACGCGGGGCAGACCGCCGGTGATGTCGTGGGCGCCCGCCAGTTCACGGGGGGTCGACGCCAGCAGGGTGCCGGGGCCGATCTTCTGCCCTTCCTGCACGCGCAGGGTGGCCTTTTCCGGGATCGGGTAGTGGGCGATGGGCTTCTCGTTGGCGTCGAGGAGCACCACCTGCGGGTGCAGGTCGCCCTTCCCTTCCAGGATGATCCGGTTGACGATGCCGGTCGCCGGATCCCGCTCCTCGCGCATCGTCACCTCGGGGATGATGTGCTCGTAGCGGACGACACCGGAGGTGTCGGACAGGATCGGGATCGAGGAGGCTTCCCACTCGGCGAGCAGGGTGCCCTTGTCGATCGCCTTGCCATCCTCGACCAGCAGCTTGGAGCCGACCGGCACCTTGAAGCTGTCGATGCGGCGGCCGTGCTTGTCCTGGATGGCCAGCTCGCCGTTGCGGTTCAGGACGACCTTCTCGCCCTGCTCGTTGACGACGGTGCGCAGGTTCTCGTAGACCAGCGTACCGGCCTTGCGGTTCTTGTAGCTGGTGTCCTCGGCCTTGGCGTTGGCCACGCCACCGACGTGGAACGTGCGCATGGTCAGCTGGGTGCCGGGCTCGCCGATCGACTGGGCGGCGACGATGCCCACGGCCACGCCCTGCTCCACGATCATGCCGCGGCTCAGGTCCATGCCGTAGCACTTCTGGCAGATGCCGGCCTTGCTCTCGCAGGTCAGCGGCGAACGCACGCGGATCTTCTCGAAGCCGAGCTGCTCGATCCGCTTGGCGACATCCCGCGAGATGATGTCGTTCTCACGGACGATCACCTCGTCGGTGATGATGTCGACGATGGTGTCGCGGGCGGTCCGGCCGGTGATGGCGTCGGACAGCGACAGCTTGATCACATCACCGTCATAGACGACGGCCTTGGTGATGCCGCCGACGGTGCCGCAATCGACCTCGCTGATGATCACATCCTGGGCGACGTCGACCAGCTTGCGGGTCAGGTAGCCCGAGTCCGCGGTCTTCAGCGCGGTGTCGGCCAGACCCTTGCGGGCGCCGTGCGTCGAGGTGAAGTACTCGAGCACCTTCAGGCCTTCGCGGAAGTTCGAGCGGATCGGGATCTCGATGACCTCGCCGTTGGGCTTCTGCATCAGACCGCGGATGCCGCACAGCTGACGGACCTGGGTCTCGTTGCCGCGGGCACCGGACTTCGCCATGACGAACACCGGGTTGATGTAGTCGGCGCCGTAGCGCTGGTCGTTGCCGAGGGCCTCGATCAGCAGCTTCTTGATCTGGTCCACGGCGTGGGTCCAGGTCTCGATGACGTTGCGGTGCTTCTCGCTCGCGGTGATGAGGCCGCGCTGGTAGGCCTTCTGGTACTTCTGCGCCTTCTTGTCGGCCTCGTCGACGACCTTCTGCTTGTCGTCGGGGACGTACAGGTCGGCGGCGGCGAACGACATCCCGGAGCGGGTGGCGAACTTGAAGCCGAGCTCCTTGATGTTGTCCAGCACCTCGATGGTGCGCCGGCGGTCCAGGTGCTCGAAGCAGTCGGCGATCACCCGGCGGAGGCCGGGCTTGTCCTGCTGCTTGTTGTAGAACGGCATGCCGGTGGGCAGCGATTCGTTGAAGATGATCCGTCCGGGAGTGGTCTCGAGGAGACCGCCGCCCCACACCTTCTTCACGGGGCCGCCATCGTCGATGAGCCGGCCCTTGTCGAGGGTGATCTTGATCATCGTGTGGAGCGAGACCACGCCCGCATCCAGGGCCATGAGGACCTCCTCGTTCGAGGAGAACACCTTGCCCTCGTTGGGCAGGTCGTCCTTGGCGATGGTCAGGAAGTAGCAGCCGAGGACGATGTCCTGGTCGGCGGAGATGATCGGGTTGCCGTTGGCGGGCGAGAAGATGTTGTTGGTGGACAGCATCAGCACGCGGGCCTCGGTCTGCGCCTCGATGGAGAGGGGCAGGTGGACGGCCATCTGGTCGCCGTCGAAGTCGGCGTTGAAGCCGGCGCAGACGAGCGGGTGCAGCTGGATCGCGTTGCCGTCGATCATCTTCGGCTCGAAGGCCTGGATGCCCATGCGGTGCAGGGTCGGCGCGCGGTTGAGCATCACGACGCGGCCCTTGATGACCTCGTCGAGGACCTCCCACACCTCCTCGTCACGACGCTCGAGCTTGCGCTTGGCGGCCTTGACGGTCTCGGCGAAGCCACGCTCCTTGAGGGCGCGGATGATGAACGGGGAGAACAGCTCGAGGATGATCGACTTGGGCAGGCCGCACTGGTGCAGCTTGAGCTTGGGGCCGACCACGATGACCGAGCGGGCCGAGTAGTCGACGCGCTTGCCGAGCAGGTTCTCGCGGAACCGGCCCTGCTTGCCCTTGATCATGTCGGTCAGGGACTTGAGCGGGCGGTTGCCGGAGCCGAACACGGCGCGCTGGCAGCGGCCGTTGTCGAACAGGGCGTCGACCGCCTGCTGGAGCATCCGCTTCTCGTTGCGGATGATGATGCCGGGGGCGTTGAGCTCGACCAGCTTCTTGAGGCGGTTGTTGCGGTAGATGACCCGGCGGTAGAGGTCGTTCAGGTCCGAGGTGGCGAAGTTGCCGTTCTCGAGCGGGACGAGCGGACGCAGGTCGGGCGGGATGACCGGGATGACGGTCATGACCATCCACTGCGGATCGTTCTGCGAGGACTTCAGCTCCTCGGAGATCTTCAGCCGCTTGATGATCTTCTCGATCTTCTGCTTGGCGCGGGTGCTGGCGAGCTCCTCGCGCAGGTCGACGATGAGCTTGTCGAGGTCGAGGTGGCGGATCAGCTCCTGCACCGCCTCGGCGCCCATCATCGCCTTGAAGTCGTCACCGTACTTGTCCTGGGCCTTGCGGTACTGCTCCTCGGTCAGGACCTCCATGTACTCCAGGGGGGTGGTGCCGGGGTCGGTCACCACATACTTCTGGAAGTACACGATCTGCTGAAGGTTCGACGACTTCATGCCGAGGAGGGTCGCGAGGCGCGACGGCATGGTCTTGAAGAACCAGATGTGGGCGACGGGCGAGACCAGGTTGATGTGGCCCATGCGCTCGCGGCGCACGCGGCTGTGGGTCACAAGGACGCCGCACTTCTCGCAGACGATGCCCTTGTACTTCACGCCGGAGTACTTGCCGCAGAAGCACTCCCAGTCCTTGGTGGGACCGAAGATCTTCTCACAGAAGAGACCGTCGCGCTCCGCCTTGTAGTTGCGGTAGTTGATGGTCTCGGGGCGCTTGACCTCGCCCTGGGACCAGGAGCGGATCACCTCGGGGGAGGCGAGACGGATGGAGACCGCGTTGTAGTCCGGGCTCTGCAGGTTGGTGGGATCAGCGACGTCGATCATGGCAGCGTTGCTTCCGTAAGAGGTCACTCGTCACCCAGGGGGGCCGGCTCGGAGCCGTCACCCATCCCGGAGGTCTGCTCGGCCACGAATTCCTGGTCCATGCCCAGATCCTCGGCGGGCTTCGACGGCGCGCCGAAGTCGAGGGTGCTGGCCGCCTCGCCGAAGGACATGTCCTCCGGACGGTGCAGCCGGATGTCGAGGCCGAGGCCTCGGATCTCGTTCATCAGCACCTCAAAGGCCATCGGGGTGCCATAGGTGAGCGAGCCGTCGCCCTTGACCATCGACTCATAGATCCGGGTACGGCCGTCCACGTCGTCGGACTTGACCGTGAGGATCTCCTGCAGCACGTGGGCTGCCCCATAGGCTTCGAGGGCCCAGACTTCCATTTCGCCGAAGCGCTGGCCGCCGAAGCGGGCCTTGCCGCCCAGCGGCTGCTGGGTGATGAGCGAGTAGGAGCCGGTGGCGCGGGCGTGCAGCTTGTCTTCCACCAGGTGGTGGAGTTTGAGCATGTACATCACGCCGACGGTGGTCTTCTGGTGCATCCGCTCGCCGGTGCGGCCGTCGTAGAGATGCAGCTTGCCGTGCTCGGGCAGGCCGGCCTCACGGAGCATGCCGCGGATCTCGCCCTCGTCGGCGCCGTCGAAGACCGGCGTGACGACCTGGACGCCCAGGGTGAGGGCGGCCCAGCCGATGTGGGTCTCGAGGATCTGTCCGACGTTCATGCGCGAGGGCACGCCCAGCGGGTTGAGCACGATGTCCACGGTCCGGCCATCCGGCAGGAAGGGCATGTCCTCTTCCGGCACGACGACCGAGATGACACCCTTGTTGCCGTGACGGCCGGCCATCTTGTCGCCGACCTTGAGGGTCAGCTTGCGGGCGACGAAGACCTTGACCATTTCGAGCACGCCGGTGGGGAGGTCGTCGCCGCGCTTGGCGTTGACGATCTCCTTCTCGCAGTCGGCACGCAGGCCGGCGATGGCGGGATCGAACTCATCGTAGATCGCCCGCGCCCGACGGCGCTTGCTGCCGACGAAGTTGAGGGCGGTGACCGGCAGCTCCTTTTCGAGCTTGAGGATCTCCTCATCGGTCATGTCGCGGCGGTATTCGACGACCTCACCGGTCTCGATGTTGACCACGTTGGCGCCCGCGACCTCCCAGATCTGGTCGAACTTGTCGCGGATCTTGTCGGCGATGCGGACGTTGTAGCGGTCCTCGATCGCCTTCAGGCGGCCCTGCTCCTCCTTCTTGTCCTTCTCGGTCAGGGCGGTGCGGCGCTGGAAGCGCTTCACACCCACGACCACACCACGGATGCCGGGCTTCATGACCAGCGAATCGTCGCGGACATCTTCGCCGGCGCGGCCGAAGATGGCGTGGAGCAGCTTCTCCTCGGGGGAGAGCTCGGACTTGTTCTTCGGAGTCACCTTGCCGACCAGGACATCGCCCGGGCGGACGGTGGTGCCGACGCGGACCATGCCGCGCTCGTCGAGATTGCGCAGGGCCTCCTCGGAGCGGCCGGGGATCTCCCGGGTGAACTCCTCCTTGCCGAGCTTGGTCTCGCGGATCTCGACCTTGAACTCCTCGATGTGGATCGAGGTGAAGCGGTCCTCGGCGAGCAGGCGCTCGTTGACCACGATCGCGTCCTCGAAGTTGTAGCCTTCGAAGGGCATGAACGCGACGAGGATGTTCTTGCCGAGGGCGAGCTGGCCACGGTCGGTGCCACCGCCATCGGCGATGATCTGCCCTTCGTTGACCTGGTCGCCCAGGCGGACGATGGGCTGCTGGTTGAGGCAGGTACGCTCGTTGAGGCCGTGGTACTTGCGCAGGATGTAGGTGCGCTTGCCCTTCTCGCCGGCGACGGTGATGCGGTTGGCATCGACCTCGACGACCTCGCCCGCATCCTCGGCGATGACCACCATCGACGAGCTCTTGGGGATCTCGAGCTCCATGCCGGTCGCAACGAGGGGGGCCTCGGGGATGAGCAGGGGCACGGCCTGACGCATCATGTTCGCACCCATGAGGGCGCGGTTGGCGTCGTCGTGCTCAAGGAAGGGGATGAGTGCGGCGGAGACGCCGATCATCTGCTTCGAGCTGACGTCGGCGTAGGTCACCTGGTCGCTGGGGACCTCGGTGAACTGGCCGGCGTGGCGGACCTGGACGATATCGGAGATGATCCGGCCCTTGGCATCGACCTCGACCGCGGTCTGGCAGATCTTGGCTTCAGCCTCCTCGTCGGCCATGAGATAGATGATCTCATCGCTGATCCGGCGGTCGGTGACCTTGCGGTACGGGGTGACCAGGAAGCCGTATTCGTTCACCGCCGAGTAGATGGCGAGGGAGACGATCAGGCCGATGTTGGCGCCTTCGGGGGTCTCGATCGGGCAGATGCGGCCGTAGTGCGAGGTATGGACGTCGCGCACCTCGAAGCCGGCGCGCTTGCGGTTCAGACCGCCAGGTCCGAGGGCCGACAGGCGGCGCTCGTGGGTCAGCTGCGACAGCAGGTTCGACTGGTCGACGACCTGGCTCAGCTCGCCACGCTGGAAGAAGTTCTGGATGGCGCTGTCGACGGCCAGGTTGTTGAACAGGTTGCGCGGCGCGAGCTGCGCAGCCATGTCCTCGGGCTGGATGTCGCGGGACAGCTTCTCCTTCACCGCACGACGGAGCTTGAGCATCGCGGCGCGCAGCTCGTCGCCAAGCAGATCGGCGATCGGCCGCACCCGGCGGTTGCCGAGGTGGTCGATGTCGTCGAGCTCGCCGCGGGTCGAGTTGGTGCGGATCAGATTGAGCAGGTAGTCGAGGGCGCGGGTGTAGTCGTCGACGGTCAGCACCCGGGCGTCGGATTCGTGGCCGAGCTTACGGTTGATGCGGAAGCGGCCGACGGAGCCCAGGTTGTAGCGGCTCTCGTTGACGAAGCGCTCCTGGAAGAACTCGCGGACCTTGGCCTCGTCGGTGGGATTGCCGGGACGCAGGCGGCGGTAGATGCGGAGCTGGGCCTCCTCGTGGGAGCTGGCCTCGTCTTCGCGCAGGGTGTTGAGCAGGATGTCGTCGGGCTTGAGGGGGATCTCGGCGTTCTTGTGGCCGGTGATCACCTGCAAGGAGGCGATGCCGAGGTCCTTCATGGTGTTGAAGGCGCTTTCGGTCAGGACCTCACAGGCCTTGACCAGGATCTCGCCATCCTCGGGATTGACGATGTCGGCGGCGGCGATCTTGCCGACCGCCTTCTCCTTGGCGCCCCGGGCCGTCACCTCGACGGACTCGGTGGCGAAGAACTGCTTGACGATCGCCGCGGTGGTCCCGTGCTCCTTCGAGAGGGCGCGCAGGAAGCAGGTGGCGACGACCTTGGCGCTCTTGTCGATCTTGATCTGGAGCAGGTCCTTGGTGGTCTGCTCGATCTGGATCCACGAGCCGCGCTCAGGGATGATGCGGCACGAGTACATGCGGCGACCGCTGGTCGCGGCCTCACTGCCGAAATCGATGCCGGGGGAACGCTGGATCTGGGTGACGATCGTGCGTTCGGCACCGTTGACGATGAACTCGCCGCCGCCGATGCGGATCGGGAAGTAGCCGATGTGGACATCCTCTTCGAGGACATCCTTGAAGGTGACATGACCCTTGCCGGCGACACGGATCTTGAGCTTGATCCCGCGCTGGAAGGTCAGGCCGAGATCGCGGCACTCGTCGATGCCGTGCTGCGGCTGGGTGAACAGATAGCCGTGGTAGGACACCTCGATGGTGTCATCAACCCCGGTGATCGGGAAGAATTCCTTGAGGATGGCCTCGAGGCCCTTCTCGGGGCTCCGCGCCTCCGGCGCATTCTCCGCATCCAGGAACTCGTCATAGCTGCGCGATTGCAGATTGACGAGACTGGGGACGGGGATGATCTCCTTGATCTTGCCGAAGTTGCGGACTTCCATGGAGCCTCCTCGACCCGGGCATACGCGCGGGCGAAATGGGGTCAGAACGGTACGACGGGCACAACGGACAACAAGCGGCCAGCGACCAAAGACCCGGCAGCCTGACGGCTGCCGGGTCCCATTCCTGGCCTTGATGACATAAGTCCATCAAGGCCAAGCAGATGAGCAGGCGGCACGCAACGAACGCGTGCCGCCTGCCGCATCACATGCCTTCGACCTTGGTCTTGCAGCCGGCTTCGGTCAGCTTCTTGACCAGATCGTCGGCGGCAGCCTTGTCCAGGCCTTCCTTGACAGGCTTCGGCGCGCTCTCGACGAGGGCCTTGGACTCGCCCAGGCCGAGGCCGGTGGCCTCGCGGACGGCCTTGATGGCACCCATCTTGTTGGCGGTGCCGTCGACCAGGATCACGCGGAAGGAGGTCGGAGCCTCCTCGGCGGGGGCCGCGGCGGCGGCCGGGGCGGCGGCGGCAGCGGGGCCGGCCAGGGCGGCATCGGAGACGCCGAGGGCGGACTTGAGCTGGCCGACGAGCTCGACGAGCTCGAGGACGGAGAGACCCTTGACGGCCTCGACGATGGAATTGATCTTGTCGGACATGATGTCTTCCTGGGGCCGTGGTCGGCCCGGTTTGGGGTGGCGGTCAGGCCGAAGCGGTTTCCTCGGACTTGACCTTGATGATACGGACCAGTTCGGTCGGCTTCACATTCGCGATGCGGACCAACTGGACCAGCGGGGCATTGAGGACGCGGACGACCATGGCGTTCGCCTGCTCGCGCGTCGGCATGTCGGAGAGCTTGGCGGCGGACTTGGCGTCAAGGGCACGGCCCTCGAGCAGGCCACCGCGGACCGCGACCTTCTCCTCCTTGACCAGCTCGTTGACGAGCTTGGCGGCGGCGGAGATGTCACCGGCGCAGACCACGACACCGATCGGACCCTTGGGGGGCACGACCTGGGCGAGCTCCGCAGGGAGCGTCCGATAGAGGATCGACGACTTGGCGACGCGCAGGCGCGCACCGACACCACGGAGATCCTTGCGGAACTTCAGGGTCTCGCCGCTCTTGAGCTTCGAGGCGTCGATCAGGATCAGGCAGACGGCGCCGGCCAGGCTGGTGCCGACCTCGCCAAGCATGAGTTCATTGATCAGGCTCGGCATGGTCAGGCCTCCTTGCGCTCGACGAGGATCTTCACGCCCGGGCCCATGGTCGAAGACACGACCACGTTCTTGACGAACTCGCCCTTGACCGAGGACGGGCGGTGCTCCTGGACATGGGAGATGAAGGCGGCGATGTTCTCGGCCAGCTGGGCGACCTCGAACTTCACCGTGCCGACGCGGACATGGACATTGCCAGCCGAATCGGTGCGGTATTCGATCTTGCCGCCCTTGAACTCGGTCACGGCCTTGGCGACATCGTCGGTCACGGTGCCGGACTTGGGGCTGGGCATCAGGCCGCGGGGGCCGAGCACCTTACCAAGCTTGCCGACGAACCGCATCATCTTCGGGGTGGCGATCGCCACGTCGAAGTCCATGAAGCCGTCGTTGACGGCGTTGACGAGATCCTCGCCGCCGGCCTTGGCAGCGCCCGCATCAAGGGCCGCCTTCACCTTGTCGCCGTCGTCGACGAAGACGATGACGCGCACGGCACGACCGGTTCCATGCGGCATGCTGAAGCTGCCGCGGAACTGCTGGTCCGCCTTCTTGGTGTCGAGGTTGAGGTGCAGCGAGAGATCGACGCTCTCGTTGAACTTGGCACCGGCCAGGGACTTGACCAGGGCGGTGGCATCAGCGACCGGCTTCGGCTGGGCGAGATCCCCGGCTTTGGCCAGCGCAGCGCGATAGCGCTTGCTACGGGTACGCATGTTGTCCTTTCGTGGTGCGAGCGGCGCGTCAGGCGCGCCTCCCACGGGTTGGGGGCTGGGATCAGCCCTGGATCGTGACGCCCATGGAGCGGGCGGTGCCCTTGACCGACCGCATGGCGGCCTCAAGGGAGGCGGCGGTCATCTCGGCACCCTTCTTCTGGGCGATCTCCTTGACCTGGGCCTCGGAGATGCTGGCGATCGAGGTGAGCGGGCCGGCATTGCCGGCACCCTTCTCGATCTTGGCCGCCTTGCGGATCTGGGCCGAGACCGGCGGCTGCTTCAGGATGAACGTGAAGGTCTTGTCTTTGAAGACGGTGATCACCACGGGGATGATCTCGCCCTTCAGCTTGGCGGTCGCGTCGTTGAACTGCTTGACGAAGGCAGCGATGTTGACGCCCTTGGCGCCGAGGGCCGGACCGACCGGGGGCGCGGGGGTCGCGCCGCCGCCGGGGATCACCAAGTTAATGGTGCCGATGATTTCCTTTTGCTTGGCCATGGGCTTGCTCGCTGCGCTCGTGTTCGGGGGCGGGAAGTGTGAGGATGGTCAGAAAAGTCAAGCGACGGCTTTAGGCCGCCGACTCGACCTGCCAGACTTCGAGCCAGACCGGGGTCTGGCGGCCGAAGACGGTGATGAGGACCCGAAGTTCGCCCTTGGCCGCATTGATCTCGGCCACGACGCCTTCCATGCCGGCGAAGGTTCCTTCTTTGACCTTCACCCGGTCTTCCAGCTTGTACGGGATCTGGATCAGTTCCTTGCGCTGCTCTTCAGCCGTCGGGGCGGCGGCGATGCGCTGGATGCGCTCGGCCTCCTCGGCGCTGAGGGGATCCGGATTGCGCCGGTCGGCACCGAGGAACCCGGTGACGCCATCGACATTGTCGATGACCTCAAGGACATCATCGTCGAGTTCCATCTCGATGTAGATGTAGCCAGGGTAGAGCTTGCGCTCGACGGTGACCTTCTTGCCGCGCTTCATCTCGGTCACCCGCTCGGCGGGGATGAGCATCTGCGCGACCTTGGCATCGACCTTGGCAGCCTTGAGCTGGACCTGGATCTGCTCGCGGCAGGCGTTTTCACGGCCGGAGACGGCTTTGATGACATACCAACGCATATCAGTTCCCGCTGCCAAGGGCATTGAGGGCGGAGACGAAGGACTGGCACAGCCAATCGACGCCGACGATGAGGAGGCCAAGCAGGACCATGACGATGGCGACGACCAGGGTGGTCTTCCAGAGGACCGGCCACGTGGGCCACTCGACTCGACCCATCTCGCCATCGACGTCGATCAGGAAGTCGACGGAACGCTTCCAAAAACCGACCAGCCACATTCCGCCAGCAAAGACGCCCACGGACAGCACCGTGAAGATGATGCCGTAGATGGTCTGGCGGGTCGCTGCCGCGCCGACCGCCTCGGATGCCGTGCCGAACCCGCGCCACGCCCCGTTGATCGCCAGGTCGATGGCGACCAGGAGGACGAGGGCAAAGCAGACGAGACGGACAATGCGGCCTTGGGGCCAGCGATACATGATGCTCCGGACGATGAGGAATGGCACGGGAGGAGGGACTTGAACCCCCGACCGGCGGATTTGGAATCCGCTGCTCTACCAGCTGAGCTACCCCCGTATGCGGGTCTGATGCCGGTTCACGGCCCCGGGGGCTGGCCCCGGGGCGCGGCCCGTCACTTGCGCTTCTTCTCCTTGTGGAGCGTATGCTTGCGCAAGCGGGGGTTGTACTTCTTGAGTTCCAGCTTGGGGCTGGTCTTCGACCGCGACGTGAAGTAGTTGATGTCACCCGTCTCCGAGCACACCAACATCACATACTCGCGCTTCTCCTTGGCCATGATTCATTCCTGTATCGTGCGACACTGGCCCCGGGGGCTTCCCCCCGGGGCCAGGCGCGGTGTGCTCGACTGGTCTCAGCCGAGGATCTTGGAGACGACGCCGGAACCGACGGTCCGGCCGCCTTCGCGGATGGCGAAGCGGAGGCCTTCCTCCATGGCGATCTTGGTGATCAGCTCCACGGTGAAGCGGAGGTTGTCACCCGGCATCACGATCTCCTTGTCCTTCGGGAGCTCGACGGTGCCGGTCACGTCCGTGGTGCGGAAGTAGAACTGCGGGCGGTAGCCGTTGGCGAAGGGGGTCTTGCGGCCACCTTCCTCGGACTTCAGCACGTAGACCTCGGCCTCGAACTTCTTGAAGGTGGAGATCGACTTGGGCTTGGCGATGACCATGCCGCGCTCGATCTGCTCCTTGTCGACGCCGCGGAGAAGGACGCCGCAGTTGTCACCGGCGACGGTCTCTTCCATCTCCTTGCGGAACATCTCGATGCCGGTGGCGACCGAGGCGATCGGCTCATCACGCAGGCCGACGATCTCGACCGGCTCCTGGATGCGCAGCTTGCCGCGCTCGACACGGCCGGTGGCGACGGTGCCGCGACCGGAGATCGAGAACACGTCTTCGACCGACATCAGGAAGGGCTTGTCCTCTTCGCGCTTCGGCTCGGGGATGAACGAGTCGAGGGCTTCGAGCAGCTGGTTGATCGGGGTGCAAGCGTCCGACTTGGCGTCGGTGGCGTCCTTGGCCAGATCAGCGCGACCACGGATGATCGGGGTCGTGTCGCCGGGGAAGTTGTACTTCTTCAGCAGGTCACGGATCTCTTCTTCGACCAGACCGAGAAGGTCCGGGTCATCGACGAGGTCGACCTTGTTGAGGAACACCACGATGTGGCCGACGCCGACCTGACGGGCGAGGAGCACGTGCTCCTTGGTCTGGGGCATCGGGCCGTCACCGGCGGACACGACCAGGATCGCGCCGTCCATCTGGGCGGCACCGGTGATCATGTTCTTGACGAAGTCGGCGTGTCCGGGGCAGTCCACGTGCGCGTAGTGGCGCTTGTCCGAGGAGTACTCGACGTGCGAGGCCGCGATGGTCACGGTCTTGTTGGCGTCGCGGACGGTGCCGCCCTTGGTGATCTCGGCGTAGCTGCGCTTCTCGGCGAGGCCGCGCAGGGCGCTGACGTTCACGAGGGCCGCGGTGAGGGTGGACTTGCCGTGGTCGATGTGACCAATGGTGCCCACGTTCACGTGCGGCTTGGAGCGGACGAACTTTTCCTTGGCCATGGCGGCTCCGGAGGGAAATGGCCGCCATCGTGGGCAGCCGTGGGTCTGGGTGCGGTTTCCCGCGGGAATGGGTCTGGAGCTACCTTCGGGACTTGAACCCGAGACCTCGTCCTTACCAAGGACGTGCTCTACCAACTGAGCTAAGGCAGCGCGAGATCCCCTGTCGAGGGGAGGACAGACAAAGAGCGAGACGGTACAGCAAAAAACCGTGGTCCTGGAGCGGGTGAAGGGAATCGAACCCTCGTCATCAGCTTGGAAGGCTGCTGCTCTACCATTGAGCTACACCCGCTTGCGGCTGGTGTGGTGGGCAGAGAAGGATTC
>CAMCAC010000029.1 GCA_945872305.1 Candidatus Kuenenia stuttgartensis | reverse complement strand
AACGAACGCCACCGATCGGGGTGCGGCTGGTTGCTGCCAGCCGCACCCGTCTTCATGGTGCCGGTCAGGGTGTCCCCTGACCGGCTTTTTCAACCGTCCAGATGGGTGGCGAATCGCTGACGCGGGGACTGGGATCACCACGCTGCCATGCACCGCTCAACCGGCCACTGGCAACTTACAAGGGCGGGAGATCACGGAGGGCCACGGAGAGCTTTACGACATGCTCCGCGGCCCTCCGTGATCTCCCGAACTCCTGTAAACCTCGAAATCTGAAAGGTGAGTCGCTCAACGCCATTGCGGCTCACCGCTACTCGGCGCCCTGGCCCCGGCGTACGGTGATCTGGTATTCATCCAGCTTGCGGTCGAGGGTCACGCGGTTGATGCCCAGGGTCTTGGCGGCGCGCAGCTTCACCCCCCGCTCATGGTCCAGGGCCCAGCGGATGAGGATCTTCTCGCTCAGGGTGAACAGCGCATTGAGGTCCGCGCCCGCCGACTCGGCATAGCAGCACAGGGCCCGGGACAGGGATTCCGCCGGCGGCTCCGGGGCGTGGCCGGTGAGCCGGGCGCGCACATCCGCGGGCAGGGAATCGGCGTACGAGCGCAGGGTCGGCGGGACGAGTTCCTCGCCGAACACCGCGCCGGGCGCCAGCACGACCGCCTTCTGGACGCAGTTTTCCAGCTCGCGCACGTTGCCCGGCCAGGGATAGGACATGAGCAGGTCCATCACCGGGCGGGGGACCTCCTCCACCGACTTGAAATGCTCGCGGTTGTACTTCTGCAGGAAGTGGTTGACCAGCAGCGGCACATCCTCGGGCCGGGTGCGCAGCGGCGGGACCACCAGGTGGACCACGTTGAGCCGGTAGTAGAGGTCCTCCCGGAAGCGGCCGGCACGGACCTCGGTGGCCAGGTCGCGGTTGGTCGCCGCGACGATGCGCACATCCACCGGATGGGTCTGGATGTCGCCGACCCGGGTGATGGTCCGCTCCTGGAGCACCCGGAGCAGACGGACCTGGGTCTCGGGCGGGATCTCGCCGATCTCGTCCAGGAACAGGGTCCCGCCGTTGGCCAGTTCGAACAGGCCCTTGCGCTCCCGGTCGGCGCCGGTGAAGGCGCCCTTCACGTGACCGAACAGTTCGGATTCGAGCAGACCCGGGGCAAGGGCCCCGGCATTCACCGTGACCAGCGGCTTGTGGGCGCGCGGGCTGTTGGAATGGATGAGCTTGGCGAGGAGTTCCTTGCCGGTGCCAGTCTCGCCCTGGATCAGGACCGTGGCATGGCTGGCCGCAGCCCGGGCGGCGGAGCGGATCAGGGCCTGCATCACCCCGCTGTTGGTGATGATCTCATGCTGGCGCACATGCAGCGCCAGGGAGTCGCGCAGGGCCTGGTTCTCCTCGGACAGCTCACTGACTTCGAGCTGGAGTCGCAGGCGGTCCACCAGCCAACGGGACAGGGCATCGACCAGGAAGGCGGCGGCGTCCTCGGCGTCCCGGTGGGAGATGAGCAGGGTCGCCACCGGCACATTGCCGTCGCGCAACTGGCGGGCGACCACCGGCAGGCCGTCGGTGGCGATCGGCGCGGTGGCGGGGCTGGCGAGCACACTGATCTCGTCGGCGTTGGCCGGCGGCTCACCGACCAGGAAGGTGCCGGACGGGGTCAGATGGCCGGGCCGGCATTGCATCCAGATGCCGGCGATGGTCCCATTCCACTGCTGCACCTCGAGCCACAGCCGGTCGAGGATGAGCTTGGGGCCGGTCGCCGGATCGAGCATCTGCAAGACGGTGCCGACACGGGATGGCCAGACATGCATGCTGAATCATGAAGCACATGGCCTGCCGGTCCCTGACTGCTAAATTATGCATCACCGACGGGCGATCTCAGGGGTCGGGTCGCCATAAAAGCGAGCATCTGCCCGGGGGCCATGCTGCGCCATGGATCATTGGTGTCGACCTTCACCGCACCGGCGGCCAGCGATCCAGGGGCACCAGCAGATCCCGCAGCACCGCCGGCAGATCCGCCAACAGATCCTCGGGGAGATAGCAGGGACCGTCCACCGCCCACCGGCGGTCCGCCGTCATCGTCCACCACAGCACCGCCAGCCGGGCGGCGTCGAACGGCGTGCACCCGCGGGCCATCAGGCCGGCGCACAGCCCCGCCAGGCAGTCGCCGGTGCCGCCCACCGCCATGCGTGGATTGCCGCGGGGATTGCGCTGCCAGCGCCGGCCATCGCTGACCAGATCCACCGGTCCCTTGGCGAGCACCACCCGGTCCCGGCGGGCGAAGGCGTGCACCGCCTCATCCTCTCCGCCACCGATGAGCGCACGGGCCTCGCCCCGGTGCGGGGTGACGAGCAGGCGGTCCTCCGCCACGGGCTTGGCCCGGATGAGGTCCGCGCAGGCCCCCAGCCCATCCGCATCCACCACCACCGGCACGCCGAGCTCCAGGGCCAGGGACAACGCCTGCCGGGCCGCCGCCTGGGCCCCCTCGCTGCGCCCCAGCCCCGGCCCGATGAGCAGGCAGCCGGCGCGGACCAGGAGCGGCGACAACTCGCTCGGATCCGCCGGCATCAGGCTGTCGCCGGGCTGGCGGTGGACGATCAGGGACGGGGGCGCCGGCTGGTTGCCGGCGGTCCACAGGCGGACCAGATCGCAGCCGGTGCGCAGGGCGGCACGCCCAGCCAGCTCCAGGGCGCCAGGATAGGGCCCGCCGCCGAGCACCAGCACCTCGCCGTGGTGGCCCTTGTGGGCGGCCCGGTCGAGGACCGGAAAGCGCAGGGCGCAGGCCGGCTGGACCTCGCGCACCGCCGCCTCGGGGATGCCGATGTCGACGGTGATGAACTCCCGGGACATGGGCGAACCGATGAGTTCCTGCTTGGCGGCGCCGAAGCACACCGTGCGCACCGCCGGCAACACCAGGTCGCTGCCCAGCCCCGACGGCACATCCGCCGCCAGCACCGGCAGGCGCAGCCCGCGCAGGTGCTGGATCGCCGCCGCCACCGGGCCCCGGGGCCGGCCGCGGATGCCGGCCCCCAGGATCGCATCGACCACCAGGGCGGTCCCGTCCGGCACCCCCTCGACCCGTTCCAGGCGTTCGGGGCAGGTGGCCGCCGCCGCGATGGCGAGATCCGTGACCGGCGCGACCACCGGCCACACCGCCACCGGGATCCCCGCCTGGTGGAGCATGCGGGCGCACACCCAGCCATCGCCTCCATTGTTGCCGGGCCCGCAGGCGACCAGGATCGGTCCCGCGGGCGCCAGACGCAGGGCCTCCCGGGCCAGGGCCTCGCCGGCCCGCTCCATCAGGCCCGCCACCGGCACGCCCAGCCCCTCGCAGGCGGCGTCGATGACCGCCACCTCGTCCATGGGCACGATGGGGGGAGGCAAGGGCATGGCGGACATAGTGGATCCGGTGATCCGGTTCCAAGCAGGATCCCCCCGGGCGTGCTTGGTGCGCATGAACCGGCCGCTAGGGTCCCTCTCCGATCCGAGGGAAACCCCATGCTCGCCGCCTACCGCACCGCCGCCGCCGACCGTGAAGCCCAGGGCATCCCGCCCCTCCCCCTGACCCCGGACCAGTGCCGCGGGGTCTGCACGCTGCTGGAGAATCCTCCCGCCGGCGAGGCGGCGTTCCTGAAGTCGCTGCTCGTCGACCGGGTCAGCCCCGGCGTCGATCCCGCCGCCAAGGTGAAGGCCGAATGGCTCGGCGCCGTGGCCCACGGCGAGACCGCCAGCCCGGTCATCAGCCGCACCGAGGCCATCGAACTGCTCGGCACCATGCTCGGCGGCTACAATGTGCCGTTCCTCTGCCGCGAGCTCGACGGCCCCCACGCCGCCCTGGCCGCGGACCAGCTCGCCCGCACCGTCCTGATCTTCGACAACTTCGCCGTGGTCGCCAAGCTCGCCGGCGAGGGCAACGCCACCGCCGCCACGCTCATCGAGCGCTGGGCCGCCGCCGAGTGGTTCACCTGCCGCCCGGAGATCGAGCCGGAGGTCACCGGCGTCGTCTACAAGATCGCCGGCGAGACCAACACCGACGACCTGTCCCCGGCCCAGAGCGCCGTGACCCGCCCGGACATCCCGGCCCACGCCCTGGACATGTACAAGGTGAAGGACCCGGCCTGCATCAAGACCCTGGCCGAGTGGCGCGCCGCCGGCAAGCGGCCGATCCTGATCGGCGATGTGTACGGCACCGGCTCCTCCCGGAAGTCCGCCACCAACTCGGTGATGTGGTACACCGGCCGCGACATCCCCTTCGTGCCCAACAAGCGCACCGCGTCGTTCCTCCTCGCCGGCATCATCGCGCCGATCTTCCTCGATACGTTCCGTGACGCGGGTGGCATGGCCTACACCGTGGACATCAAGACCCTGGCCACCGGGGACGAGATCACGATCCGGACGCGCACCGGCGAGGTGCTCAAGAACGGCGCCGTCATCTCCACCGGGGCGGTCAAGTCGCCCACCGTGTTCGACGAGTACCGTGCCGGCGGCCGCACCAACCTGATCATCGGCCGTGCCCTGACCTGGAAGGCCTGCGACCACCTCAAGAAGCCGTACCCCGCCGCCTTCACCAAGCCGGTGCTGCCCAATGACGACGGCAAGGGCTACACCCTCGCGCAGAAGATCGTCGGTCGCGCCTGCGGCGTGAAGGGCGTGCGCGCCGGCCTGTCGGTCGAGGCCAAGGCCACCACCGTCGGCAGCCAGGACACCACCGGCCCGATGACCGCCGACGAGCTCAAGGAGCTCGCCTGCCTGCGCTTCAGCGCCGACCTGGTGATGCAGAGCTTCTGCCACACCGCCGCCTACCCGACCGCCAAGGATGCGAAGATGCACCGCTGGCTGCCGGAATTCATCGTCGAGCGCAACGGCGTCGCCCTGCGCCCCGGCGACGGCATCATCCATTCGTGGCTCAACCGCATGTGCCTGCCGGACACCGTCGGCACCGGCGGCGACAGCCACACCCGCTTCCCGATCGGCATCAGCTTCCCCGGCGGTTCCGGCCTGGTCGCCTTCGCCGCCGCCATCGGCTACATGCCCCTCGACATGCCGGAATCCGTGCTGGTGAAGTTCACCGGCACGCTCCAACCCGGCGTGACCCTGCGCGATCTGGTCAACGCGATCCCCTGGGTCGCGCTGCTCACCGGCGACCTGACCCTGGAAAAGAAGGGCAAGAAGAACGTCTACAACGGCCGCATCCTCGAGATCGAAGGCCTGGAGACCCTCACCGCCGAACAGGCCTTCGAGCTGTCCGACGCCAGCGCCGAGCGCAGCGCCGCCGCGTGCACCGTGAACCTGTCGGAAAAGTCGGTCGCGGACTACCTGACCTCGAACATCGCCCTGCTCGAAGCGATGATCAGTGACGGCTACGGCCACAAGGACACCCTGCGCACCCGCATCGACGCGATGAAGGCCTGGCTCGCCAAGCCGGAACTGCTGCGTGCCGATCCCGGCCTGGAGCTGGTCAACCAGAAGCCCATCGTCGACGGACGCGGGAAGACCGTGGGCACCGTGGCCGACGCCGCC
The DNA here is from genome assembly GCA_945872305.1 of Candidatus Kuenenia stuttgartensis. Classification (GTDB taxonomy): domain Bacteria; phylum Planctomycetota; class UBA11346; order UBA11346; family UBA11346; genus CAMCAC01. The sequence goes on along the minus strand of CAMCAC010000029.1, from coordinate 15,176 downwards.
GACAAGCGCTACGCCAAGGTCTTCGTGGTCGACATGTCGGCCATCGACGAGCCGCTCCTCGCCCTGCCCAACGACCCGGACAAGATCAAGACCCTGAGCGAGTGCGCCGGTGCGAAGATCGACGAAGTCTTCGTCGGCTCGTGCATGACCAACATCGGCCATTTCCGGGCCCTGGCCAACGTCTACAAGCACACCAAGACCGAGTACCTGAACGCGGTCACCTGGATCTGCCCGCCGACCCGCATGGACGAGGCGGTGCTCAACCAGGAAGGCCACTACGGCCTGTTCGGCCAGATCGGCGCCCGCCGCGAGATCCCCGGCTGCTCCCTGTGCATGGGCAACCAGGCCCGGGTCCGCCCCGGCGCCACGATCTTCTCGACCAGCACCCGCAACTTCGACAACCGCATGGGCCGCGACGCCCAGTGCTATCTTGGCTCCGCGGAACTCGCCGGCGTGGCGTCGATGCTCGGCAAGCTGCCCACGGTGCAGGAGTACCGCGACATCATGGCCAAGGCGGTGTCGCCGTTCGAGAAGTCGATCTACAAGTACCTCGACTTCACCCAGATGAGCGCCCGGGTGCCCGACTTCGCCGTGAAGTCCTGAGCCGGCGATGCTCGTCGCCCGCCACTGGGCCGAGCATCGCATCCAGCACCGGGTCGGTCGTGGCCCCCAGGTCACGATCCGACGCTGGGGCTGGTCCAACGAATCTCCGGACGCCGCCGCCGCCCATGCCCGGCAACGGGCCGAGGCGGCCCTGGCGGAGGCCCTGGCGGGGCACCGGATCGGCCGGTCCGAGCGCAAGCCCGGCTACAACGGCGCCGAGGGCCTGCCGATCCGCGAAGAGATCCTCGCCGAGCACCCGGACCACGGCGCGGTGATCACCCGCAACTCCTACGGCGCCCGCTGCCTGAATGTCGGCGATGTGCTGTTCGCGGATGTGGATGATGTGGAGCCGGAGGCGATCCTGTCGATCCCGCTCCTGCTGTTGGCGATCCCCGCGGCGGTGATCGGTGCCATCGTGGCCGAACTTCCCGGAGCGGCGTTGGGCATCATGGCGGTTGCTCTGCTGGTCGGTGTCGTGGCGGTGCGACGGCTCCGTCGCCCGCAACGATCCCTCGACCAGGCTGCCCTGCACGAGCTCCTCGCCGGCTGGATCGCCCTCCATCCGGACTGGCGCCTGCGCCTCTACCGCTCCCCCGCCGGCTGGCGGGTGCTCGGCACCCACGGTCCGGAACAGCCCGGATCCGCCATCGTCACCGCGTTCTTCGCCCACCTCGGCGTGGACCCCGTCTACGCGGCCATGTGCCGCAAGCAGCACTGCTTCCGCGCCCGCCTCACCGGCAAGCCCTGGCGCATGGGCGTGACCCTGCGCCCCCCGAAAGGCTCCTGGCCGCACCGCACTCCCGAGGCCCAGGCCCGCCGGGAACGCTTCGCCGCCGCCTGCGACGCCGCCGCGCCGGCCTTCGCCGCCTGCCGCTTCCTCGCCGAGGTCGGAAGCGCGCCGGAACATCCCCACTGCGCCGCGGTCCGGGACCTCCACGACCGCGAAAGTCGCGCCCTCACGGACCTGCCCCTGGCGTAGGCCGGCCCTGGATCGGGACCGCCGAGCAGGGCTCGGCTCCGGGTTCGGCGGAGCCGTACTCCGCCGAACCCCAGCGTCGCCGGCTGAAAAGGTCCGCCCCGGTTCTGGTTGCACCTGCGGTTTGCCGCCATCATCCACCGCATGCGCGGTCTCCTGCTCCTGGCCTCCGCCGCTGCCGTCGCCGCAGAACCGCTCAGGGCGGACCTGGTGCTGCCGGTGACCATGCTTGCCGGTAGCACCGCCACCGCCGCGGTGGTGCTGACCTCTGCGGATGGCTGGCATTGGTACTGGACAAATCCCGGTGAATCCGGGATGCCGCCCCGGCTGACCTGGGATCTGCCCCCGGGCTGGACCGCCGGTGAGCCCGCCTGGCCGGCGCCGCGGGTGCTGACCGAGCAGGGCATCACCACCTACATCATCGAGCGCGGGGCGCTGCTCGTCCCGCTCACCGCCCCGGCCACCGCCGCCGGGACCGCCGCCGTCGGCGCCACCGTGGCGTGGCTGGCCTGCCAGGAGATCTGCGTGCCCGGACGCAGCCGGGTCGATGGCACCATCACCATGGGCTCCGCCACCGCGGCCCCGGTCCTGGCGGTGGATCTGGCCCGCCATCCGGTGGCGCCGTGGCCCGAGGTCACCCCCCGGGCGGTCCGCCAACCCGACGGGACCGTGGCGCTGTCCACCGCCTCCGGGCTCCCCGGTCGCTTCATCCCCGCGGACGAGGGCTGGCTCGCGGACGGCGCCGCCCAGCCCGTGGACCTGCGGGACGGCCGACGCGTCGTCGTTCTCGCCCCCGCCGCCCCCGACCGCCCGCTGGCCGCCCGTCTGCGCGGCGTGCTGCTGACCGGCGCCGACCCCCTCACCATCGACATCCCCCTGGAGACCACCCCATGATCCGCACCCTCGCCTGCCTTGTCCTCGCCGTCGCCCTCGCGGCGGTGGAGCCCGGCGCCAAGGCCCCGGCCTTCACCCTCACCAGCGCCACCGGCGCCACGGTGTCCCTGGCGGACTTCGCCGGCCGCACCGTGGTCCTGGAGTGGGTCAACTACGACTGCCCGTTCGTGAAGAAGCACTACAGCGGCGGCGCCATGCCGGCCCTCCAGGCCGAGGTGGCTGCCGCCGGCGGCGCGTGGCTGTCGATCGCCTCGTCCGCCCCGGGCAAGCAGGGCCACTTCGCCAGCGAGGCCCTGACCGCGCGCATCGCTGCCGAAAAGGCGGTGCCGACCGCGTATCTGATCGATGCGAAGGGTACCGTGGGCAAGGACTACGGCGCGACCCGCACGCCGACGATGGTGGTGATCACCGGCGACGGCACCGTGGCCTACATCGGTGCCATCGACTCGATCCGCAGCGCCGACGCGGCGGATGTGGCCAAGGCCACCAACCACGTCCGTGCCGCCCTGGCGGACCTCGCCGCCGGCCGGCCGGTGGCGGTGCCGCGCAGCGAGGCCTACGGCTGCTCGATCAAGTACTGACCGCTGACGGAGCTGCCGGCAACGGCGTTGAGCAACGGTCCCTAGTCGAGGCTCACAGGAGCTCGGGAGCTCGCGGAGGGCCGCGGAGAGCCTGGAGAGATGCTCCGCGGCCCTCCGCGAGCTTCCGAGCTCCTGTAAGCCTCGAATTTCGAAGAATGATCATCTGTTTAGAAAATGCTTCGACACTATTGCCGCTGACAGTCAGAGGAAGCGCTCCTGGGCCGCGTCCGCCTCCGGCGGCACGGCCAGGCCCAGGTGGCGCCAGCCGGCCTGGCCGAGCACCCGGCCCTGGGGCGTCTTGGCGAGCATCCCGGTCTGGATCAGGTAGGGCTCGTAGAGGTCCTCGATGGTGGCCTCCTCCTCGCCCACGGTGACCGCGATGGTCTTGAGCCCCACCGGCCGCCGGCCGAGGGACAGGCAGCGCAGGATGCGCCGGTCGATCTCGGTCAGCCCGGCGGCGTCGATGCCGAGCAGATCCAATCCCTCGTTGGCCACCGCGGCGGAGATCCGGTTGCCGTGGTGGACCTGGGCGAGATCGCGGATCCGGCGCAGGTGGTTGTTGGCGAAGCGGGCGGTGCCGCGGCTACGCCGGGCGATCTCGGCCAGGCCGCCGGGCTCCGCCTCGACCCCCAGCAGGCGCGCGCTGCGCTCCAGGATCACCGCCAGATCCCCGGCCCCGTACAGGTCGAGCCGCTCGACGATGCCGAAGCGGGAACGGAACGGCGGCGAGAGCTGGCCCTCGCGGGTGGTGGCGCCGACCAGGGTGAACGGCGGCAGGGTCAGGGTGATCGCCTGGGTGCTGGCGCCCTCGCCGAGCTGGACCGTGATCCGGAAATCCTCCATCGCCGAGTAGAGGTATTCCTCGACGATCCGCTTCAAAGCATGGATCTCGTCGATGAACAGCACCGCACCCGGCTTGAGCCCGGACAGGATCCCGGCCAGGTCGCCGGGCTTGTCGAGCATGGGGCCGCTGGTCTCCTTGACCTCGGCCTCCATCTCAGCGCCGAGGATGTGGGCCAGGGTCGTCTTGCCCAGCCCGGGCGGACCGGACAGCAACACGTGGTCGAGGGGTTCCCGGCGCTGCTTCGCCGCGGCGCAGGCCAGGGCGAGGTTGCGCACCACCTGGCGCTGGCCGGTGAACTCGCCGAGCCGCTTCGGGCGCAGGGCGCGATCGGCGGCGTCGTCGCGCGGCTGGAAATCCGGTGGCTGCGGCATCAGAAACGGACCCCGACGCCGAGCACCACCGCACTGCCGTCCAGGTCGCCGAACTCCCCGGGGATGAGCTGGACCGCGCCCTCGACCAGCCAGCGCCGCTCCATCACCGCGCCGACGCCGAGGGTCACCGCCGGGCGAAGGTCCCAGGTGGATTCGCCGGCGGTGGCCGATCGCCCGACCGCCAGCCCGGCGCCGAGCACGGCATGGAGCGGGTCGATGATCATCGGCCGGGCCGTGGCCTGGACGGTGATCACATCAAGACCGGCCCCGTTGCCATGCTGGGAGCGGAAGCCGGCGTCGAGCCAGGGTTCCACCTCGGTTTCGACCGGCAGGCGCAGCCCCGCCCCGACCCAGATCCCCGCCGAGGTCCCGGTCTCGTTGCGCAGGCCGCTGTCGGTGGCCCCGGCGAGACCGACCTGGGCCTGGACCGGCCAGCGGTCCTCGGCCGCCGCAAGCACAGCGGACGCCAGGAGGAGGGCGGGGATGGCGGCGCGCATGGAGGCACGCTAGCCGGCCGGCCCCCGGCTCCAACCGCGGCCCCCGGCTTCACCCGGGGCCGGCGACTTCACCCAGGGCCGACGACAGGCAGGCTGGGGCCATGGCCGACCTGCTGGTGATCGCCCCCCACCCCGACGATGCGGAACTGCACGCCGGCGGCCTGATCGCCGCCCATGTCCGGCGCGGTGCCGCGGTGGTGGTGGTCGATGCCACCCGCGGGGAGCTGGCCAGCCGCGGAGATCCGGCGACCCGGGCGGCGGAAACCGCCGAGGCGTCGCGCATCCTCGGCCTCGCGGCCCGGGAGAACCTGGATCTGCCGGACGGCGCCCTGCGTGGCGACGATCCCGAGGCCCGGAACCGGGTGGTGGCCGCCATCCGCCGCCACCGCCCGGCGGTGGTCGTCGCCCTGTCCGGCCACGCCCGCCATCCCGACCATATCGCCTGCGCCGCCCTGGTCCGTGGCGCGGTGAAGGCCGCCGCGCTGCACCGGCTCGATGCCGGCGGCCCCGCCTGGGCCGGGGCCCGCCTGTGGTTCTGCGAGGCGGAACTGCCCCTGGCGGAGCCCCTGCTCATCCCGCTCACCGCCGAGGACTGGGCGCGTAAGATGGCCGCGGTCCGGGCCTACGGCAGCCAGTTCGCGGGATCCGGTCCAGCCACCTCGATCAGCGATCCCGGCTTCCTGGGCTGGATCGAGGCCCGGGGCCGGTCCTGGGGCCACCATGCCGGCGCGCCGTACGCCGAGGCCGTTACCTGCCCTGAGCCGGTGCGGCTGACGGACCTTCGGGGGCTGTGATGCCGCGTGCAACCCTGGCACGCCGCCGCCCCGGTGGCTTCCTGGTGGCGTGATGCCGGCCTTCGACCGCTACGCCGCCACCTACCTCACCCGCCGCTACGTGGTGGCCCTGGGCCTCGTCGCCTGCCTGGCCCTGGCCAGCCAGCTGGTCATCCAGCACGCCCTGGCCCGGCAGCAGCCGGACGGGCTGGTGGTCAACCTCGCCGGCCGCCAGCGCATGCTCAGCCAGCGGCTGTGCAAGGCGGTGCTGCTCACCGAGCGGGACCCCGCCGCCGCGGCGGAACGGGACGCCACCCTCGACGCCTGGCTGCTCGCCCACGAACGGCTGATCCGCGGCCACGAGCCGGGCATGGGCGACGAGAACCCCCCGGACGTGGCCGCCATGCTCACCGCCGTGGATCCCCTGGTCCAGGCCATGGCCGAGGCGGTGCGCCGGGGCGACACCGCCGGCCTGCTCGCCCGGGAGCGGGAGTTCCTGGAGCGGATGGACGCCATCGTGGCGCGCTACGGCAGCCACGCCGCCGACCGGGTCAGCCGGCTCGCCCGGCTGGAATGGATCATCTTCTTCGTCACCGTCACCGTCCTTGCCCTGGAGGCATGGCTGGTCTTCGCCCCGGCGGTGCGCCGCCTACGCGAGGCCCTGCGCGAACGGGAACGGCTGGCGGAACACGAGCTGGAATTGCAGGTCGCCAAGGCCGGGGAGAAGGCCGCGGCGGACATCGGCTGCGACCTCCATGACGGGTTGGGCCAGCAGCTCACCGGCCTCGCCCTCCAGGCGAAGGCCCTGGCCCGGCGGCTCGAATCCCATCCCGAAGCGGAATCCGCGCAGCATCTCTCCGCCGGCGCCGACCTCGCGATCCGCCAAGCCCGCGGGCTGGCCCGGCGTCTGGCCCCGGTGGAACTCGCCAAGGGCGGACTGCCGGATGCCCTGCGCCAGCTCTGCACCGACACCGCCATCGCGTTCTCCCTCGCCTGTTCGGCCCAGGTCGAGGAGGGTCTGACCCTGGCGGATCCCGACGCGGAGCAGCACGTGTTCCGCATCGCCCAGGAAGCGGTGACCAACGCCGTGCGCCACGCCAAGGCCAAGCGCATCTGGGTCACCCTCGCCCGGGACGGCAGCCTGGTGCGCCTGGTGGTCCGGGACGACGGTCACGGCATGGCCGCCGACGCCCCGGAGGGCTTCGGCCTGCGCAGCCTGCGCCTGCGCGCCCGGCGGATCGGCGCCCAGCTCAGCATCGACGGCACCCCGGGCCACGGCACCGACGTGGTGGTCTCCTGGACCCACGGGGCGGGGTGACGGAGAGCGCTCGAGGCTTACAGGAGGTCGGGAGGGCGCGGAGGGCCGCGGAGCGATGGGAAGGATGACCGGTAGGCCGCTCGCCAAGCCCGGTTGTCCTCCGCGGCCCTCCGCGCCCTCCCGATCTCCTGTGAGCCTCGGACATGCGTCCACGGAATCTCCGCGGTCACCTCGCCGTCCTGTATGCCTCGTCCCCCTTCAGGCGCCCTTCGGGCGGAAGGCTTTCAGCACGGTGGGGTCGGTCTCCAGGCGCGGACCGTCCATGAGGTCGATGCAGTAGGGCACCGCCGGGAACACCGCGTCCAGGCATTCGCGGATCGCGGTCGGCTTGCCCGGCAGGTTGATGATCAGGCTGCCGCCGCGCAGGCCCGCCGTCTGCCGCGACAGGATCGCGGTGGGCACGCTCCGCAGCGATACCGCCCGCATCAGCTCACCGAAGCCGGGCATCATCCGGTCGCACACCGCCTCGGTGGCCTCGGGCGTCACATCCCGGGTGGCGGGGCCGGTGCCGCCGGTGGTCACCACCAACCGACAGCCCGCATCGACCATGGCGATCAGGGTGGACTCGATGCGCGGCCGTTCGTCCGGGATGACCCGGTAGTCCTCGACCCAGGGCGAGGTCAGGTACACCCGCAGGGTGTCGCGGATCGCCGGGCCGGAGCGGTCCTCATACACGCCCTGGCTGGCGCGGTCGGAGATGGTCAGGATGCCGATGCGGCAGGTCATGGCAGATCGTCCCTCGTGTTCACATTGCGGAGTGCTGGCAGATGCTCCGCCGGTACCGGCACCAAGCGATGATCCAATCGGTCGATCAGCCGGTGCAGCGCCCGTTCGCCCGCGGCCAGGGCGGAGGCGGCCGCCGGCAGCGCCCCCGGGCGCCAGATCGCGCACAGGGGCTCGGGGCCGGCGTCGGTGCCGGCAGCGATCACCTCGCAGGACGGATCGTCCTCGTCTATCAGCCAGCGCAGCAGGTCCGGAGTCAGCCGCGGCAGGTCCCCGGCCAGCACCAACGCTGGTGCGCGCACCCGCTCCAGCCCGGCGATGAGTCCCGCCAGGGGCCCCTGGCCGGCGACCGCATCGGGGATGCCCCGCCAGTCGTCCGCCGGCGTCGGCAGACGCCCGACCACCAGGGGTTCGAGCAGGGCCGAGCGGGCTGCCGCCACCACGCGATCGAGCATCGCCACACCGTCGATCCGGTGGGCGAGCTTGTCGCCGCCGAAGCGGTGCCCCTGGCCTCCGGCCAGGATCAGCGCGTGGCGGATCATCGTGGCAGCTCCACGCCCACGCCGACCGCATGGCCGAGATAGGGCAGGAAGCGCACCCGCTCGCCGGCGGCGAGCCGGGCGTTGGCGGGAACGTCGAGCAGCCCGTGGGCGTGGGCGGCGGCGTAGCCGTCGCCGGAACCGTTCCACGCCACCGGCGCAACCCCGCCGGGCACCAGCCGCCCGGGCAGGAACAGCCGTCGGGCCTTCGCCGCCGCCGGTGTCGTCAGCGGAAGGTCCAGCCATGGCCGCGGCGCCGCCCAGCCAAGGCGTGCGAGCAGCGGCAGCAGGATCAGATGCGCGGTGGCGATCACGCTCACCGGATTGCCCGGCAGTCCGACGATCCAGGTCCGTCCGCGCCGGGCCAGCAGCACCGGCTTGCCCGGTTGGATATCAACGCCGTGGAACACCAGATCGGCCCCGAGATCCCGCAGGGCGCCCGGGATCAGATCTCGGTCGCCCATGGAAACGCCGCCGGTGGTGATGATCAGGTCGGCCTTCTGGGCCAGGGCCGCACGGACCGCCGCCCCATCGTCCGCCAGCGGCGCGCAGCGTGCCCGCCACCCCAGCGCCGCGCACCACGCAGCCAGGAACGGGCCGTTGGTGTCGCGGATGCCCGCCGGTCCGGCGGCGCCCACCTCGTCGCCGCTCGTCAGGATCCGCACCCGGGGCCGCCGGGCGACCGCCACCGTGTCCGCCCCCGCCATGGCCAGAGCCGCGACCGCGGCCGGATCCAGCGCCAGCCCCGGCTGTGCCACCCCCGCGCCGGTCCGGGCATCCTCGCCCCGGAACGCCACGTTGCGCACCGCCGGCACCGGCACCGGCAGCGTCATCCGCTCCCGGCCGCCGTCGGTCTGCTCCACCGGCACCACCGTGCAGCCCGCCGGCACCGGCGCCCCGGTCATGATCCGCCAGCACGCCCCCGGCGCCGGCGGCGACGCCACCTGCCCCGCGAGCACGGTACCCGCCACGGTCCACGCCGTCCGCTCCGGATCCGGCACGAACGCATAGCCATCCATCGTCGCCCGGTCGAACGGCGGCTGGTCGCCCCCCGCCCGCACCGTCTCCGCCAACACCCGCCCCGCCGCCTGGGCCAGCGGCACCCGCTCCGCACCGGCCACCGGCGCCACCGCCGCGATCCGCGCCAGGGCCTCGTTGTAGGGGATGGGTCGGGAGGGACCGCCGAGCACCGCTCGGCCCGAACCGGACTGCGTGGATTCCCCAGCGACGGGACCGCCGAGCACCGCTCGGCCCGAACCGATGTCAGACGGTGCATGCCGAGCAATGCTCGGCGGTCCCTCATCTGCCCATGCCTTGGGTGCCGACTGCTGCTCGACCGTGATGTCACCGGCCCAAGGCCAAGTCCCCCTGGTTGTCGCCAGCCCCGCCTTCACCGGATTATCCATGATGTAGGCGATCACCCGGGCGAGGTGATCCTGATCGCGGACATAGCGGTCGAAGTATTCCCGATGCCAGACCGCACCTGCGGTGCCACGCATGGCATGGATTCCCCGGGCGGTGGAACGCTTCCATGACTGTACGATCTTGGCCAATGGCCAAGCGCCGACCTCGATCAGGACATGGACATGGTTGGGCATCACCGCCCAGGCGATCAGCCGGTAGCGGGAGCCGTCCCCGAACCGCAGGGCCTGGATGATGAGCGGTGAAATGTCGGGGTCGACCAGCATGCCGCTGCCATGACCCGCATCGAGGAGGTCATGCACCCGCCGCCGCCGCTCCTGGGCCCTCACATCGTCGGCCATCACGGACACCTCCCGATCGATGGCGGCCAGGGCGTGCCTGGGCAGCGAATCCCCAAGGTGCATGGTCACATGCTGGACCAGCCCCGCACGATCGATGTGCGGCAGGTAGCCACGGGAGTGGAATCCGTGATGCGGCTCAGGGTCCATGGTCAATCAGTCATCCGAAGGGACCGCCGAGCATCGCTCGGCATGGCACCAGTGATGACTCACATCCTCGTGACCCGCTCCTGCCGAGCGATGCTCGGCGGTCCCTTCGATCATGGCCCTCACGGCTCCCCGCCCCGCCGGATCCGGCCGCGGCGGCCGCCATCCTTGGCGAGCAGTTCCGTGCGTTCGATGACGAGGTCGTGGCTCAGGGCCTTGAGCATGTCATAGACCGTGAGGGCGGCGATGCTGGCGGCGGTCAAGGCCTCCATCTCGACGCCGGTACGGGCGCGGCAGCGGGCGGTGGCGGTGATCACGCAGCGGGCACCGTCCACGGCGAGATCGACGCTCACACCGTCCAACGGGATCTGGTGGCACAGCGGGATCAGGTCGCTGGTGCGCTTGGCGGCCATGATGCCGGCCAGGCGGGCGACCTGGAAGACATTGCCCTTCTTGGTGTCGCCGCCCTCCGCCAACACCGTCACGCACACCGCCGGCAAATGGACGATGCTGCGGGCAGTGGCGGTGCGGGCGGTGACCGCCTTGGCGGACACGTCGACCATGGCGGCGCGACCGCGGGCATCGAGGTGGGTGAGTTTCCGGTTTCGGGAGGGCACGTCAGGAACCTTCCATCCACACCGTGGTGCCATCGGCGTAGGTCTCCCGCTTCCACACCGGCAGGTCGCGCTTGATCGCCTCGATGGCCTGGTCACAGGCGGCGAGGGCAGCGCGGCGGTGGGCGGCCCGCAGGTGGATGGCGATCGCCGCATCACCGGGGACGAGATCCCCGGTGGCGTGGACGATGGTCGCCACCAACCCAGAGTCATGGTCCGCCCGCAGCTGGTCCGCGAGCCGGCGCAGCACGCCGATCCCCAGCTCTGGATGCGCCTGGTAGTGCAGGGCGGTAACCGTCCGGCCGTGATGATGGTTGCGGACCACGCCCACGAAACTGGCGATGGCGCCGTAGGACGGATGGCGCAGACCCGCGCAGCCGACGAGGTCCGGCGGCAACGGCCCGGGATGGAAGGCGAGATGGTCCATTCAGCCCCCGGACACCGGCGGGATCACGGCAACTTCAGCCGTGTGCGGTGGCAAGGGTCCGTCGGCGAACGCATCCCCCACCGCCACCCGGCTGCGCCGGCACAGGTCCGCCAGGGTGGGGTGGCGCTCGGCGATCCAGGCGAGCACCCCTTCGGTGTCGGACAACGGCCCGGATTCCAGCCGATCCACGCCGAGGGCCGCCGCCATGGGTCCGAACAGACGGATGATCATGGCCGCAGCATCGGGGTGGGTGGCCGGGGCCAAGGCGTAGGGTTTCGGCTTTCCGGGGCGTCGCGTCCCGGGATCGGCATCTGGTCCCGTGCTCGGCTCACCCGGAGCGCCCCACGCCGTGGGGCGCGTCTGGAAGGTGCGTTCGGATACGCGCACCACGGCGTGGTGCGCTCCGTGTCGGGTGCAGCGCGTCTCCCGGAACGCGGAATCCTACTCGCACAACCGCGCCACCTCGCCCAGGCAGGAGCCGCAGGCGGTGCCGGCCCGGGTCTTCGCGCAGACCACCGCCGGGTCCCGGCCGTGGGTGCGGATGGCGTCGCGCAGGTCGTCCTCGCCCACCTGGTTGCAGGAGCAGACGAGGCGGCCCCGGGGCGCCGCGGCCCCACCGCCCAGGAGCAGGCCGCGGCGGTCGTCGCCGAGTTCGGTGCCGGCGGCGATGAGCTGCTGCAGGCGGGGATAGGGCCGGGTGTCGCCCAGGCACAGGGCACCCACCAGGCGGTCCCGGCGCACGATGGCGAGGGCGTAGTGGCCGAGCCCCTCGTCCTCCCAGCGCACCACCTGGTCGCCGGGTTCCGGTTCCACCACCCCGCAGGCGGCCAGGGGCAGACCCGGCAGCTTGACGATGGTGCTGACCGGGGCGGCGGCGAAGGGCGCGTGGGGATTGCCGCGCAGCCATTCCGCCGCCGCGTCCGCCATGGCGGTGGCGGATGCGGTGGTGCCCCAGCAGGCGTCCCGGTACTCGGCGCACTCGCCCACCGCCAGGATCGCCGGATCCGAGGTCCGCATCCACCCATCGACGATCACGCCGCGCCCGCAGGCCACGCCCGCGGACCGGGCCAGATCCGCTGCGGGCACGGTGCCGGTGGCGGCGACCACGCCGGCGCAGGGCAGCCGGGTGCCGTCGCCCAGGACCACGGCGGCGAGCGGATCGCCCTCCACCGACGCGATCACCGCATCGAGCCGGATGTCGATGCCGCTGCCGCGCAGGTGGGCGACGAGGAGATCGCTCGCCCGCTGGTCCAGGCTGCGGCCGATGAGCCGGCGGCCCCGGGCCAGCACCGTCACCCGGCAGCCCCGGGCATGCAGGCTGTGGGCGAGCTCGATGCCGAGCACACCGGCGCCCTGCACCACCAGATGCGCCCCGGGCGTGGCGGTGGCGGCGATGCGCTCCGCGTCCTGGCGGGTGCGCAGGGTGAACACGGCGGCGCGGCCTGCCAACGGGCCTGTGGGCGGCGCCGCCCGGGAGCCGGTGGCGAGCACGCAGGCGTCCCAGGCATGGACCTCACCGGTGTCGTCGGTGACGGTGCGGGCGCCGCGGTCGAGGGCGGTGGCGCGGCGCCCGGCGAGCACCGTGATGCCTTCGGCCGCGAGGCCGTCCGCAGTGGCCCGGACCAGCTCCGCCCAGGACTTCGCACCGTCGATGTAGGCCGGGAGCTGGACCCGGTCGTAGATTTCGGCGCCCTCGCCGGCGAGCACGGTGATGCCATCGCGTGGTGACAAGACGCGGTGGCGGCGGGCGAAGGCCAGGGCGCCGGCGCCGCCGCCCACCACCACGATCCGCCGTGGCGGGGCCGCCGACGGCTCCACCTGGACCGCGGCGAACTTCAGGTCCGGCTCCTTCGATACCGGGTCCACCCGGTCGCTGGTCACCGCATTGCTGTTGCCGGCGCCGCCGGCGAACTCCGGACCCCAGTGCATGGGCACGAACACGGTCCCGGGGCGGACCCGGTCGGTGACCTCGGCGAGCACGGTGCACACGCCCCGGCGGGAACGCACCCGCACCGGCGCGCCAGAGGCGATGCCCCGGGCCGCGGCGTCGTCGGGGTGGATCTCGCAATACGGCCGCGGCAGGTGGTCGCGCAGGCGGGCGACCCGGCCGGTGCGGGCCTGGGTGTGCCACTGGTCACGGATCCGGCCGGTGTTCAGGACCAAGGGGAAATCCTGGTCCAACGGCTCGCTGGCGTCGTGAACCGGCGGCGCCTTCAGCCGGGCCTTGCCGTCCGGGTGGGCGAACCGGTGGTCGGTGTAGAGCCGCACGGTCCCGGGGTGGTCGGGGGCGGGCACCGGCCATTGCAGAGATCCGGCGGCGAGCCGGTCGTAGGTCACCCCAGACACATCGCAGTCCCGGCCGATGGTCAGGGCCGCGTGCTCGGCGTAGATCGCGGCTTCATCAACCTGGGAAAAATGCTGACCGTAGCCCATGGCCCGGCCCACCTGCTGGATGATCCAGCAATCCGGCTTGGCCTCGCCCGGGGCGGGGAGGGCGGGATCGAGCCGGGTGATCCGCCGCTCGCTGCTGGTCATGGTGCCCGTCTTCTCCAGCCACGCCGCCGCCGGCAGCACCACATCCGCCAGCTCGGCGGTGGCGGTCATCACCATGTCGCTGACCACCAGCAGTTCCGCTTTCGCCAACGCCGCCCGGGCCTTGGCCTCGTCCGGCCAGCTCGCGATGGGGTTCGTGCACATCACCCACAGGCCCTTGAGGCGCCCATCAAGCAGGGCGTCCCGCTGCTCCAGGGCGGTCAGGCCCGGACGCGGGGCGATGGTGCCCCGGGGCACGCCCCAGAAGTCCTCGACCGCGTGGCGGTCCTCGGCCTTGGCGAGATCCCGGTGCGCGGGCAGCAGGTTGGCGAGGCCGCCGACCTCGCGCCCGCCCATGGCGTTGGGCTGGCCAGTCAGGCTGAACGGCCCGCAGCCGGGCCGGCCAATGGCGCCGGTGACCAGGGACAGGTTGATGAGCGCCACATTCTTCTCGACGCCCACCGCGGACTGGTTCAGGCCCATGGTCCACAGGGTCAGGAAGCGGCGGCCGTCCCCGAGCCACGCCGCCGCCTGGCGGATCGCCGCCGGATCCACGCCGCAGTGCTCGCCGGCGGCCTCGGGGGTCCAGGGCTCGATCACCGCTTCCAGATCCGCACGGCCGACGGTGCAGCGGTCGATGAAGGCAGCGTCCCAGGCCCCCAGGACCCGCAGTTCCCGTGCCAGGGCATGGAACAACGCCACATCGGTTCCAGGCCGCAGGGGCAGGTGCAGATCGCTCGCCTGGGCGGTATCCGTGCGCCGGGGATCGATGCAGATCAGGCGGATCCGGTCCGGGTCCGCCCGCTTTCGCGCCTCGATGCGGCGGAAGATGATCGGATGGGTCCAGGCGGCGTTGCTGCCGGCGAACAGGAACGTGTCCGCGTGGTCGAAGTCCTCGTAGGTCGTGGGAACGCTGTCGGCGCCCAGGCTCTGCTTGTAGCCCGCCACCGCTGACGACATGCACAGCCGGCTGTTGGTGTCGATGTTGTTGGTGCCCCAGCAGCCCTTCGCCAGCTTGTTGGCGAGGTAGTACTCCTCGGTCAGGCACTGCCCCGACACATACAGCGCCAGGGCGTCAGATCCGTGGGCGTTGCGGATCGCCGAGAATCCGCCGGCGACCTTGGCGATGGCTTCGTCCCAGGTCGCCGGCCGCAGGGAACCGCCCTTGCGGTCGCGGATCAGCGGCACCGTCAACCGCCCCTCGGGCCCAGTGGTGTGCAGGAGCGTCCGCCCCTTGCTGCACAGCATCCCCTGGGACCCGGGATGGTCCGGATCCCCCTCCAACGACAGCGCGCTCCGGGCATCCGTCCGGATCACGATCCCGCAGCCGACCCCGCAATAGCAGCAAGTGGTCTTGATGGTGGGATGGGTTTCGGTCATACGGTGAGGTTCGAGGTTTACAGGAGATCGGGAGGGCGCGGAGGGCCGCGGAGTGGGAATGGGATATAGGTATCAGGTCACTCCATGGGTGCTCAGGGCTGCTTCCTCACCATCCTCCGCGGCCCTCCTCGATCTCCCGACCTCCTGCGAGCCTCGAAGGTACGACGGGGTTCGAGGTTCACAGGAGATCGGGAGGA
>CAMCAC010000028.1 GCA_945872305.1 Candidatus Kuenenia stuttgartensis | reverse complement strand
GGATCCGGCCCGGCAACGCTGCGTCCCTCGCCCTGTTCGCCGCCGCCGGGTTCGCGCCCGCCGGCACCGTCGTCCGCCACGGCCGACCCGGCCAGCTTCTCCTCCGACCGGAGCCCGCATGCGCATCCGCGACCACCTGATCGCCCCTGGCCAGCCGACCTACCTGATCGCCGAGCTGTCGGGCAACCACAATGGTGACAAGGGGCGCGCCCTGGCCCTGATCCAGGCCGCGGCCGCCGCGGGCGCCGACGCGGTCAAGCTGCAGACCTACACCGCCGACACCATCACCATCGATGGGCCCCAGGCATGCTTCCGCATCGCCGACGGACCCTGGGCGGGGCGTACCCTGCACGACCTGTACAGCGAGGCATCGACACCCTGGGCGTGGCACGAGGACCTCTTTGCCGAGGCCCAGCGTCTCGGCCTGACCTGCTTCTCGACCCCGTTCGATGCCAGTGCGGTCGCATTTCTCCAGGGGCTCGGCGCACCGGCCTACAAGATCGCATCCTTCGAACTCATCGACCTGCCGCTCATCGCCCGCATCGCCGCCACGGGGATGCCGGTGATCGCCAGCACCGGCATGGCCGACCTGGGCGAGATCGGTGCGGCCGTCCGCACCCTGCAACGCGGCGGTTGCCCGGCATTCGCCCTGCTTGCCTGCGTGTCCGCCTATCCCTGTGCGCCCGAGGATTTCCACCTCGCCAACATCCCCGCCCTGGCCGCTGCCTTCGCCTGCCCGGCCGGTCTTTCGGACCACAGCCCGGGGCATGTGGCGGCGGTCGCCGCCACCACCCTGGGCGCCCGGATCATCGAGAAGCATCTCTGCCTGCGCCGGGCCGACGGCGGACCGGACGCGGCGTTTTCCCTTGAACCGCACGAGTTTGCCGAGCTGGTGCGGGCGGTCCGTCAGACCGAAGCCGCCTGTTCCGGCGGCGCGGTCTTCGGGGTCGGCCAGGCCGATGCCGGCAGCGTCCAGTTCCGGCGCTCGCTGTTCGCGGTGCGCGACATCCCCGCCGGAACGGTGCTTGGCCCGGAGGATGTGCGTTCGATCCGCCCTGGTCATGGGCTGCCGCCCGCCGACCTGCCCCGGGTCCTCGGGCGGACGGCGCGGGTTTCCATCACCAGGGGCACTCCGTTGTCCTGGAGCCACTTGGTATGATTGCCCAAAGGTTTGCCGGGGCATCGGCCCAGCGTTGAACCGGAGGAATGGCCTGTCAGAATAGAAGAATCCGGAAGAGGGGGAATTGGGGGGTTGCGCTTTTAGGAACCCTCCCATCATCCCGCGCTCCACCCAAGTACCGACGGCGAGAGCCGAAGGGACCTCTGGGGGCCACCAGCCGGGGCCAAGCCCCTCCGGCCGGTCAGTGAGCGCACTCCGCGCTCTGGTCCAAGGGCCGATCGCAGCGCATCGCATCCGCGGTGTCGCTGACCTGCCGCGTACGGCGGCAGGGGGAGCAGGAATGAACGAGAACATCCGGATCCGCCTCGAGGCGTACGACCACCGTATCCTCGACAAGGCCGCCCAGGACATCGTGGACACCGCCAAGCGCACCGGCGCCAAGGTTGCGGGTCCCATGCCGATGCCCACGAAGATCGAGCGCTTCACTGTCCAGCGCTCTCCTCACATCGACAAGAAGTCCCGCGAGCAGTTCGAGCTTCGCACCCATATCCGGGTGATCGACATCCTCGAGCCGACCGCCAAGACCAATGACGTGTTCTCGAAGGTCGACGTGCCCGCCGGCGTCGATATCACCATCAAGCAGACCGTGAGGTGATCCGTGGCCGCAGCCAAGATCCTTTACGGCACCAAGGTCGGCATGACCCGCATCTATGAC
Organism: Candidatus Kuenenia stuttgartensis; assembly: GCA_945872305.1. Lineage (GTDB taxonomy): Bacteria > Planctomycetota > UBA11346 > UBA11346 > UBA11346 > CAMCAC01. Next base: position 18,899 of record CAMCAC010000028.1, on the reverse strand, counting down.
GGCGACACCGCCGTCCCGGTCACCGTCGTCCAGTGCCTCCCGAACGACATCGTCGAAGTCAAGACCGCCGACAAGCACGGCCACGCCGCGCTCAAGGTCGCGGTCGGAGCCGCCCGCCGCAATCTGAGCAAGGCTGTGGCCGGCGAATACAAGAAGGCGGGTGTGGGAGCGCGCATGTTCCTGCGCGAAGTTCCCGTCGCCCCCGGTGTCGAGGTCAAGCCCGGCGCCCAGCTGACGGTGGCGCTGCTCGATGACAAGAAGCTGGTCGATGTCACGGGCCGAAACAAGGGCCGTGGCTTCGCTGGTGTCATGAAGCGGCACAACTTCAGCGGTCACAAGGCCACCCACGGCACCATGGGCCACCGCACCCCCGGTGCGATCGGCTGCCGCATGGACCCGGGCAAGACCTTCAAGGGCCAGCGCATGGCCGGCCACTGGGGCGATGAGCAGGTGACCATCAAGAACCTGAAGATCGTCTCCATCGATGCCGAGCAGCACCTGGTGATCATCAAGGGCGCGCTGCCCGGACCCAATGGTGGCCTTGTGGCCATCAAGCAGGCGTGAGGAAACGATGACTGCAATTGCCATCTACAACGCCGACGGCGTGAAGACCGGGGAGCTCGAACTCGACCCGGCCAAGCTCGACAAGGCCGTGCGCAAGGGTCTCCTCAAGGAGGCCGTGATCGCCTGGCAGGCGAACCAGCGCCAGGGCAGCCACAAGACCAAGGGCCGCGATGAAGTGGCCGGCGGCGGCAAGAAGCCCTGGAAGCAGAAGGGCACCGGCCGCGCCCGCCAGGGTTCGACCCGTAGCCCGCAGTGGGTCGGTGGTGGTCACGCCAAGCGCATCCACGTCCGCGACTACTCCGTCCATGCCCCGGCCGCCCAGCGCGCCGTGGCCGTGCGCTCCGCCCTGCGGCACCAGCTGCAGGAGGGCCGCTGGATCGCGGTCGATGGCCTCGATGGCCAGGCCGCGCCCAAGACCCGCAAGGTCGCCGGGTTCCTCGCCAAGATCGGCATCGGGGGCCGCAGCGCCCTGGTGGTCAGCGAGGCCACGGACTCCAACCTCCACCTGTCCGCCCGCAACCTGCCCAAGGTCTCGGTGGTCCCCCGCCGGGAGCTCAATGCCGGCCAGGTGCTCGTCCATACCAACCTGGTCTTCACCAAGGGTGCCCTCGAGGCCCTGGTGAAGGAGCTCGGCTGAGGATCCCGCCATGCTGAAGCCGCACGAAGTCATCAAGCGTCCTCTGGTGTCGGAGAAGACCGTCCACCTGCAGAACAAGCTCAACCAGTACACCTTCGAGGTGCACCAGGATGCCAACCGCATCCAGGTCCGCGAAGCGGTCGAGACCCTGTTCAAGGTCAAGGTCCTCAAGGTCAACACCGTCACCTGCCGCGGCACCCAGCGCCGCATCCGCACCCGCCTCCCCGGGTTCTCGGCCGCCACCAAGAAGGCGATCGTGACCCTGGCAGACGGCCAGAAGATCGAAGGGGCCTGACATGCCGTATCGCAAGCTGCATAGCGCCAGCGCCGGCGCCCGCTTCGCCACCATCCCCACCTTCGAAGAGGTCACCAAGTCGACCCCTGAGAAGACCCTGTGCGTCAGCCTGCCCTACAAGGCCGGCCGCAACGGCCAGGGCCGGATCACCTGCTGGCACAAGGGTGGCCGCCACCCCCGCCTGTACCGGATGGTGGACTTCAAGCGCAGCAAGCTCGACCTGGTCGGCACCATCGCTGCCATCGAGTACGACCCCTACCGCAACTGCCGCATCGCCCTGGTCCACTACAGCGACGGCAGCAAGGGCTACATCCTGGCCGCCAAGGACCTCGGGGTCGGCGCCAAGGTGCAGAGCTACAGCGCCGCCGGCGAGCCCCAGGTCGGCAACGCCCTCCGTCTGCGTCACATCCCCCAGGGTCTGGAAGTCCACAACGTGGAGCTCCAGCCCGGTCGGGGCGGCCAGATGGCCCGGTCCGCCGGCGCCTACGCCCGCCTGATGGCGGTCGATGGCGACTGGGCGATCCTCTCCCTGCCCTCCGGCGAGCTCCGCAAGGTGCACGCCGACTGCCGGGCGACCATCGGCGAGATCGGCATGGCCGACGCCAATGTCCGCTCGATCGGCAAGGCCGGCCGCAACCGTTGGCTGGGCATCCGCCCGACGGTCCGCGGCAACGCCATGAACCCCATCGCCCATCCCCTGGGTGGTGGTGAAGGCCACACCAACGGCGGTCGCCAGCACTGCACGCCGTGGGGTCTGGTCGAGGGTACGAAGACCCGCTCGAAGAAGAACCGCACGAACCTCTTCATCATCCGCCGCCGTGATGGCCGGACGATGACCGCCACCAACTGAGGCCGCACCCATGAGCCGCAGCTCCCGCAAGGGCCCCTACGTCGACCTGAAGGTCCTGTCCAAGGTCGAAAAGCAGAAGGCCTCGGGGACCAAGACCCCGATCAAGACCTGGTCCCGTTCCTGCACGATCGTGCCGGACTTCATCGGCCACACCTTCTCGGTGCACAACGGCCGGTCCTTCACCCAAGTCCATATCACCGACAACATGGTCGGTCATAAGCTGGGCGAGTTCTCGATGACCCGCACCTTCCGCGGTCACAGCGGTGCGAAGAAGGAGGAATCCAAGTGAGCGCCTCCTTCACCGCCATCACCCGCAATGCGCGCATCAGCCCGACCAAGGTCCGCCTGTCGGCCGGCCTGATCCGCGGGAAGCGGGTCGAGGATGCGATCAACATCCTCCACTTCGAGCTGCGTCGCGGCTCGCTGATGCTCAAGAAGACCCTCGAGAGCGCCATCGCCAACGCCATGAACCAGGGCGGGATCGACCCGATGGACCTGGTCGTGTCAGAGGTCCGCATCGACAAGGGCCTCGTGATCAAGCGCTTCCGCCCGGCCCCCAAGGGCCGCGCCGCCAGCCGGCAGAAGAAGTGCAGCCATATCACCGTCTCCGTGGCCAAGGCCGCGGCCAAGAGCGCCTGAGGGTTCCATGGGCCACAAGATCAATCCCCTCGGTTTCCGCATCGGCATCACCGAGCCCCACCGCTCGGTCTGGTATGCCAAGGGCAAGGTGTACAGCCAGCTCGTGGTGCAGGACCACCAGATCCGCGACTTCCTCAAGAAGCGCTTCGCCGCCGCTGCGGTCGAGAAGATCATCATCGAGCGCAAGAACGAGCGCGTGGTGATCACGATGCACGCCGGCCGTCCCGGTGTGATCATCGGCAAGCGCGGCGCCGAGATCGAAGGCCTGACCAAGGCCCTTGAGAACATCACCAAGACCTCGGTCAAGGTGAACATCATCGAGGTGCGCAAGCCCGACCTCTCCGCCCAGCTTGTGGCGGAGAACGTCGCTGAGCAGCTCACCCGCCGCGGCTCCTTCCGCCGCGCCATGAAGCGCGCGGTCGAGAACGCCATGCGCGAGGGCGCCCAGGGGTGCCTGGTGAAGATCAGCGGCCGCCTTGGTGGCGCCGAGATCGCCCGCGTCGAGCACGACCATGCCGGGTCCGTGCCGCTCAACAGCCTCAACACCAAGATCGACTACGGCTACGCGATCAGCTACACCAATGCCGGTACCATCGGCGTCCGCGTGTGGGTGAACCACGGCAAGTACAGCGCCCAGAAGTCGAACGAGAACTGAGCCGCAGCCATGCCCCTCCTGCCCTCCCGCGTCAAGTTCCGCAAGCAGCACACCCGTCGTCATCGCTACGACCACGTGGCGACGTCGTGCAATACCCTCGCCTTCGGCGACTACGGCATCCAGGCCCTGGTCTCCGGTGAGATCAGCGCCCGCCAGATCGAGGCGGCCCGCGTCGCCGCCATGCACTACATGGGCCGCGTCGGCAAGATGTGGATCCGCATCTTCCCGCACCAGCCGGTCGGCCGCCATGCGGCCGAGACCCGCATGGGTTCCGGCAAGGGCGAGGTCGCCTTCTGGGCGACCCATGTCCACCAGGGCACGGTGATGTTCGAGTTCGGCGGCGTCAACGCCGACATGGCCCGCGAGGCCCTGCGCCGCATGTCCTTCAAGCTGCCGATCAAGACCCGCATGGTCGTCCGTTCGGCGACCCCCTGAGAGGCGACCATGAAGAAGACCGCCAAGACCGATCTCCGAGCCAAGTCCGTCGAGGACTTGCAGTCCCAGGCTGAAGCCCTGCGCACCGACATGCTGAAGGCCCGTCTGGCCGGCAGCGTCGAGGGCAAGCAGCTCGGGGTGAAGTACCGCGCCAACCGCCGGCAGATCGCCCGCCTCGAGACCCTCATCCGCGAGAAGGCCGCCCCCGCGGCGAAGGCCAAGTGAGCACCCCCATGACCGAGACCAGCAGCCAGGCCGACCGCGGCAACCGCAAGCGCGTGATCGGGATCGTGTCCTCCGCGAAGATGGACAAGACCCGCGTCGTCGCCGTGACGGAGCTCTACCGTCACCCCAAGTACGGCAAGTTCATCAAGCGGACCCAGAAGTTCCACGTCCATGACGAGACGAACTCGGCGAAGGAGGGCGACAAGGTCCTCATCATCGAGACCCGTCCCCTCTCGGCCACCAAGCGCTGGCGGCTGATGCAGGTCCTCGAGCGCGCGGTCTGAGGGAAATACCATGATCCAGATGCAGACGTGGCTCGATGTGGCCGACAACTCCGGCGCCAAGAAGGCGATGTGCATCAAGGTGCTCGGCGGCTCCCACCGCCGCTACGCCACGATCGGCGACATCATCGTGGTTGCCATCAAGAAGGCCATCCCGACCAGCGATGTGAAGCAGAAGACCGTGTGCAAGGCGGTCATCGTGCGCACCGCAGCGCCGATCCGCCGCGAAGACGGCAGCTACGTGAAGTTCGACAGCAATGCCGTCGTCCTGATCGATGCCGACGAAAACCCCAAGGGCACCCGCATCTTCGGGCCCGTGGCGCGCGAGCTCCGTGCCCGCAACTTCATGAAGATCATCTCCCTGGCCCCCGAGGTCGTCTGAGCCATGCCGAGCAAGGTCAAACTCCCGCGCCCCGCGCGCCCGCCCAAGTGCCATGTGCGCACCGGTGACAAGATCGTCGTCCTGAGCGGTGCCGCCAAGGGCAAGACCGGGACCATCATCAAGGTGTTCCCGTTCGAGCAGCGCGCCCTTGTCGAGGGTGATGCGGCGATCTACGACACCAAGCACGTCAAGCCGAACCCCCAGGCCGGCGTCGAGGGCGGACGGGTGCAGCGACTGCGCCCCATCCACCTGTCGAAGCTCGCCCTCCTCGATCCGACCACCAACAAGGCGGCCACCCGCCCGCGCCGTATCCGCACCGACAAAGGCGTCGTGCGCACGGCGCGCAAGTCCGGCCACGCCCTCGTGGCCGCGAAGTGAGGCGCTGATCCATGTCCCAGTTGCAGAAGTCCAGCAAGCAGGTCTATCAGGAGCGCTTGCCCGAGATCCTGAAGAAGAACGGCATCGAGAACCGCCTTGCCGGCCCGCGCATCGAGAAGATCTCGTTGAACATGGGCGTTGGCCGGGCCATGGCCGATGGTCAGATCCTCAACATCGTCAGCGAGCACCTCAGCCTGATCGCCGGCCAGCGCGCCGTGGTCACCAAGGCGCGCGCCTCGATCGCCAACTTCCGCACCCGTGAGGGCGCCAAGATCGGTGCTCGGGTCACCCTGCGCGGTGAGCGCATGTGGGCCTTCATCGACAAGCTGATCCACCTGGCCATTCCGCGCATCAAGGACTTCCGCGGCTTCTCCGCCAATGGATTCGATGGCCGCGGCAACTACAACATGGGCCTTCGCGAACAGGCGCTCTTCCATGAAGTGGTCCTCGACAAGCTTGAGCACAACCAAGGTCTCAACATCACGATCTGCTTCCGCAACAGCACCGACGAGATGAGCCGAGAGGTTCTCAAGTCCCTGTCCTTCCCCTTCCGCGACGCCTCGGCCAAGGCCGATGCCGCCGACAAGGTCAAGTAAGGTAACCCATGGCCCGCACCTCCCTTTTGAACCGCAATGCGTACCGCGCGGCGCTGGTGACCAAGTACAAGGCCCGTCGCGACGCCCTGCGCGCTCGTAGCCTGGACCTCAAGCTGACCCTCGAGGAGCGCATGGAAGCCCGTGCCGCCCTCGACCTGCTGACCCCTGACAGCTCCCCGACCCGGGTGCGCAACCGCTGCCAGCTCACGGGCCGGTCGCATGCGTACCTGCGCAAGTTCGGGATCTGCCGCAACGCCCTGCGCCTGCTGGCCCACCAGGGCAACCTCCCTGGCGTGACCAAGGCCTCCTGGTGATCTCATGAGCTGCACCGACCCCATCGCCGACTTCATCACCATCATCCGCAACGGCGTCTCCGCCAACCGCACCAAGGTGGAAGCACCCTGGTCCCGGGAGAAGGAAGGCATCGCCAAGGTCCTTCTCTCGGAAGGCTACCTGAGCCGTTGCGAAGTGCTCGACACCAAGCCTGCGAAGACCCTCTCCATCACCATCAAGGTTGGTGAAAAGGGTGAGGCTGCGATCCACAGCATCGATCGTGTGTCCACCCCTGGCCGTCGGCAGTACGCCGGCCGCAAGGAGCTGAAGCCCGTCATCCGCGGGTTCGGCATCGCCATCGTCTCCACCAGCCAGGGCATCCTGTCCGACCGCGCCTGCCGTGAGCGCAAGGTCGGCGGCGAAGTCCTCTGCACTGTGACCTGAGGTCGCCTCCATGAGCCGCATCGGTAAGAATCCGCTCGAACTGCCCAAAGGCGTCACGATGGCCGTTGAGAACGGCTCTCTCGTGTGCAAGGGCCCCAAGGGCACCCTCTCACAGAAGCTGGTCGAGGGCATCGAGGCCAAGGTCGTCGGTACCACCGTCACCTTCGCCCGTACCGCCGACACCAAGCTGGCCAAGGCCATGCATGGGACGATCCGCGCGCTTGCCATGAACATGGCGGTCGGGGTCACCCAGGGCTACAGCCGGAAGCTCGAAATCGTCGGTGTCGGCTACAAGGCGATCCTGGCCGGGAAGAAACTCTCGCTGACCGTTGGTTTCGCCAACATCATCGAAGTCCAGATTCCCGCCGCCATCGAGATCAAGGTTCCCGACGCCAACCACGTCGAGGTCCTCGGCATGGACAAGCAGCTGGTCGGCCAGGTGGCAGCGGACATCCGCGCCGCCCGCAAGCCGGAACCGTACAAAGGCAAGGGCGTGCGCTACGCGGACGAGGTCGTCCGCCGCAAGGCCGGCAAGGCTGCCGCTTCCGGCGGCGCCAAGAAGTAATAAGGAACCGATTCCATGGATCGCATCATTGCCAAGCGCGAATCGCTCCTCGCCAAGAAGCGCCGCATCCGCAAGTCCCTTTCTGGGAGTGCCGAGCGCCCGCGGCTTTCCGTCTTCCGCAGCGAAAAGCACATCACCTGCCAGATCATCGACGATGCGCGTGGCATCACCCTCGTCGCGACCGGCACCTCGACCGAAGCGATCGCCGCCCAGGTCAAGGAACTGAAGCCCATCGAAGCGGCCAAGGTCGTCGGCGAGGCTCTGGCCACCGCGGCCCTCGCCAAGGGCATCAGCTCGGTCGCGTTCGATCGCAATGGTCGCCGCTATGCGGGCCGCATCCAGGCATTGGCTGACGCCGCCCGGGCCAAGGGCCTCTCGTTCTGACCCGGTTGCAATCGGCCAATCCACCTTATTCTTTCTAGCCCTTTCAGCGCGGGCCGACCGCGCACCCCGCCCGCATGGGCGATGAGGAGTCACTGTGATCAGGAAGTCCGGACCAGCGAAACAAGATTCTGGCGCCGCCCCCGAGGGTGGTCGCGGCGAGCGTCGTGACCGACGCGGGCCCCCGGCCCAGCGTGAGTCGCGCTCCAAGCTCTACAGCGAAGAGGTCGTCCGCATCAACCGCTGTGCAAAGGTCGTGAAGGGCGGCAAGCGTTTCAGCTTCGCCGCGTTCATCGTCCTCGGCGACGGCAAGGCCAAGGTCGGGTTCGGCAAGGGCAAGGCCAAGGAAGTGGCCAGCGCGATCGACAAGGCCGTGCGCGATGGCGAGAAGGCCGTCTTCGCCTACCCCATCGTCAATGGGAGCATCCCGCATGAGGTCGAGGGCCGCTTCGGCTCCGCCAAGGTGCGCCTGATCCCGGCCGCCGAGGGTACCGGCGTCATCGCCGGCAAGTCCGTGCGCGCCGTCCTCCAGAAGGCCGGCGTCCACAACATCCTGACCAAGGCCTACGGGAATCACAACCCGGTGAACCTGATCCGTGCCACCATTGATGCGCTCTCCAAGCTGCGCACCAAGGAGCACTACGTCCAGCTGCGTGGAGTCGAACTGTGAGCCTCGATAAGATTCTCAGCACCGATACCGGCCGGTCCCCGCGCAAGCGCGTCGGTCGTGGCTATGGCAGCGGCCTTGGCAAGACCGGTGGTCGTGGTGGCAAGGGTGAAGGCTCCCGTACCGGCGGCAAGAACCGCGGGCCCCTCTTCGAGGGTGGTCAAAAGCCTCTGTGGATGCGCCTCCCGAAGCGCGGCTTCAGCAACTTCGCCCACGAGGTGAAGTACTTGGCCCTGCCTCTGAACCGTGTCCTGGCCCGTGTCCAGGGCGGTGTCCTCTCGGCTGAGACCATTGCGGCTTCCGGCCTCGTCAAGCCCGGCACCGCCATCAAGATCGTCGGCGGTCGCGGCGAGGATGGCCTGAAGGTCGATCGCGCGGTCACCGTCTCGGTTCCGGTCAGCGGCACGGTCAAGGCTGCCGTCGAGGCGGCTGGCGGCAGCGTCCAGGCGGCGGGCTGATCCGAATGGCCGAGCAGGACATCGGCTCGAATCCGTACCGGGAACTTGCCTGGCGGTTCTTCATCACCTTCCTCCTCGGAGTGGTGGTGTACCGTCTCGGCATCTACATCCCGATTCCGGGTGTCAGTCTCGATGCCTTGCGCGCCATGGTCAGTGGCGCCGGCGATGACAGCCCCTTGGGGGTGGTTCTGCGCTGGGCGAACATGTTCAATGGCGGTGCCATCGCCCAGGCGTCCATTTTCGGTCTCGGCATCATGCCGTACATCAGTGCCAGCATCATTTTCCAGTTGCTTGCCTTCAGCATTCCAGCCCTCAAAGCCCTCCAGAAGGAGGGTGAATCGGGCCGGCGGAAGATCAACCAGTACACCCGCTATGCCACGCTGGTGATTGCCTTGGTCCAGGCTGCCATCGCTTCGGTCGCGCTGGCCAACATGCCGCCCGCCCAGGATGCCATGGGCCGCAGCCTGCCCCTTGTCACCGCTGAATATACCACTGCCTTCATCATCCAGTCCACTTTGGTGATCACCACCGGCTCGATGCTCATCCTGTGGATCGCCGAACAGATCACGAAGTTCGGCATCGGTAACGGCGTCTCGATCGTGATCATGATCGGTATCCTGGCGTCGGCCCCGGCCGCCTTTCAGGGCCTCCCTCCCGAACTTCCGCCGTATCTCGGCGCCATCGCGGTGGCCATGATCATCATCGCCGCCATCGTCATCGTGGTCCAGGCCGTCCGCCGCATCAATCTCGAACAGCAGCGCCGGGTCCAGGGCAATCGCGTCTATGGCGGTGGTCAGACGACCTTGCCTTTGAAGTTGAATCAGGCCAACGTCATCCCGGTGATCTTCGCAAGCCCGGTGGTGATCGTCCTGTCCATGGCGGTTGCTGGCCTCGACAACCTGACTGGTGGTCATCTCGGTATCGCCCATCTTCTGGATTACGGCGCCCCGCTGCACCGCTACGTGTTCGCCGGCCTGATCGTCGCGTTCACCTTCTTCTACATCTCGATCACCTTTGATCTCAACGATCTCTCGAACCACTTCAAGCAGGCCGGCTTCTTTGTCCGTGGGATCAAGCCCGGCAAGAACACCGTTGACCACCTGCAGTGGATCCTGACCCGGATCACGGTGGTCGGCGCGACCTTCCTGGCCTTGATCGCCATCCTTCCAGAACTCGCCACGGCTTTCGTCTCCAGCGGCCCCATCGCCAATCAAGGAGCTGCGCTTCTGCTTGGTGGCACGGGACTCATGATCGTCGTCGGTGTCACCATTGATGTGATGCAGAAGGTCAGCACCTTCTTCCTCGCCCACCAGTACCAGGGACTCGCTGGCGGCAATGCCGGCAAGAAGTCCGGAAAGCGGTTCTGACATGGCCAAGGAAGATGCCATCCGACTCGAAGCAACGGTCAAGGAAAAGCTGCCGAATGCACGCTTCCTTGTCGCTCTTGCCAATGGTCACGAGGTCCAGGTGCACATCAGCGGCAAGATCCGCATGCACTACATCCGCATCCTGCCTGGTGACAAGGTCACCATCGAGATGTCCCCGTACGATCTGACTCGCGGTCGTATCATCTATCGAGAAGCGTGAAAGGTATCCATCATGAAGGTCACCCCATCCGTCCGTCGTCGCTGTGAGCACTGCAAGCTGGTCCGCCGTAAGGGCAAGATCCGCGTCGTCTGCAGCGACCCCAACCACAAGCAGCGTCAGGGCTGATTCAAGGACTTCCCATGCCCCGTATCCTCGGTGTCGATATTCCGAACAACAAGAAGGTGCCCTACTCGCTAGAGGCCCTCTTCGGCATCGGTCTCGCCCGTGCCAACATCATCTGCGAGAAGACGGGGATCGACCCGAATCGCCGGGCCTATCAGCTGACCGAGGAAGAGCTTGGTCAGATTGCGTCCTACATCGACGCGAACTACGTCGTCGAGGGCAACCTTCGCCGTGAGATCCAGGCGAACGTTCAGCGCTTCAAGGAGATCGGTTGCTACCGCGGGTTCCGCCATGCGCGCAGCCTTCCGGTCCGCGGCCAGCGTACGCGCACCAATTCGCGTACCCGCAAGGGCAAGAAGAAGACCGTCGCCAACAAGAAGATCCTGCGCAAGTGACGCGCTGAAAGCACCCGGACACCGCCATGGCCTACTCCAAGAAGAAGATCAAGAAGACGCTGCGCACCGGTGTGGTGCACATCAATGCGACCTTCAACAACACCATCATCTCGGTCACCGACGCCAACGGCGAAGTGGCCGCCTGGGAATCCGCCGGTTCCATCGGCTACAAGGGCAGCCGCAAGAGCACGCCCTTCGCTGCCCAGCTCGCCATGGAGCGCGTGGTCGAGAAGGCCGCCAAGCTCGGCCTCAAAGAGGCCGATGTCCGCGTCCGTGGCCCCGGCACCGGCCGCGAGAGCGCTGTCCGCGCCCTCTTCAAGGGCGGCGTGACCATCCGCTCGATCACCGACGTGACCCCGCTGCCGCACAACGGCTGCCGCCCGCGCAAGAAGCGTCGCGTCTGATCCGTCTCTGACCTGTCTCCGGCATTCTCCTCAGTCTCACCCCCAGTCAGGACATCTTCATGCGCATTCGTTGGCGTGGCTTTGAACTCCCCACCCGTGTTGAAAAGGTCGACGGCTCCGGCGTCGCGACCTACGCCAAGTTCCACGCCGAACCCTTCGAGCGCGGCTTTGCCACCACCATCGGCAACGGCCTCCGCCGGGTCCTGCTGAGCAGCATCCAGGGTGCTGCGGTCCGTTCGATCCGTCTGCAGGGCGCCAACAACGAGTTCACCTCGCTCGACGGCGTGCTTGAGGATGTGACCCATATCATCCTGAACATCAAGCGGCTGCGTCTGCGCCTGCACAGTGATGAGAATGTCGTCATCCGCCTGGAGAAGTCCGGCGTCGGCCCCGTGACGGCTTCGGACATCACCCCGCACCAGGATGTCGAGGTCATCAATCCCGATCTCGTCCTCGCGACCCTGACCAAGGACGTGAAGTTCGTCCTCGAGATGGACGTCGGCAGTGGCCGCGGCTTCGTCCCCGCCGAGGCACAGCGCATCGATGGCGCCCCGGTCGGGACCATCGCTGTCGACTCGATCTACAGCCCGGTGACCCGTTGCTCGTTCCAGGTCGGCACGACCCGGCTCGGCAAGCGCACCGACTACGAGTGCCTCGATCTCGAGATCTGGACCGACGGTTCGATCACGCCCGAGCTGGCCCTTGTCGAAGCCACGAACATCCTGCGCAAGCACCTGAACCCGTTCGTGAAGTACTTCGAGATCGGCCGCGACATCGATGGCGCGGGCACCGCCACCGATCTCATCGTCGAAGGCGATGCAGAGCGTACCGCGCTGCTTGCGAAGCAGATCGGCCTGCTGGACCTCTCGGTCAAGACCGAGAACGCCCTGCGCTCGGCGAACATCAAGTTGATCGCCGACCTGGTCCAGATGGACGAGGCGGAGGTCGCCGCCATCCACAACCTTGGCAAGATCGCGACCAAGGAACTCAAGAAGAAGCTCTCCGACCGCGGGCTGTCCCTGGGCATGCGCCTGGCGACCCGCGTCGAGGCTTGATACTGGACCGTCCCCATGCGCCACCGCACCGACCACCGCAAGCTGAACCGCACCTCGGAGCACCGCATCGCGATGCTTCGCAACATGGTCGCCTCGCTCTTTGAGCACGGCCGTATCACCACCACCCTGCCGAAGGCCAAGGAGGCACGCCGGTACGCCGAGCGTTGCATCACCTACGGCAAGAAGGCCCTGGCTGCCACCGAGCCCGCTGAGCAGCTGCACTACCGCCGTCTGGCGGAACAGGCGCTTGCGAGCAAGGACGCCGTGAAGCGCCTGGTCGAGGATGTGGCCCCGAAGTACAAGGAGCGCACGGGTGGATACACCCGTGTCCTCAAGGCCGGGTTCCGCTTCGGCGATCGCAGCCCGATTGCGATCTTCGAACTCGTCTGACCTTCGTCCCTCCGATGTATGCGCGAGGAACCCGGCTGCTCATGCAGCCGGGTTCTTCATTGGCGTTGTCGCGGGATGGATCCTTGCTCGGCACGGATCCCTCGGACCATTACATGACCACCGACCCACGGAGTCCCCATGGCCCTCATCCCCCTTCGCCCGCTGCTCGACCATGCCGCCGCCAATGCCTACGGTGTCTGCGCGTTGAATGTCAATGACATGGAGCAGATCCAGGCGATCATGGAGGCCGCCCGCGCCACCAAGAGCCCGGTCATCGTCCAGGCCAGCCGCGGCGCCCGCAAGTTCACCAATGATCTGTTCCTCGCCAAGCTGATGGAAGCTGCCGTCGAGCTCTACCCCGAGATCCCGGTCGTCATGCACCAGGACCACGGCAACGCCCCGGACACCTGCATCAGCGCGATCCGCATGGGCTTCACCTCGGTCATGATGGACGGCTCCCTCGAGGAGGACGGCAAGACCCCGGCCAGCTACGAGTACAACGTCGCCGTCACCCGCGAGGTCGTGAACATCGCCCACAGCATGGGCGTCTCGGTCGAAGGCGAACTCGGCGTGCTCGGCTCGCTTGAGCATGGCATGGGCGAGAAGGAAGATGGCCACGGTGCCGAGGGCAAACTGACCCTCGACCAGCTCCTCACCGATCCCGACCAGGCGGTCGATTTCGTCAAGCGCACCGGCATCGACGCCCTCGCCGTCGCCATGGGCACCAGCCACGGCGCCTACAAGTTCTCCAAGAAGCCCACCGGCGACGTCCTCGCCATCAAGCGCATCGAAGAGATCCATGCCAAGATCCCCAACTGCCACCTGGTCATGCACGGTTCCTCGTCCGTGCCCAAGAACCTGATCGACGAGATCAACAAGTACGGCGGCGCCATGAAGGAGACCTACGGCGTTCCCGTCGAGGAGATCCAGCGCGGCATCAAGTCCGGCGTGCGCAAGATCAACGTCGACACCGACAACCGCCTCGCCATCACCGCCGCCATCCGCAAGTTCTTCGTCGAGAAGCCGGCGGAGTTCGATCCCCGCGGCTACCTGACCCCGGCCCGGGCCGCCATGCAGGCCATCTGCGCCGAGCGCATGACCCAGTTCGGCCAGGCCGGCAAGGCCCCGGGCGTCCCCGTCGTCAGCCTCGCCCAGATGGCCGCCGACTACGCCGCCGGCAAGTTCGGCGACAACGCCAAACCCGACGCTCCTTGGAAGAAGTTCAAGGGCCAAGGCGGTGGCAAGTCCGCCATGGGCCACTGACAAGCTCACCGACGTTGCCGGACTTGCCAGCGAGCCGCCTGCGCGGCTCGCGGCCGCCTTGGCCTCCCGCGCGTCCCGCGCGGGAGCTGGTAGAGGTAGCACGTCCGCCATGGGCCACTGACGAGCGCCACAGATGTAGTCGGACGTGCCAGCGGTCCGTCTGCTCGGCCCGATGCCATCCTGACCTCCCGCGCGGGAGAGGGTGCTTCCCTGTGCATGACCAGAGAATGACGATGGGCCAGGCGAATTCGGCTGGTCCATCGCTGGGATGCCCTTTGCGGCCAGTGCGCGTCCGCCGTCTCAACCGGGCTTGCGGCCCCAGCGGGCGGTGCCCGGGCCGCTGGGTGAATCCTTGGGCGGGGCGACATGTCCGGACAGGCGTTTGGCGAGGAGTTGCGACAGGGCGTCGGAACCGCTCATCTGGCCGGGTTTCGCATCGCCCAGGGCCTGTTTGACGATGCGGGATGTCTCTTCCGGAGCTCGGATGCGGACCTGCTTGTCGCTGATCGGATCGCTCGGCTTGCGGGTGATGCGGCGTGTCGGGCCCTGTTGGACCAGGGTCAGGGCCGCCCGGGCGGCGCTGATGAACTGGTCCCAGGTGCGGTGCCGGTGCTGCACATCCTTGGCCATCGCCCGCAGGATCAGGTCGCGGGTCGCCGAGCGCATTTCCGGAGCGAACTGGGTCGGATCAGGTGTCGGGTCCTGGAGATGGGCGACCATCACCAGGGCCGGGGTGCGGCCGTCGAATGGGACGCGTCCCGTGATCAGGTGGAACAGGGTCGCGCCGAGCGAGTAGATGTCCGCGGAGAAGGTGATTTCCTTGTCCCCGCGCACCTGTTCGGGGGGCATGTAGGCGGGCGTTCCGACCACTTGGCCGGCCGAGGCCTGGTCGGTCGTATCCCGCACCGCTCCGGTCCGGTTGTTGCCGAAGTGGATATCGTCGAAGTCGGCGATCTCCTGGAATTTGGCAAGGCCGAAGTCGATGACCTTGGCCCGGGTGGCGGCGCAGATCGCGGCCTGCCCGGCAAGATCCAGGATGATGTTGCCCGGCTTGACATCCCGGTGCACCAGACCGGTGCGCTGGCTGGCGTACTCCAGCCCTTCCGCCACCTGGATGATCAGGAACAGGGCCGCTTCCTCGGGGATGCGGGCGCCACCGCGCAGGAACGTGCTGAGATCCGGACCGTCGACGTGCTCCATCGCCAGGTAGGGCTTGCCGTGCCACACCCCGTGGCCGGCGTAGAGCGCCACATGCGGGTGCACGAGCTGCGCCATGACTTCGATTTCACGAAGGAAACGGCGCACCGAGACATCGTCCGCATTGATGCGGCGGTTGATCAGCTTGAGGGCGATGCCACGCCCCGTGATGCTTTCGCTTCCCAGGTAGACTTCGCCCATGGCCCCGGCGCCCAGGCGTCGGGTCAGGGTGAAATTGTCGATGGCGACCGGGCCGTTGGCGGTCAGGTCCTGGGGCAATCCATCCGTGCTCACAAGTGCATCATCCATCGGCCGAGAAACGATGCAACCGACACGCTGCCCATCGTCACCCAGCCAATCCGGCCAGGGTTTCCCCGATGCCCGCCAATTCCGCCCGCTCCCGGGCCAGGAGCAGACGGGTCTCCTCGACCTGGGCCGGGGGGGCCTTGGCGATGTAGTCGGCGTTGCCCAGGCGGCCTTCCTTGCCTTTGATCGACGTGGCAAGGGTCTGCTGGCGGCGGACCAGGATCTCGCGCAGCTTGGCCTGATCCACGCTGCCCTGGACCGAGACATGCAGGCGCATGGCGCCGACCACGGCGGTGATGGTGCCGTCGGGGCGGGCGCCACCGGCGACGATGTCGAGGCGGTCCAGGTTCGCCCGGTCGATGACGAAGGCCCGGTCGCGCTCCAGCTCCGCCGCCTCGTCCCCGGCCGCCAGGGTCACCCCCAGGGCCACCCCGTCCGCGAGTTGCTGCAGGTTCCGCACCCCGCGCACCGCGACCACGATCTCCTGCAACTGGGCCATGCGGTCGCTGGCGCCCTCGACCCGCAGGCAGGCCTGGGGCTCGGGCCAGGCCTGGAGCATCAGGTGGCGGCCGGACCAGCTCGCCCCGCCGGTCATTGGCTGGAGGAGCTGCCACAGGTGCTCGGTCAGGAAGGGCATGCCCGGGTGGAGCAGGCGCAGGACCTGTTCGAAGGCGTAGGCGAGCACGGCGGTGGCCGCATCGGCGGCGGGACCGCCGGCCTTGAGCGCCTGCTTGGCCCATTCCAGGTACCAGTCGCACAGGTCGTCGCGCAGGAAGCGGTACGCGCCGTTGGCGTAGTCGTTGAAGCGCCAGCGCTCCAGGGCCTCGGTGCACTCGGCGATGGCGCCTTGGAGGCGGTCGAGGATCCAGCGCTCGGGGAAGCCGAGGTCCATGGCCGCCAGGGCGGCGGCGGTGGGCGGCGCCGCCAGGGGCCGCTCGGCGACCTTCATGAGCAGGAAGCGGCCGGCGTTCCACACCTTGTTGGCGAAGTTGCGCCCGGTCTCGAACTTGGCCGGGGACAGTTTCAGGTCCTGGCCCTCGGTGGTCATGTCGAGCAGGGTGTAGCGCACCGCGTCGGCGCCGTATCCGGGGCAATCGTAGACCTTCTTGAGGTACTCCTGCTTGCCGCCCTGGATCATCACGATCGGGTCGATGCCGTTGCCCAGGGACTTCGACATCTTCACCCCGCGCTCGTCGAGCACGGTGCCGTGGATGTACACATCGTCGAAGGGGCGGACCTGGTTGGCGAACAGCGAGGTCATCACCATCCGGGCGACCCAGAAGAAGATGATCCCGCGGTCGGTGACCAGGGTGCTGGTGGGGAAGTAGTGCTTCGCCGCGGCCTCGAAGTCCGGCCAGCCCAGGGTCGAGTACGGCCACAGGGCCGACGAGAACCAGGTGTCGAGCACATCCGGGTCCTGGCGGATGTCGCGGCTGCCGCAGTGGGCGCAGGCGCTCGGATCGCTCTCGCTGACCGTGTGCTTGCCGCAGGCGGCGCAGTGCCACGCGGGGATGCGGTGGCCCCACCAGATCTGGCGCGAGATGCACCAGTCGCGGACGTTGGTCAGCCAGTGCTCATAGACCCGGGTCCACCGCTCCGGGTGGAAATGCAGGCGGCCGTCCTTGGTCTCGGCCACCGCGCGCTCCGCGAGGGGGGCCATCTTCACGAACCACTGCTCGGTCACCATCGGCTCGATGGGGGCGTTCGAGCGGTAGGAGTGGCCCACCGCGTGGGTGATCGGGGTGCTGCCGACCAGCACGCCCTGGGCCTCCAGGTCCTTGAGCAACTGCTTGCGGCAGGCGAAGCGGTCCTGACCGGCGTAGCCGGCGGCGGTGTCGAGCATGCGGCCGTCGAAGCCGATGCAGCGCACCAGGGGGAGCCCGTGGCGCTGGCCGACCTCGTAGTCGTTGGGGTCGTGGGCCGGGGTGATCTTCACCGCGCCGGAGCCCTTCTCGGGATCCGCGTGGTCGTCGCCGACGATGGGGATCTCGCGGCCGATGATCGGCAGGCGGACCGTCTTGCCGATCATCGCCTGGTAGCGCGGATCCTTGGGATTCACCGCCACCGCGGTGTCGCCGAAGAAGGTCTCGGGCCGGGTCGTCTCGACGGTGATCGCCCCGGAGCCGTCCACCAGCTCGTAGCGCAGCTTCCACAGGTGGCCCTGCTTCTCGACGTATTCCACCTCGTCGTCCGCCAGGGCGGTGCGCTGGACCGGGCACCAGTTCACCATGCGGGTGCCGCGGTAGATCAGGCCGGCTTTGTGCAGGTCCACGAACATCCGACGCACGGCCCGGCTCAGGCCGTCGTCCATGGTGAAGCGGGTCCGCGACCAGTCGCAGGAACTGCCCAGCACCCGGAGCTGGTTGACGATGGCGCCGCCGGAACGCTCCTTCCAGAACCACACCGCCTTGAGGAACGGTTCGCGGCCGAAGCGGTCCCGGTCGTAGCCGGTGGCGGTGCCCGCCGCCGCATCCGGCGGGTTCGCGGGCACGATCCCGGCCGAGGCGAGGTCCTTCAGGAACTGGGCATCGTCCTGGATGCGCTTGGCCACCACCGACTCGGTGGCGATGCCGGCGTGATCGGTGCCCGGCTGCCACAGGGTGTCGAAGCCCTGCATGCGCTTCCAGCGGATCAGGGTGTCTTGCAGCGTGTTGTTGAGGGCGTGGCCCATGTGCAGCACGCCGGTGACATTCGGCGGCGGGATGGCGATGGTGTAGGTGGGCTTGCCGTCCCGGCGGCCGGCCCCGGCGGCGAAGCAGCCGGCGTCCTCCCAGCGGCGGTACACCTCCGGCTCGATGGCGGTGGCGTCGTAGGCTTTGGGCAGGTCGATGGCCATGGGGCGGCGGATCGTCGGACAGCCCCCCGGCGGGCAAGCCGGGACCGGGTTGCAACCGGGCGCCGCCGGGCAACGGTGCGGTATGCGTTGGATCCCGTGCCTGCTCGCCCTGGTGGCGGGCCTGCCCGCCGCTGAGAGCCCCCTGGACCGGGCGCGCCGGGATGCGGAGGAGGGGGACGGCCCCTCGAAGAAACCCCGGGAATCCCGGCCGCCTCCTGAACATCACCATCACGACAGCCAGGGCCCAGGATCCGACGCCGTCGAGGAGGCGGGGGGTGCCTTGGTGGGCTACGCCCTCCTGGGGATCGGCTACGGGGTCTATGGCCTGACCACGGCCCTGCCCCGGCAGGTGGACGGCGACGAGGGCGATGACGCTGGGTTCCAGCCCTGGCCCTGGGCGGATGCCGCCGGCTGGGCGCTGCCGCCGGAGACGGACGGCGCGCGCCCCTGGGCCTGGTCCGCCCGGGCCGAATGGTCGCCCCAGGACGACGGCATCGACCGCTGGCGGGGCGAGGTCCGGATGGACCACCGCAGCCGGTTCGGGCTCCGCGCCGGGGCCGACCTGCTGGTGACGGAGGATGACCACCTGGACCTGATCGGCCTGGACGGGACCTACCG
>CAMCAC010000027.1 GCA_945872305.1 Candidatus Kuenenia stuttgartensis | reverse complement strand
CTCGATCAGCACCGCGTTGAGCACCCGGATCGCCAGGAAACGCCGCAAGGGTCCCCCCAGCCAGTAGTCCCTGGCCGCCACCGGCCGGGTCGCCCGGCGCATCCCGTCGGGCAGGGCGGCCCAGATCACCGGGCCGTCGAGGTTCGAGGTGTGATTGCCGAAGTAGATGCGTTGGCGCGGCTCCGGAATGCTGCCAACCCAGCGTGCCTGCACCCCGGCGACCAGCCGGATCGCGCCGGCGATCATCCCTTCACCGTGCGCAGGTGCGCCGCCACCGCCGCAAGGCGGCGGAACGCGGTGAACCCGGATCCCACCGCCACGATCAGGAGCGCGGTCCACAGGATCCATCCGGCGACCAAGGCCCCCGCCAAGGGCATCATGACCGCGGCGACCACCGCCGCCATGGTCAGGGCCGCCATCCGGTGCGGCTTGGCCATCGGCCCAGGAAGCAGCCGCGCAAGCCATGGCCATCTGCCAGCGCGCGGATGTAGGCGGTCGCCATCGCCGCCAGGGCGGCCGCCCAACCGAGGGGCTCGGCCCACGGCAGGCCGGCCTGGGCCAAGCCCCAGCCCGCCCCGACCAGGACCAGGGTGTCGGCGACCCGGTCAGGCACTTCGTTGAACAGGTCGCCGGTGGGCGTGCGCCGACCGCCCTCCACCGCCACCATCCCGTCCAGGAGATTGCAGATCAGACGGCCCTGGACGCCATGGCGGCGAGCGCCAGCACCACGAGGGCTGCCCACGCCGGTGCCGCCGACCAAGCGGCCAGGGCGGCACCGGCGACGGCAGCACACAAGATGCTCACCATCGAGATGGCGTTGGGCGACACCCCGCGCCGGGCGAGCCACGCCGCCGCCGCGATGGCCCAGGGGTGTCCGCGCGTGGCGATGGGCCGGCGACCGGGAACCGCAGCATCAGGAGTCATGTCGGAAGCATGCGTGGAATGCCATCGATCCAACCCACCTCCAACAGACACGCCGGAGGGAGATCTCGGCGCTCCGGCCAGGCCATTGCCCGGCGCCCAGGGCCGCCACCGTCCCCGGCGATGTTCCTGACCCTGGTCGTGCTCGCCCTGGTCGCCTATGCCATCCAGGGGGTGCTGGTCGGGCAGCTCGCCCGGCGCTTCGACCTCCCGTGGGTGGTGACGGTGCGCGGGCTGTCGCTGCTGGTGCTGATGGCGCCGCTGACCCTGTGGATGGCAGACGGGAGCTGGGCCGCGGTGCCAGGGCATCTGCCTTGGCTCGCCCTGGCCTGCGTCGGCGCGCTGCTCGCGAACCTGGCCCAGACCTACGCCATCCGCCACCTGCCGATGGCGATCGCCCAGGCGGCGTCCCAGGGGCTGTCGGCGCTGTTCACCCTGGCCCTGGCCGGGGTGGTGTTTGGCGAGATCCCGCGCCCGGTGGAGATCGCCTGCGTGGCGGGGATCCTGGCCTGCGTCGGGGCGTTGGGCTGGATCTCCGGCCGCGACACGCCCCGGGCGCCCGAGGCCAGGCCCCTGCGCGGGCTGCTCGCCTGCGTCGGGTTCGCGGTGTGCATGGCCGGCGCCCTGGTACCCCTGGGCATGGTGTCCCGGGAGGTGGATCCGTTCTTCGCCGCCTGGGCGTGGGAGGGCGGCATCGGCGTGGCCGGACTGGTCCTGGTCGCCGGCCGGGCGGCGGCGCTGCGCGGGGCGGCACCGACCATCCCCTGGGATGCGGTGTGGCGCGTCGCCCTGTGCAGTTCACCGACCCTGATCGGGACCGGCGCGTACACCTACGCCACCACCATCGGCAATCTGTTCGTGGCGGGCGGGGTGCTGGCCATGATGATGGTGGTGACAGGGGTGCTGGCGTGGTTCCTGTACGGGGAACGGCTGCGCCGGGCCGAATGGGCATGGATCGGCGCCACCTGCGCCTGCCTGATCGCCCTCGCCACGACCCAGGTCTGGCCCTTGATCAAGGCCCTGCTCCACCCATGAGCGACACCTGGGATGCCATCGTGATCGGCGGCGGCGCCGCCGGGCTGTTCTGCGCCGCCACCGCCGGGCGGCGCGGGCGGCGGGTGCTGGTGGTGGACCACGCGGAGAAGATCGGGCGCAAGATCCTGATCTCCGGCGGCGGGCGCTGCAACTTCACCAACCGCGGCGCGACCCACGCCAACTATGTGTCGGCGAATCCGCACTTCGCCCGCTCGGCCCTGGCCCGCTACCGGCCCGAGGACTTCATCGCCCTGGTCGAGAAGCACCGCATCCCGTACCACGAGCGCCGCCACGGCCAGCTCTTCTGCGATGATTCCGCCAAGCGCATCGTCGCCCTGCTGCTCGACGAGTGCGCTGGAGCCGGGGTCGAGGTCCGCACCGGGGTCCGCATCGCCGGCGTGGACCACGCCGGCGGCTTCACGGTGGGGACCTCGCACGGGCCGTTGCAGGCGGACCGGGTGGTGCTCGCCACCGGCGGGCTGTCGGTGCCGACCACCGGGGCCACGGACCTGGGCCACCGCCTCGCCCGCCGCTTCGGCCTGCGGGTCACGCCGCTGGTCCCGGGACTGGTGCCGTTCACCACGGATCCGGGCCTGGGGCTCGGCGACCTGTCCGGCATCGCGGTGGATGCGCGGCTGGCCTGCGGCCGGATGGCGTTCCAGGAGAACCTGCTGTTCACCCACAGCGGCATCAGCGGGCCGTCGGTGCTCCAGGTGTCGAACTTCTGGGACCCGGGCGCCGAGGTCACCGTGGATCTGCTGCCGGATGTGGATGCGACGGAGCTGCTCGCCGGCGCCCGGGCCGGCGGCAGCCGGGCCCAGGCGGCCACCGTACTCGCGGAGCGGCTGCCGAAGCGGCTCGTGCAGCAGCGGCTGACCGGGCTGCCCCGGGATCCCGGGGCGCGGCCGGCGGCGGACCTGTCGAACGCCGACATCGCGGCGTTGCGCGATGCGCTCCAGGCCTGGACCCTGGTCCCGACCGGGACCGAGGGCTACCGCAAGGCCGAGGTCACCCGGGGCGGCATCGACACCCGGGACCTGTCGAGCCAGACCATGGAGGCCCGCACCATGCCCGGCCTGTTCGCCATCGGCGAGGTGGTCGATGTCACCGGCTGGCTCGGCGGCTACAACTTCCAATGGGCCTGGGCGAGCGGCCACGCGGCGGGCATGGCGCTGTAGGCCTTTTCCAGGCCCTTACCGCAGGCGCAGGCTGGCGAGGGCGCGCCGCACCGGAGGCGCAAGGTGCTCATCCGCCAGATCCCGCTCGCTGCGGACCTGGGGCGTGCGGAGCCCCTTTGCCGGACCCTGGGCATAGGCGATCCCGACGCGACCGGGGGCCGCGACGATCTCGGCGACCAGGACCCGGTCCGGAAAGGTCAACAGCACCCGGCAACGGGACTCGCCCGGGGCCGAGGCCAGATCCATGCGCGGGCCGGGACGGCCACCCAACCGGGTGAGGACCTCGACCGCCGCGGACATCTGGCGCTGGGGGTCCTGCTCAGGATTGGCGTCACCGAAGAGATCGTACTGGATGCCCGCGAACTCCGAGGCGTATCCATCAACCCGACCGGGAAGCTCGGCACCGGCCGGACCCCTGGCCACCGCAGTCCACCCGGGCCGAGCGAAACCCTGACCAGCCTGAAGGGCCCTCGCCGCGGTCTGCAATCCGTCCACGAAACGGTCGAAGCGGTCCTCCCCGGCTGCGGGGACCTCGGGCACCTCGATGCCGCGGGCGAGCTCGGTGCCGATCAACCACCACTGCATGGTCCCGTCCTGGGCCCGCGGCAGATACAAGAGGACCCAACGCGCGTCCGCCGGGACCAGTGTCCGCTCAGGCCGATCCACCACCACGGTGGCGACCCCGGCGGCAAAGAGCCCGGCACGGTGCGCGGCCTGGGCTCCGGCGGCGGCTTCATTGGCACGCAGGCCGGAGCGGAACAGGGCCGTCTGGGTGTCCACCCCGCGGAGCAGGCCGACCAGGGTCGTCCGACTGGCGAGGACGGCCACCGCGGCGCCGGGCAGGCGGTCCTCGTCGAGCAGCGGGGCAACGCCGGCGACCTCCCGGTCGAGATCCCGGGACTGGGCGGCGAGCGCCTGTTCAGGCAGCGGATAGGAACGATCGCGCCAGGACCATGACCCGCCACACCCCGCAAGGAGGGCGGTGGCGACGACCAGGAGCGGACGGAAGGGATTCATGGGCGGAGCAGCTCCGGAGGAATGATCGGTTCGCCCGGGGCGCCGAGCAGCCACACCGACCAGGGGCCGGCTCCGGCCCGGCGATGGACTTCGGCATGCAGGGCCGCCCGCACCGCGGCGGCGGCCTGGGCGGTCTGGGTCGGCACGAGGGCGGCCTCGACCTGGGCCCGGGTCCGCCATTCATCCCGGCGCGGGATGCCCTCGTCCGGCAGCATGCCGGGAGCGGCAAACCCATCGCTCCGGCGATCGCCTTCGCGGATCGGGGTACGCAGGGTCAGATCGCGGACCGCACCCTCCGCCGGGCGGAGAGCGACCGGGGTGACCGCAGTCCCGCGCCATTCCTGCCAGATCACGTCATAGGTACCGGTGCGCGGCAGCCGCCGCGGGGGCTCCGCCGCCCGCAGCCCGGCCACGCCCGCCTCGGCGCGACCAAGGGCGAGTTCATGGCCGGCGGCCTCGCGGGCGGCGGCTTCATAGGCCGCTTTCATGAACTGATTGGTGTCGTACTCGGTGCGCTCCATCACCTTCGTGCCGTTCGGCTCGATGACCGTCACCTTGCGGGCAGTGGTATAGGCCTCGTTGCGCGCCATGGCGCCGCGGGCGGCGGCGAACAGGCCGCGGATCCGGTCGGCCTCGGCGGTGGCGGCGGCCAGGGTGGCCTCCCACTGCGGATATGCCGGATTCGGCACCGTGTACGGCTGATTCAGGATCTCGCGCCGCTCGCTCCGGGCCAGATCGGGGAAGGTGGTCGGCGCCGTCTCGACCGCCCAAGGCTGGTGCATGACGGACAGCGCAGCGATCCCAAGGGCATCGGCAGCCGGAAGATCCGCAAGGATCCTCGGTTCCGGCACCCAGGCGGCCAGGGCGGCGCGGAGGGCCTCCCGGGCGACGGTGGGATCGGCACCCGCAAGCACGGGTTCCGCGGCCAGTGCCCGCCAGGCAAGGACCTGGAGGCCGACCCGGGCGAGAGGATCCGCATCCGCTGCCGCCGCGGCGCAGGTGGTGGCGAGCTCCCGCCGCCAAGCCTCGGCCGCAGCAACCGATCCCTCCGCGCCCAGCATCCGGGCATCGGAATGGATTCGCAGAACCACGGCGAGCCGGCGGCCGGCGGCGACCGGATCGCCGGCGGCGGTGCCGACCTCGACCAAACCCTGCTCCAGGGCCTTGGTCCTGGTGGCGAGCAGCGCGTCGACCTCGGCCCGGCAATCCGCCGGCAGATGGGCGGCGATGCGCAGGTCATCCGCCATCTGGCGCAGGTCGGCCCCCTTCTCCACCGCCCGACGCAGCCGGGTCGCATAGGCCCGCCACGGCATCAATACAGGCGTGGTCGCCAGGAGGTCCTCCCGTCGCCCGCGCAGACGGCCAAGGACGCGGTGCTGCCGGCCGTCCCAGCCGATCAGCCAGTGGGCCGTACCTTCACCACGGACGATACCTTCCGGGTGCACCGCCCAGACAGGGCCGGAACCCATGCCGGGCTCCGGGGATGCATAGGTCCCCAGCACGGCCACGACCCGGAAGCTCTGGCGGCCCACGCCAAGCGTGCGGCGGCGGTCATCGCCGGCGATCCAGGCGCTCAGGTGGTCCATGCCGGCGGGCGGCGACAGGGTGACCATCGCCGCCCGCTGCTCGCCCCAGGGAATCTCGGATCCGGTCCAGCCGAGGGCGGGATTGGCGATCGCCCGTCGCACATCGCCCGGCCCGGAAGGCACCTCGGCGGGCGGCAGGATGGTGCTGCCGTCGAGGGCGAGCCCATCCGTCACCGCCGGCAATCCGTCGGCGACGGCCACCGTCGGCGATGGCTCCGGGCGGTCGCCGCCGCATCCTGCCAGCAGCACGGCGAGGATGGCGGCGACCGGGCGCATCACTTCTCCGGAGCCTTCTCGCCGTTGAGGTAGCCGTTCAGGTAGGCCGCGAGCACCTTCGCCGCCTGGGCCGGGTCGCCGGTGATGCCGCGAAGGTGGATCGGGGCATTCATGGCGTTGGGGTTGGTCTTCACGTTGCGCTTGTCGGCGGCGATGCGCAGCAGGTTGTAGGGAACCCACAGGGTGTGCATGCCGGTGGTCAGGTCGGCGCACAGGAAGGCGTGGCCTCCGGTCTCACGCTGGAGGTTGGACAGCCACTCGTCGTCCTGGGTCATCCCGATCTGGGCCCATTGGCCGAATTCCCGGGTCGTCGCGCTGGTCCCATCGCCGGGGAAGTCCCCATAGGACTTCCAGGCCGGCGCCGCCATCATCGCCTCGGCCGGGACCACGCTCAGGCTGGGCTCCGTCTTGCCGGTCCAGTGCAGCGTGTCGATCCACTCCCCATCCTTGGAGAAGACCGCGCTATCGGTGACCCGGCGCTTGCTCGCCAGCGCCGTGGCCAGCGCCTGATGGAACTGGTCCGCCTGGGCCCGGGAGCCGGCCTTCACCGACAGCAGCCCGATGCTGCGGATGCGGTCCTCGCCATTCAAGACGAAATAGACCCGCTGGCAGTCGAGGACCACGGCATTGGTGCCATCCTGGACCTGCACGTGGTCGGTGTTGACCAGCATGTCAGCCGGGTCCTTGCGCAGGATCGAGCGTGACTCGCCGCACCCGGTCAGGGCGAAGGCGACAGCGAGAAGAGGCAGCAGGGACAGGAAACGCATGCGGGCTCCGTGGAGATGTGCGCAGGCTTGTGGGGATCCGGAGCGTTGGGTCAATGCTGTCGTATTGCCCTTGCCAACCGTTCCATCCATGACGGGCGATGCGCCGCGACATGCGCCAGTTGGCGGCATTTCGCAGCGGCCACGGGCCTACGGATCCATCGTCTCCCGGCGCAGGGGCTTCGCCCAGGCGGGGACCTCGGGCCGGTGCCAACGCTGGCGGATGAGCCAGTCCGGGAGCGGGCCAAAGGGATAGCCCGCATCGGGGACGAACAGGCCGATGTCGCCCTGGCTGCGCTCACGGTCGATGGCGCTGTCAGGCAGCAGGATGGTCGCGGATCCGCGCTGGACCTCGGCGCCGCCGCCGGACAGGAGACGGATGCGGTCGTCGCCGACCTGCACCAGACCTCCGTCGAGACGGATCGCCGGCGCATCATCGCCGGGCCAGGCGACGGTGATGAAGGCGCCGGCGGCGGCGGTGGCGGTCCAGCGCACCGCCTCGGTGGCCTCGGGGCCGCCGTTGCGGTGGCTCCACGCCAGGATGCCGCCCGCGGCTTCGGCCGGGGCGAGCCGGCGCACCATGAGCCGCGCCGGCCAATGGGCGGCGTCACCGGCGACCACGAGCCCTTCGGCCCGGGCATGGAGCCAGAAGGTGGCCGCCACCGGTTCCGGTGCATCCCAGCGGTCGTGGAGCACCAGGTAGTCCCGGGCGCCACCCTTCACCAGGACCACCGTGCGGCGGTAGGTCAGCATCCCGGCGAAGGCATGCCGGGGAAATTCCTGGTGCCAGGTCTCCGGCGGCAGCGCCGCGACGGCCCGCAGGCGGGGCGAGGCGACCTCGCCCACGGCGATGTCCGCCAGTTCGCTGCCGGCGAAGCCGGTCAGCCGCTCATGACCGTCCAGGTTCGCCCACGGCAGTCCGGGGAGCGAGAAGGCCACCCGGTTGTGCATGTGCTCCTGCCCGGCGCGCGGGTTGTAGGAGCAGTGGTGGTCCACCACGAGCGGTCGGGCGTCGGCGGACCAGTGCACGGCGAGCTGGTCGCCGTGGTAATGGCCACGGTTGGATCCCGCCTTGAAGGCGAGGAAGGTCTCGCGCGGGGTGCCCGGACGATGCTGGAGGATCGCGCCGAAACCCGGCAGCTCCGTGGAGCGCCAGGCGCGGACCTCGTCCGCTGGCACCTCTACCACCATGGGCCCGGTGCCACCCTTGCGGTCCGGGTGGGTGTCGCCGATCGGCAGATCACGGCGGATGGCGCCGTCCGGCTGGCTGATCCGGCGCAGGAAGGCGCGACCGGCGGCGATGCGCTCCCGTGCCACCGCCTCCAGACCCAGCTGCGCCGCACCGGCGACCTGGCGCTCGACGCCGTCCAGGCCGTGCCGGAGATAGCCGGGGCACTCCTGCCCGGCGCCGCCGGGCAGGGTCACGGTGTGGACCAGATCCTCGGTGAGCCGCGCCCGGGCCAGTTCCGCCGCCCAGGCCCCGTCCGGCGTCGCCGCGACCTGCGCCGCCCAGGCGATCGCCTGGGTGTTGAAATCCGTGAGGAAATTCGGGTTCTCCGGGCTCCACCCGAGCCAGGTCGAACCGTAGATGTCCGGGTGCGTCCAGTCCTGGAGCCGCCACACCGTGTCCCGGCCCGCCGGCTTGCCCACGGCCGCCAGGGCCTGTTTGCCGAGGTTGCGCTGGTGGCCGGTGGGATTGATCAACACCCCGTCGAACGGGCTCAGCGGCGGCAGGCTGCCGACCGCGGGATCGCCGCGGAAGCCGCCGATGCGCGACGGATGACGGAGCCACCAGCGGTCCAGGTACGCCTGGTCGACCTGCACCATCGCCGGGTCGCCCGCGAGCAGCCACCACACCCGACGGCCACGCTGGGCCGGGCAGCGGAACAGGCCGCCGTCCTCGATCCGCGCCTCGACCGCGTTGGCGTGGGGCCAGACCCAGCGGCCCGCCGCCACCGCCACCGCGCCCACCGCGAGCCGGCCATCGCCGAATGCGGCCCGCCAGCCATCCTTGAAATGCTGGTTCCAGCGCGGGACCAGGGCGAGCACCAGCCCGGGATCCATGGCCGGATGATCGACCGGACCCAGGGGCCGGTCCGGATCGGGCTGCCGTGGGCCGGACTGGCCGCCGGCGCCCTGCCAGTGGGGCTTGGTCAGCACCCGGTCCGGGGTCCACTCCCGGGCCACCAGCCATTCCCAGCGGGCCGCGCCGGGGAGCTGATGGTGCTCCTGGATCTCGATGTGGTCGGCGCCGGGATCCAGGCGCACGGTGACCTCGGCGAAGGCCGGGACCTCGCCGGCGAGGCCGGCCCGGACCGCCGGAGGACAGGTCCAGCGCAGACGGACCGCAGCGACCACGCTCCCATCCGCGATCACCTCGCCGGCGAAACGGGCGCCGGCCGGCAGGCCGATCCACCGGCTGGCGCCGATCCACCGCCCGTCCACACGCAGGGCGGCGATCGGACCGCCGTCACCCTGCCGGGGCAGCCGCACCGCGATGCGGCCGTTGTCGAGTTCCCATCCCTCGGCGACGGTCCGCACCGTCACCGCCGGCACCGCCACGCTCCCGATCCCACGATCGATGCGCCACACCGCCCGGCTGCGCGGAGCCAGGTCATCGCGGACCACCGCATACCAGCCGCCGTCCTCGAACACCGCCGCCACCGGCACCGGTCGACCGTCCCGGGTCGCCACCAGCCGTGGCGTGCCCGGTCCCGCGGCCAGCTCCGCCGGCAGCGGCCCCGGCAGACGGATCGCCGCCGCCGCCCAGGTCGCCGAGGTCGGATTGACCACCGCCAGATCGACGGCGGAACAGACGGCGCAGGCAAGCAGGACCAGGAACGGACGCATGGCCGCAGCGTCCCCACCGGCGGAGCCGGGCACCCGACGGATGCCCCGGTCAGACTCCAGGTGCATGGCACGGAAGGCCATAGGCCGATGCTGTGGACATCAGGGCCGCAGGTGTACACTACCGATCCATGGATTGGACCAGCCACGTCATCCTCCCGGCCATCGGCCTGCTGCTGTTGGGGGTGAATTTCTTCTTCGTGCTCGCGGAATTCGCCCTGGTACGCCTGCGCGCCAGCCGGGTCACCGAGCTGATCGAGGCCGGCGATCCCCGGGCACGGCTGGTCCAGCGCATCCAGAGCGACATGGACAGCTTCCTGTCCGTGGTCCAGGTCGGCATCACCGGCGCGACCCTGGGCATCGGCAAGCTCATCGAGCCGATGATCGCCGAGCCGATCGTCGCCCTGGTCGGCGACGGCATCCCCGGCCTGGCGGTGGCCAGCCATGTGCTCGGTTTCCTGCTCGCCACCTTCGTGGTCATCGTCACCAGCGAGCTGCTGCCCAAGTCCCTGGCCATCCGCTATGCCGAGCCCTGCGCCCTGATCTGCGCCCGGCCGATGCTGTGGGCCTACTGGTCGTTCTTCCCGCTGCTGTGGGTGATGACCAAGTCGTCCCAGGCGATCATGCGCGCCCTGCGCCTGACCCGCGGCACCGAAGAGGCCCCGCACAGCGAGGACGAGCTGCGCATCATCCTCGACCAGAGCCAGGAGCACGGCCTGATGTCGTTCCGCCGCCTGCTCTTCATCGAGAACGTGTTCGATCTCGGGGAGCTGAAGGTGAAGGACGCCATGCGCCACCGCTCCCAGGTGCGCTGCCTGGTCCGCGACCTGGCGTGGGCGGACACCCTGCAGTTCATCCGCACCTGGCGCTTCTCCCGCTACCCGCTGATCCTCGACGACGCGGACCGGCCCTCTGGGTTCGTCCACCTCAAGGACCTCCTGCTCACCGACGGGCCGCCGGATCTGGTCCGGATCATGCGCCCGTACCTGACGACCACCGAGCAGACGCCCCTCGAACAGCTCCTCGGTGAGATGCAGCGCAAGCGCAACCAGTTCGCCCTGGTCACCAACGCCGACGGCCGGTGGACCGGCATCATCAGCCTGGAAGACATCCTCGAGGAGATCGTCGGCACCATCGGCGACGAGTTCGAGCGCGAGGAGCAGCCGATGCTCGCTGATGCGGTCTCGCCGGAGCGGGTGGTCCTGGGCGCCCAGGGGGCCAACCTGGCCGAGGCCCTGCGACTCGCCCTGGCCCGGATCCCCGCCGACCATCTGCCGGCGGAGCGTGATGCGATCCAGAAGGCGGTGATGGAGCGCGAGCGCATCGCCGGCACCTACCTGACCCGGGGCGTCGCCCTGCCCCACGCCCGCCTGCCCGGGCTGTCCAAGGCCGCGCTCATCCTGATCCGCCACGACGCCGGCATCCCGGTCGAAGGCAGCAAGGACCGCGCCCACCTGCTCTTCGTCCTGCTCACCCCCGCCGGCCAGCCCCGCGTCCACCAGCGCCTCCAGGCGCACATCGCGGCGATGCTGGAGAACAGCGACTTCATCGACCAGCGCCTGCGCGACGCCACCACCGGCAGCGAAGCGGTGGACATCATCCGCACCGGCGAGCAGGCGGCGATCGACTGATCTTGGCTTGGCGTGGCGCCTGCGGCGGGCCTCAGGAGATCGGGAGATCGCGGAGGGCCGCGGAGAGTGGTGAAAAACCACCGGCGCGCCCTCACCAAACCTGACGGTCCTCCGCGGCCCTCCGCGATCTCCCGACCTCCTGTGAGCCTCGAACGATGGGTGTCGAGGCTTTCAAGGGCGGGAGGACCCGGAGAGCCGCGGAGGAGGGCAGGGATGGATGGGATCTACGACAGCGCGGATCCGGCGTGGGTGACGCATGGGGCCGACCCCCTTCCCCACCCCCCGTCGCTCCCACACTCCCCAGCATGCTCACGGGCCTGCGTGCGGGCGATGCGCCCTTGATCCAGCGGTTGTGCGGCGGCGACATGCGCCGGTTCCTGCGGGTGGGACAGCTGCTCCAGCAGCGCATCGCGTGGACCGAGCCGGCCCTGGGGGCGGTGATGGCGGATGCGGGCGGGGCCGCGGCCCTGCTCGATCCCGGGTTCGCCGACGACCCCGCCGGCGTCCTGGTCCGCCATGCGGAAGGATTGGGACTGCGGGTCGCTGAGCCGCCGGACTGCCCGGATGGCTGGCGGGTGGTCGCCCTCGCGGACGAGATCGGCAATCCCCTGCTCGCGGCTTTGGCCCCGGCGCCGGCGCCGGCCCTGGCGGGGTTCGACGATCTCGCCCCGGCCCTGCGCGAGCCGGTGCTCGGCCTGGCCGAGGCCCGGGGTGCCGATCAGCGGGCGGCGGCGTTGGAACGCCTGCGCTACTGCGGCGCCCCCCTGTCGGTGGTGGCCCGGCTCATGCCGCTCCTGCTCGCCGATGGGGCCGAATCGGTGCGCGAGCGGGCCATCGCCCTGTGCACCGCCAGCGGCGCCCGGGCGGCGACCGTGGACGCGGTGCGGGCGGTGGCGCGTGGCGACGCGACGGCGCTGCTGCGCGCCCTCGACGGGCTGGCCCAGGACGGCGACCAGGCGGACCTGGTGGTCAGCGCGATCCAGACCCAGCTCGGCCGGGGCGCGGGATTCCCCGAACTGGTCCCGGCCCTCGGCCGCTTCGCGGACCATCTCGCCGGCCATCCGGATCTGGACCGGATCCTCGATCTCCTCCTCGGCATGCCGTGGTCCCTGGTCGATCTCGTGCGCCCGCTCCAGGAGCGGGCCGCGCTCCGGGTCCATCGCGCCCTGCACCGCCAGCTCGGCCGCTCACCGACCCAGGACGCCCGGCTCATCGTCCTCCTGGCCGGGCCCGCCGGGGCGGCGGATGACCGCGACGACTGCCTGGAGCGCGGCCTGGACCTGCTGCTCGCCCGGGGCGACGAACCGCGGGAGCGCATGCCCCTGGCCGCCGCCCTGGCGCGCATCGCGCCCGGACCGGAGCTGGGCCGGCGGCTTGCCGTCCACGCCGATGCGATCCCCGAGTCCGGCGACACCGCCGTGCACTGGCTGATCGCCGACCGGCTGCGCGCCGGCCAGGTGGAGCGTGGCGATGCGGACCGGCTCGGCGAGGCGATGCGCCGCTGCCTGGGCCGGCCCGGTCTGCACCGGCTGGCGATCCTGGAGCAACAGGCCCCGGCGCTGCTGCCGGCGGGCCCGGTCCGCGCCGCCCTCGCCGCCCCGCTGCTCGAAGCGGTCGCGGGCAGCCGGGACGAACGCACCCGCGACCTGGTGGTGGCCAATCTGGTCGGGATGGGCGATGACGCCGCGGCGGCGCTGTGGGCGCTGCTCGCCGACCACCCCGCCGAGGAGGTCCGCCTGGTCGCCGCCGAGACCCTGCCGGAACTGGTGACCGCCGTCGATGCGATCGCCGCCGCCGGCCGCCTGCTCAACCGTCTGGATGCGGTCGGCGACGGCCGCGAACGGGCCGCCCTGTGCACCGCCGCGGCGCGCATCGCCCTGGGCGTGGATGATGGCGGACTCTTGTCGCGCATCGCCGCCGCCGCCGGATCCCTCGGCTGGCGCGCCGCCCCGGCCTGGGGCTGGTGCGCCGCGGCACCCGCCTGCCCCGAGGACATCCGCGGCGACCTGGTCGCCCGGCTGCTCATGCTCCTGGAGGCGGAGCCGCCCGCCGCGGATGCGGGGACCACCCTCGACCCGACCACCGGGGAGACCGCGTGGATCCTTGATGAGCGTCTTGCGGAGCACACCGAGTGCGTGCCGCCGGCGGTCGAGGCCCTGGTTCGCGCCCTCGCCGCCCCGAGCACCGGCCACGCCCTGCGCAACGATGCGGTGGACCGGCTGCGCCGGCTGTGGCGCGCGGTGGGCTCCTTTGCCACCATCTGGGGTCCAGCGGCGGTGATCGGCCTCGGTCTCGGCCTGGCCCGGCTGGCGGGCACCGCCCACCTGCCGGCGGCCCTGCGCCTGCGCCTGCTCGATGCCCTGCTGCCGCGGCTTGACCAGCCGGGGCTGGCGGCGGCGGTGGTGGCCGCGGCGATGGTGCCCGGGGGACCCTACCTGGAACAGGCCTGCGGCCGGGTCGCCGCGACCCTGGTCCGGCTGGTCGGCGACGGCCATTTCGTGGACGAGGACTGGCCGGTGGTCCTGCCCCTGCTGGCGGACCTCCTCCTCCATCCCGCCCTGGGTCCCGAGGGCGATGCGCTGCGCGGCCGGATCGCGTGGACCATCGCCGCCCACCGGGACCGGCTCGATCCGCGAACCCGGCGCCGGCTCCACGACGCCGTCATCGATCCCACCCTGCGCGCCCGCCTGGGCGATTGCTGACCGGAAAGGTCTCCATGCTGCCCCGCCGCGATCATCACGCCCGCCTCGAACCCGCCGACGGCATCCTCCATGGCGCCGGCCAGGACCCGGTGGCGGTCCGCGACTACTCCGCGGCCATGGGCCCCGGCCGCGCCCCGCTCATCTGGATGACCTACGTGGGCTTGAACGGCAACCTGCGGGCATGGGGCGAAGGGCTGTCCCGCACCCTGGCCGCAACACCGGGGTGGATGGTGCCGCAGATCGGCCTGTCCATGACCCGCGACAGCCACCCTGAGGACCACTACGAGCAGAAGGTCGCCGCCGGCGAGTTCGACGAGCGCATCGATCAGCTCGTGGCCGCCCTCGCCGCCCTCGGCAGGCCCGCCTGGCTGCGCATCGGCTACGAGTTCAACGGACCGTGGAACGGCTACGAACCCGCCTCCTTCGTCGCCGCCTGGAAGCGCATCGCGGAACGGGTCCGGGCCGCTGACCTGCCGGTGGCGCTGGTGTGGTGCGCCGGGCTGACCCTGGACGACGCCGAGATCCCGTGGTCCTACTGGCCCGGCGCCGAGTGGGTGGACTGGTGCGGGCTCGACCTGTTCTTTCCCGAGGATCTGCACGACCGCCGGACCACCGGGTTCCTCGCCCGCTGCGCCGTCGAGGGCAAGCCGGTGATGATCGGCGAATCGACCCCGCGGACCGTGGGCACCGTCAAGACGGATGCCGCCTGGGCCCGCTGGTTCCAGCCCTACCTGCGGGTCATCGCCGAGCACCCGGGCATCAAGGCGTTCTGCTACATCAACTGGGAGTGGCAGGAATGGTCGGTGAAATGCGGCATTGAGTGGCTCGACTGGGGCGACGGCCGCATCGAGCGGAACCCCGCCCTGGCGGAGCGCTGGCGGACCGCCCTGAGCCATCCGGCATTCCTCCACGGCGGCGACGAGGCGGCGGTGCGCCGCGTCCTGCGCACCGGTTGATGGGACCCGCCGGCGGCGCTGGCGAACCGGCGGAACCCTGGCATGTTCACCGCTGACCATGCGCAGATCGCGGATCCCCCTGCTGCTGCTCCTCCTCGGCCTGCTCGGCTGGGGCGCGACCGAGACCGGCCTGGCCCTGGGTGACCGGCTCTGGGCGGGCCTGGGCGGCGACACGCCTCGCTCCGTGGAAGCGGGACGGTCGAGCGACGGCGCCGACCAGGGCGGGGCTGCATCATCGGGGACATCGGATCCGTCCCAGGATCGGGCCCGATCCGTTGCGATGGGAAGCGGTCGCCAACGCGCCTTGGGGCACCCATCCGGCGGTTCCGACTCCGCGGACGCGGAGTCGGGGAGCGGCGACGCCACCGCCAGCACCGACGGCTCCCCGGACCCGGGGCGGGCGGATCGCTCCGCCGCCGAGGCCGCCCGCAGCGCCAGCGCCGCGGCCTTCCGCCGGTCCATGGCCCGGCTCGGGGCGCGCATGGGCCTGACCCCGGATGATCTCCTCGCCACACCGGTTGACCGCCACGGTGGTGCCGGCGATCCATTCGCATCGCCCCCCCTGTCCCGGCGGGATCCCTCCCTGGAGGGTCCCGACGCTCCCGGCCGCGGCACCCCGGTGAAACCCGCGGAACCAGAGCGCATCGAAGTGACCTGAGACGCCAACGGCCGCTACCGCAGCGTGATCACCATCGATCCCGGCGAGGGCCTGCGCCGGCCGGCCCGGGTCGAGACCTATCTCACCGCCGACCCGTCACGGCCGATCGTGACCTACGATGCCACCGCCTTCCGCGACCAGGACGGCGAACTGCAGGTGGACGCCCGGGGCAGCGCGGTGAGCGGTCCGTGGTCCGGCAACTGGTCCCCGGACAGCTTCGGCATCGACGACTACGGGCAGGTCCGGGCCCTCGACGACCAACCGATCGGCGGCAGCGGCTCGGTCGGCGCCCGCAGGCCGCGCTGAAGGACGGCCGACGTATCGCGCGGACGGCCCTCGGTCGATTGTGACCCGACATCCTCCGTGGCCCTCCGCGCCCTCCCGACCTCCTGTCGGCCTCGAACGCTGGCCGCGGTCAACGACTGGAAATCAGCGCTTCTGACGGAACCGGCGCTGGGTGTTGCGCAAGCGGAGGACCTTCGCCGCGTGGTCGCCGATCTGGAACAGGTCGTGGGGCGAGCCGTCCTCGTTGGCGGGCGGGATGCAGGCTTCGACCTGCTCCACGAAGGCCCGGGCCCGTTCGAGCTGGGCCTCGCCGAGCTGGCGGGCATGGAGCAGACGCCAGCCCTTCTCGTCGAGTTCCAGGCGCAGCCCGTCCTGGGTCACGAATTCCAGGCTGGTCAGGGTGCGTCCGCGGCTCATGGCGGCACCCTCGGGACCGGCGGCGGCGGGCAACCGGCGCAGCGTGCGGTCTGGCTCAGGGCGCCTGCGGCTGGCTCACCGGGGAAGGGGAGGATGGGGAGAGACAGGAGGGCGCTGCATGGAACTGCCGACGCTGGGCCAGCTCCGGTCGTACCTCGCCTCCTCCCCCTTCCCTGTTCATTTCGAAGAGGGTTCCCCCGGTTGAGCAATGCGTTCCGCCTGCTCCGCGAGATCCGGGATGCCGACCCCTTCGTAGCCGTTGCCGACCAGATGCAGACCGGGGATCTGCGCCGCCCGGGTGCGGATGCGCGCGGTGCGCTCACGATGGCCGACCTCCGGCTGGCACATGGCCCGGGACCAACGGTGCAGGGCCAGCCAGCGGGGCTCCGTGCGCAGCCCGAGCAGATCGCCCAGATCCCGGCGCACGGCTGCCTTCAGGTCGTCGTCGGAGCAGTCGGTGTCGCCCGGATGCAGGGCGCCGCCGACAAAGGCACGCAGATGCGCCCAGCCCGCCGGGGCCCGGCCCGCGTACTTGCGGTGGACGAAGGTGCAGGCGAGCAGGGTGCGCCCCTCGACCGCCGGGACCACGAAGCCCGCCGCCGCCGGCAACGGATCGAGATCCGCCAGCGGTACCGCGAGGGAGATGGTCGCCACCCCGGCGTAGGGCACCGCCGCGAGGTCATCGGCCAGGGTCCGGTCCACCGGCGCGACCAGCCGCGCCGCCGCCCAGGCGGGCAGGGCCAGCACCACGCGCCGCGCGCGGATCGGCCCGGCGGCGGTGGCGGCGCACCAGCCGTCGCCGTCCCGCGCCAGCCCGGCCACCGGGCAACCGGTCCGCAGCTCGCAGCCGTCCAGACGCTCCACCAGCCGGTCGACCAGGGCGCCCAGGCCGCCGCGCAGGGTCGCGAACAGCGAGTAGCGCGGCCCGCTCGCCGACGCCGCATCGACCCGCCGGCGCATGGCCCGGATCAGGGAGCCGTGCTCGCGCTCCGCCTCCAGGAACAGGGGCATGGTCGCCGCCACCGACAGCCGCTCGGGATCCGCGGTGTAGATGCCGCCGACCAGGGGCTGGGCGATGCGCTCCAACGCCTCGCGGCCGAGCCGCCGGCGCACGAAAGCCGCCAGGGATTCCTCGCGCCCGGGGCGGGTGCGCGGCGGGATCACCAGATCCAGCCCCATGCGCAGCTTGCCCGGCCACGACACCAGCGGCGAGCGCAGGAACGGCAGGATGCGGCCCGGCGCCATCAGGTAGAGCCCCTCGGGCACCGGCACCAGCCGCCGACCGCGGGCGATCAGACCGGCCCGGGCATCCGGCTCGGTGCCGATCACCTCGCCGCCCAAGCCCAGGTCATTGACCAGCCGCATCCCCGCCGGCTTGGTCCGGACCAGGGAATCCGGCCCATGCTCGCACTGGAAGCCATCCACCACGCTCGACGCGGTCACCCCGCCGAAGCGGTCCGCCGCCTCGCAGACCACGATGCGCGCCGCCGGATGCCGCTGGCGCAGCCGGAACGCCGCAGCCAGCCCGCCGACACCGCCGCCGATGATGAGGTGGTCATACCGGGTTCCGGGTTCCGGGTTCCGGGTTCCGGGACCTGTGCCCGCGTCACCGCGCATGGCACGCCCATTCCGAGATCACGCCCTCCCGAAACCCGAAACCCGATACCCGAAACCCCATGTCACCCATGCACCAGCTCGACCAGGTGGCGGGCCAGCTCCGGGTCCGACTCCTTCATGATCCCGTGGCCCAGGTTGACGATGTGGCCGGGGCCGAAGCCGCCGGCGGCGCGCAGCCGGTCCACCCCGGCGCGCAGCCGCTCGCGCGGGGTCCCGGCGAGGAGCAGGCAGGGATCCAGGTTGCCCTGGACGCTGATCGCCGCCGGCCCGCCGAGGCGGTCCCAGGTCGGGCGCAGGGGCGTGAACTGGTCGAAGCCCACCACATCGGCGCCGCAGCCGGCGATCTGGTCCACGAGATGGGCGGTGCCGTGCCCGAACAGGATCACCGGGATCCCCGCGGGCACCGTCGCCGCCAGGGCGCGCAGGTGGGGCGCGGCGAACTCTGCGTAGTCCTCAGCGGACAGATGCCCGGCCCAGGAATCGAAGATCTGCACCGCGCTGCATCCGGCCGCCACCTGGCGGGCCAGGGATCCGGCCAGGGCCTGGACCAGCCGGGCGCACAGCCGGTGCCACGCCGCCGGCTCCCGGTACATGAACTGGCGGGTGCGGGCGTACTGCTTGCTGCCGCCGCCCTCGATGGCGTAGGCGGCCAGGGTGAACGGCGCCCCGCAGAATCCGATGAGCGGGATGTCCGCCGGCAGCCCGGCCACCGTGAGCCGGCAGGCCTCGTACACCGGCGCCAGGTCCGCGGAGGCCTGCTCCGGGTCGCCGAGGGCGTCCACCTCGGCGGCGGACTGCACCGCCCGGTCGAACTGCGGCCCGTCGCCGGTGCTGTAGCGCAAGGGCAGCCCCAGGGTCTGGAGAATGAGCAGGATGTCGCTGAAGATGATCGCCGCATCGACCCCCAGCCACTGCCGGGCGTACAGGGTGACCTCGGCCGCCGCGGCGGGATCCCGGCACAGCTCGATGAACCCATGACTGGCCCGGAACCCCCGGTAATGGGCCATGTAACGCCCCGCCTGGCGCATCAGCCACACCGGCGGCCGCGCCGCCGCCTCGCCCCGGCATACCGTCAGGAACGGACTGCCCCACAGGGCATCGGACAGACCCGCGGCATTGCCCGCGTCACGAAGGGATCGGCGCATGGGCGGGGAGTGTCGGGCGGCACCCCCCAGGACAATCCCCTCACCGCCGCCAATTCCCGACAACCAGGAATATCGTGCAGTCACGGCGGCAGACATGGGTGTGGACCGGCCGCGGCAAGCCGGTGCACACCGTCGGAGTGACCTTCGGCACCATCAAGCGCACCATCGTGGCGTGGGACCGGTCCGAGGCCGCTTCGCCTTCCCTGCGCCGGGGTGGATGTAGGCTGACGGCATGGCCTGGAAGCTTCCCGTCGGGGTGCAGGATTTCGCACAACTGCGTGAGGGGCATTTCCTGTACGCGGACAAGACGCCGCTGATTCATCGTCTGGTGACGACCGGGGTCGCCTACTTCCTGTCACGCCCGCGGCGCTTCGGCAAATCGTTGCTGCTGTCCACGATCAAGGAACTGTACGAGGGCAACCGCCACCTGTTCACCGGACTGTGGATCGAGGACCGCTGGGATTGGGACAAGCGTCATCCGGTCGTGCGGATCTCTTTGGGGACCGGGCAGTACCGTGATGCCGGCGGCACGCGCGCCGCCATGACCCGGGAGCTGGCGCGTGAGATCGATCGCCTGGGTGTGGCGGTCCCCGATGGCCAGCCGTGGGACCGTTTTGCCACGCTGCTCAACCGGCTGTCCGAACGCGGTCCGCGGCCGGTGGTCCTGATCGATGAATACGACAAACCGGTGCTGCAGGTCCTCGAATCCCACGGCGACACCGGACTCCTCGAAGAGAACCGCCGCGACCTGCGGGCCCTGTATTCCTGCCTGAAGGACGCCGCGCCGGAATTCCTGCTGCTGACCGGGGTCAGCCGGCTGGCCAAGGCCAGCGTGTTTTCCGAGATGAACCAGCTCTCCGACATCACCCTGGCTCCGGCCTATGCCACGCTGTGCGGCTTCGACCAGCGGGATCTGGAGACCGTCTTCGCGCAGCCCCTGCTGGAGATGGCGGACGGGCTGGGCATGAGCGTGCCATCGCTGCTGGCGGCATTCCAGGCCCGTTACAACGGCTTCCGCTTCGCGCCAGGGGCCGCGACCGTCTACAATCCGTTCTCCACCGCCAAATGCCTGGCCGACGGCGTGTTCGGTTCGTACTGGACCGAGACCGGCACGCCGGAGTTCCTGGTCCGGCTGATGGCCGGCACCGGCACGACGCTGCGCGATGTCGATGGCGTGAGCCTGCCGATGTCGGCACTGTCGAGCCTGGACCCGTTGCATCCGCGGCCATTACCGCTGCTGCTCCAGACCGGCTACCTGACCATCACCGGCCACGAGGACGAGAACCTGACCCTGGGCTTCCCCAACCAGGAGGTGCGTTCGGCCTTTGTCGAACACCTGCTGTCGATGGCCACGGCGACCGGCCCCGATGCGGTCGCGCCGCGCGCCCAGACCATGGGCAAGGCGTTGCGCGCGGGAGACCTGGACCGGTTTCTGCGCGAGATGCAGTGGGTCTTCTCCAGCATTCCGTACCAGCTCGACGACGCGAGCGAGGCGCGCTACCACGGCCTGTTCCACGCCATGGCGATGCTGGCCTGCTCGCCGCCGGGGCTGGTGCTGGCCGAGACCGCCAACGCCCTTGGCCGGTCCGATCTGGTGATCGATCTGCCCGACGCGACCTGGATCATGGAATTCAAACGCGACACCGACCCGACCGCGGCCCTGGCGCAGATCCGGCGCAAGGACTACGCCCGGGTGTGGACCGACCGCGGCAAGCCGGTCCACACCGTGGGCGTGACCTTCGGCACCGCCAAGCGCAACATCGTGGCCTGGGAGCGGTCGTAGGGCGC
>CAMCAC010000026.1 GCA_945872305.1 Candidatus Kuenenia stuttgartensis | reverse complement strand
CCTGACGGTGGCCGGGTGCACCCGGCCACCGCCGCCCCAGTGGCTGCCGGCCTGCGCATGGTGGATCGAGGATGCCGCGCGGGGAACCGCCCGGGATCCCGATGAGCTCCGCCGGGACGATGCCGGCAGCCGCACCCGCCGGCTGGCCGAGTGGGCCGACGGGGACCGCATCCTGGGGACACGGCTGACCCCGGAGCCGATACGCAGCCGGGCGGCCCGCTGGCCGGCGGTGGCCGCCGGTCTGGCGACCGGGGGCCTGACCCCCCGTCCGGACGGGATGCTGGCGGTGTCTGCCACCGGTCCCGCCCGGGCCGATCTCCGTCTGCTGAGCGAAGCCGAGAATCGCGACCGTCAGCGCGGAGATGCGATCGCGACCGCCCTGCTCGACCTGGATGGGGAGGAGGCCGCGCGGTGGGCCGCCGCCCTGCTTGCGGCACGCCGCGACATGGACGGCGGCGCGACCACGGTCACAGCAGGTTCGCGGCCTGCTCCTTGAGCCGGTCGGCGGCCAGCTTGGCGTCGAGCACGAGGGCGGTCAGGGCCGCATCCTGGCTCTTGGCGCCGGTGGTATTCAGTTCGCGGCCGATCTCCTGCATGAGGAAATCCAGGGCCCGGCCAGGCTGATCCTCGCCGAGCAGGCCATCGAGACGGTCGAGATGGGCGGTGAGACGGACGAGTTCCTCGGTCACATCGATCCGTTCGGCATACGCCGCCAGATCGCGGACCAGATCGGGGCCATCGGCGACCACCTCGGCCAAGCGTGCCCGCAGGGCTTCGCGGTGGCGGTCGACCCGGCCGCGGGCGATCCGGGCCATCCCGGCGTGCAGCCCGCGCAGGCGGGCCGCCTCGGACTGGAAGAAGCCGGCAAGGCGTGCGCCCTCCTCGCGCCGGGCGGCGTCGAGGGCGGCCAGAGCGCCGTCCAGGGCCGCAAGCACCGATGCCGCTGCCGGCCGTGGCTCGCCGGCACCGGCGAGGCGGAGCGCAGCGTCGAGGGGCGGCGGCGGCGCACCGAGCTCCGCGGCCAGGGCGGCAAGGTCGCGCCACACCGCGGCGATGCGATCCCGATCGACCGTCGCAGCGGCGCCGATGGCCGTGATCTGGACCGTGGCGGCCCCGCGCCCGAGGCCGTCGCGGATCCGCCGGCGGAGCTCCTCCTCCAGGGCGAGATCCCCGAGGTCGGCGCGAAGCCCGACCTGGACCGTCCGGTGGTTGACGGTGGCGATCTGCACCTGGACCCCGTCGATGGTGGCCGCGCCGAACCCGGTCATCGACCTCATGATCCCATTCCCGTGATGCGGGTATGGGCACGACGGGAGCGACGGAGTTCCTCGGCGACCGCGTCCGCGATGCGACCCAGCGCTCCGCCACCGCCCAGCCGGTCCCGGACTTCGGCCAAGCCTGCGATCTGCTGCTCCCGGGCCGGTCCATCCCACAGGCGCTCGGCGTGGGCCACGAGCCGCGGCACCGACAGTTCCTCCTGGAGGAGCTCGGGACAGACCCGGCGGCCCGCCACCAGGTTGGGCAGGCCCACATGGCGGACCTTGAGCACCCGGCGGCCGATCGCGGCGGTGAGGCGGTCGGTTCGGTAGGCGATGAGGTGCGGCGTGCCGAGGATGGCCGCCTCCAGGGTCGCGGTGCCGCTGGCGATCATGCCGAGATGGCTGGCGGCAAGCAGGTCGCGGTAGCGGCCCTCGACCAGCGGCAGGTCGGTATGTCGGCGGTAGAGATCGATCGGCAGGTCGGGGACCTTGGACACCACCGCCTGGATCGCCGGTCCGCCCCGGGGGCGGAGACGGCGGAGGAGGGCCTCGGCGGCGGCGTGGTAGACCGGCAGGATGGTGGCCACCTCGCGCTCCCGGGAGCCCGGCGCCAACAGGAGCAGCCGGGCATCCGCCGCCAGGCGTCCACCGCGATCGTCGTCGAGATTGAAACCGGCGGCGCCGGCATGATCCGCCGCCACGAGATCCAGCAACGGATGGCCGACGAAGTCCGCCCGGCCGCCGTGGCGCTGGAAGAACGGCGGCTCGAAGGGGAAGAAGCACAACAGGCGGTCCAGCAGGCCGGCGATCGGCTTGGCCCGGCGGCGGCGCCAGGCCCACACCTGGGGGGCGACCAGATGGACGAGACGAACCCCATTTCGACGGAGGTCCTGGAGACTGCGTTGCAGACGCAGGTTGAAACCCGGGTAGTCGATGGTGAGCACGACCCGTGGCCGACGGTCGCGCAGTTCCGCCTGCACATGGCGGCCGATGCGGAGAAAAGTCGGCAGACGGGCGAGCACCGGCAGCAGGCCCATCACCGCCATGCCGTCGATCGGTTGGACCACCTCGGCGCCGGCGGCGGCGAGCTGGGGACCGCCCATGCCGGCGACCTCGAGATCGGGGATCCGCCGGCGCAATTCCGCGACCACCGCGGCGGCATAGGCGTCGCCCGACGCCTCGCCGGCGCAGACGAACAGATCGCACGGCGGCCGGAGGGGCATGGCGGCAGCCTAGGGCCGGGTTCCCGGCGGCCCAGGGGGTCGCCGGGGAGCGCTGGCGTCGCTCGTTTCACCCGTTGCGGGTGGACGGCAGGTAGGCACGCTGCCCACCCCATGGCCAAGCTGGTGTGCAGGACCGGACCGTCCGCCGGACGCGAGTACCCCCTCAGCAAGGAGGTGGTCGTCTTCGGCCGTCAGTCGACGTGCGACATCCAGGTGGTGGACGGGCTCGCCTCCCGGGCCCATGCCCAGGTCCGCCGGGACGGCCACCTGTACACCGTGGTCGATCTCGGATCGCGCAACGGGACCCAGCTCAACGGCCGCAAGGTGTCGGAACGCAGCCTGGCCTTCGGCGACCGCATCCGCATCGGCGAGTGCGAATATGTGCTGGTCAAAGAGGCCGGTGACCGCGATCTCGCCGATCTGCTCACCAAGTACGAGATCCAGGAGCGCATCGGCGAAGGCGGCATGGGCATCGTCTACCGCGCGGTCCAACGCTCGATGGCGCGCACCATCGCGCTCAAGGTGCTTGCGCCGAAGTACGCGGCGAAGCCCAAGTTCGTCGACCAGTTCGTGCGCGAGGCGCGGGCGGCCGGGACCCTGAACCATCCCAACATCATCCAGGTCCACGATGTCGGCGAGGAGAACGGCCTCCACTTCTTCTCGATGGAATATGTCGACGGCCCGACCTGCATGCAGATCCTCCGTGACCAGG
This sequence comes from Candidatus Kuenenia stuttgartensis, assembly GCA_945872305.1. GTDB lineage: Bacteria > Planctomycetota > UBA11346 > UBA11346 > UBA11346 > CAMCAC01. Next base: position 17,753 of record CAMCAC010000026.1, on the reverse strand, counting down.
GGCCGATGGCGCCGGGCGATGCCCTGGAAGTCGCCAAGCAGGTGGCCAAGGCCCTCGAATACGCCCATGGCCAGCGCCTGATCCACCAGGACATCAAGCCCGACAACATCATGATCAACGGGCAGGGCCAGGTGAAGCTGGCCGACCTGGGGATCAGCAAGACCTTTGACGAGGCCGAGGCGGAAAGCGCCCCCAAGCGGGTCATGGGCACCCCGCATTACATGGCGCCCGAGGCGGCCCTGGGCAAGAAGATCGACCACCGGGTCGATCTCTACAGCCTTGGCACGACCCTCTACCACCTGCTGACCGGCAAGACCCCCTACGCGGGCACCAGCGCCACCGAAGTGCTGAAGATGCAGGTCATGGATCCGTTCCCCGCGATCCGGGACATCAACCCGACGGTCCCGGAACAGGTCTGCGCCCTCGTCGAGCGCATGGCCGCCAAGGCACCCGAGGACCGTTACCAGACCGCCGCCGAGGTGGTCGAGGAGATCCGCCGGCTGGAGTCCGGGCTCGGACTGCAGGCCGAACGCATCGCCGGCGGCGACAGCATGGTGCTCCGCCGGTACGCGGCGGAGCGGCTGCCGGGGGATGCCGCCAACCGCACCCCGACGAGCGGGGAAGCCGTGCCCGCGGCAGCCCCCGCCCGGCCGCGATGGCTCCTTCCGGCGGTGGGTGGCGGCGTCGCTCTCGCCGTGGTCCTCGCGGTGGTCGTCCTGTGGCCCACGGGTCCGGCGCCCGCCGGCGCCGACCTGCCGACACCGGCCGGTCCAGCCGCCAGCGCATCCGCCATCACCGTTCCGGTTCCAGCCCCGGTGGCCGCCACCGTCGATCCCCAGGCCGAGGCGCTGACCCGGTTGGAGAACACGCTGCGTCAACGCCAGGTGGATCTGGCCGCGATCCAGCGCGACCATGCCGCCATCGGCCAGCCTTCGCCCGCCCTGCGGGCCCGCTACGACGCGGTGGCCCGCGAGATCACCACCCGTCTGCGCGCCGCCCAACAGGCCCAGCAGGCCCAGGCCACGGACGAGCTGACCGATGAGGTCCGCCGCCTGGTCGAAGCCCGGAATCATGCCCTGGCGCTCCAGCGCATCGAGGGCGCGCTGCGCGGTGCCGCGGGACCGATCCGCGCCCAGCTGACCGGACTCAAGGCCGAAGTCGAACGGGACCGCGACGAGCTGGTCGCCGGCATCCAGCGCAAGCTCGACAGCTATCGCAAGCTCAAGGACGAGGCCCGTCTCCGCGAACTGCGCGAGAAGATGCCCGAGAGCCTCCTGGGATCGGACCTGGAGAAGGAGATCGCCGCCGCGATCCAGGGGTTGGCCGATGCGCGCGAAGCCGCCCTGGCGGAGCATGTGCGCAAGGCCGGCGCCCTGCTCGTCCGCTGGGACCTCCCCGGGGTCGAAGCCATGGTCCGCCAGCCCCCGGCCGGAATGGCCGAGAGTCCCAGCCAAGCCGGACTCGACGAGGTCGCCGCCGCCGGACGCGCCTTCCTCGCGTTCCAAACCCGCACCGGCAAGCTGCTTGCCGGTGGTCCCATCCGCATGAAGGGTTCGATCAAGTCCTTCGACCACCCGGACCTGGCTGCGATCGATGCCAAGTCGGTGTCCCTGCGCCCGGACCGCGGCGGCATGGTCCAGTTCACCTGGGAGAAGCTCACCGAGGCGGAACTGCGCATCCTGGCCGCATCGGTGCTCGGGGATGCCGGGGCCCGGGAGCTCGATCCGCATGTGGCGGTGCTCTTCCGCTACGCCGCTGCCGCGGCGAAGTGAGGGCATGGGCAGCAAGTACAAGGGGACCGACCAGCACGCGCCGCGCGCGGGGCTGAACCGTCTCCGTCGGGCGAACCAGAAGGACGCCGGCCGATCGAGCGGCTGGGAGCGCCTGAGCGACGACGACGCAAGCATGGAACGCGCCGCCCCGGTGGGGAAGACGAGCCACTTCGCGGTCAGCGTGCTCGCCCGCTTCAACCGTCTGGCCGGCGGCGACACCCCGGAAGGCCCGGAAGGGACGATCAGCGGCTTCCAAGGCAATCTGGTGGTCGTCCGCGCCGCCGACGGCGGCGAGACCTCCTGCTCGCTGCGCCGAAACCTGCTCAAGCGCATCGGCGGCGTGCGCAACCCGTTGGCGGTGGGCGACCGGATCCATTGGCTGCCGGACCAGGCGGTGATCACGTCCGTCCGGCCCCGCCGCTCGGTACTCGCCCGGGCCGACAGCCACAACAAGGCCCTGATCCATGTCCTGGCCGCAAACCTCGACCTCGTCCTGGTGGTGGGGGCCCTGACCCGCCCGACCTTCAAGCCGGGATTCATCGACCGGGCCCTGGTCCTGGCCGCCGCCAACGGCCTCGACGCGGCGGTGGTCCTGACCAAGAGCGACCTGGTGGATCCGGCCCCCGCCCTGGCCACCTACACCGGACTGGGCATCCCGGCCTTCGCCGTGCGCCACGACCGCGACGACCACCACGCAGACCTGCGCGCCCTGCTCGCCGGCCGCACGGTGGTCGTGGCGGGCCAGAGCGGCGTGGGCAAGAGCACCCTGCTCAACGCCCTGTTCGGGCTGTCCCTGCGCACCGGCGAGGTGGACGAGGACGGCCTCGGCCGGCACACCACGACCAGCGCCAAGTCGATCCCGGTCGGCGATGGCACCGTCCTGGTCGACACCCCCGGGGTGCGCGAATGCGCCATCACCGGCATGACCGGGCTCGATGTCTGCCTGCTCATGCCCGACCTGGCCCGCTTCCATCCCCAGTGCCGGTTCGCCGACTGCACCCATGACCATGAACCGGACTGCGCCGTGCAGGCCGCGGTGGAACGGGGCGACATCGCGGTGAGCCGCTACCTGAGCTACCGGGCGATGGTCGCCGAGGATCTCGCCCAGGGCTGACCGTGTCCACGGAACCACCCACCGGCGCTTCCCGCCCGGCGCCGGTGGCGACAGCGGGGACATGCTGAAATGGATCCTCCTCGCCGTCGCCCTCCTCGCGGCCGGCGCCGCTGCGTTGTTCATATCCCGGGTCACCGCCAGCCGGGTGCATACCGCCCGGTCCGCCGGGGAACCGGTGCACGGCTTCACCCTGCGCACCGCCACCGGCGCCCCGGCGCCCACCTCCGCCTGGGCCGGGCAGGTCGTCCTGCTCGTCAACACCGCCTCGAAGTGCGGCTACACCAAGCAGTACGACGGGCTGGAAGCCCTCCAGGACCGCTTCGCCGCCCGGGGCTTCACCGTGGTCGCGGTCCCATCGAACGACTTCCTCGGCCAGGAGCCGGGCAGCGATGCGGAGATCCAGGAGTTCTGCAAAGTTCGCTTCTCCACCAGCTTCCCGGTGATGGCCAAGGAGCGCGTGCTCGGCAGCGACGCCCATCCGCTCTTCCGCCGGCTCCAGGACCAGGCGCCGGTGCCCGGACGGATCCCGTGGAACTTCACCAAGTACCTGATCGGCCGCGACGGCCGGGTGCTCGCCCGCTTCGATCCCCGGGTCGACCCCCTCGATCCCCGGGTCGAGGCGGCGATCACCGCCGCCCTCGGCGGCTGATCCGCGCCGGCACCGCCGACGCGGATCAGCTGATCACAGCAAGCCGATGAGCCGGAGCACATCCAGGCCGAGGACATAGGCCATCAGCCCGAGCACCATGGCGGTGCCGATGATCGCCGCGATCCGCCGGGACCCCGGCGACAACGGCCGGCCGCGGATCTTTTCCAGGGCCAGGAACAGCAACTGGCCGCCATCGGTCACGGGGATCGGCAACAGGTTGACCAGGACGAGGTTCAGCCCGATCAGGGCCACCAGGCGCAGGAATCCGTCGAAACCCGTGGTCTCGGCCCGGGTCTTGAGCGCGTTGAAGATGCCGATGGGACCGGACAGGCTCTTGTTGGGATCGACGCCGCCCTCGTCCGGGGCACGGAAGAACCGCGGCACCAGGGTCAGGGTCTTGACGATCATCTGCGAACTGGCGTCGAGGATGATGTCGCCGGCCTCCCAGGGCGAGGTCATCCGGTACGGCGTCTCCTCGGGCAGGAACATCAGGTCCCAGCCAGCCGCCTGCAGGCGGATCGTCCGGGTGGTGACGGGACCGGTGCCAGCGGCGACCAGGAGCACCGGGCCGCTCGCCGTGGGCTGGAGCCCAAGCACCCGGTCGCCGGGGACGAGCCGGCGGGCCAGGGGCGGCCCCGCGGGGCCGAGGGTGCCGAGATCGACAATGGTGTTGAGGCCGTCATCCGCCCGTACCCGCAGCCCCGCCGGCGGCACGCCCTGGCCGCCCAGGACCGGATCCACCACCGCACCGGCGGTGAGGAGCGCCAACGGCGCCGGACGGTCCTGGCCGCCCAACAGGCGGAACAGGGCGGGGATGCGATGGGGCTGCTGGAGCAGGCGGCCCAGGCGTTCCGCTTCGGCCGGATGGTCGGCGAGGGGCTCGCTGCGCAGGCGGGCGCCGGTGGCGGTGCGCACGGTGGCGATGCCGGCCTGGTGGTCGATGGTGGAACCCAGCAGGAGATCGCCTGGCCGGACCCCGGCCTCGGCCAGGGCGCCACCGACCGCGGGCAGGACCCCAGCGGCCACCGCCTGCAATCCAGCGCCGATGCGTTGACGGCCGTGCATGTCCACCGGGCGCACGGCCAGGGCGAGCGTCGCACCGGCGCGGTCCACGACCAGGGCGACAGGCTCACCGCGCTCCGCCGCCGTGCGGACCGCAGCGATCAGCCCGGTGTCGCCCAGGACGGGCTGGCCGGCGGCGGACACCACCACATCGCCCGGGAGCAGGCCCGCCTGCTCTGCCGGGCTGCCAGACTGCACCGAACCGATGCGCACCGGCACCCCGAGCACCCGGCCGACATCCTGCCCCAGCGGCAGTTCCACTTCGCGCTCCCCATCCGGTCCCGCCAGCAGCAGACGGACCGGAGCTCCCTGACGACGGACGATCTCATGCAGGAGATCCTGGCCCGTGGTCGTGGGCAGTTCATCCCGAGCGACCGGGAAGCGGACGCCGTCCATGCCGATGATGCGGTCGCCGACCCGGATCGGATCCTCGGCCGTGCCGGGCTTGCCGTCGGGCCGGAGGACGCCGCGGACCATGGTGCTGAAGGGAAAAGCGATCCCCAGGGTCGGCCGGCCGGCCGCGGGCTCGTACACCGGCAGCACCGAGCCACTCGCCGGCAGAGCCAGGGTGTGACCCTCGCGCAGGACCTCGACGGTGACCGGCCGGCCACCGGCGAACACGGTGGACATCAGGACATCCTCGAAGGACCGCACGGATTCGCCGTTCACCTTCGTGATCTCGTCGCCGGCGCGCAGGCCGAGACCCACCGCAGGACTGGGCCGCCCGGCGACCTCGGTCTGGACATCGCCCACCACCGGCCGGATCAGGGGCATGCCCCAGAACGCCAGGCCGAGCAGGATCAGCCAGGACGACAGCAGGTTGAACAGCACGCCGCCGAGCAGGATCCAGGCCCGCCAGCTATACGACGCCGCGTTGAATGAACCGGGCTCCGGTGCGCTGGAACCAGCCTTGCCATCGATGACCTCCTCGCCGTGCATCTGCACATAGCCGCCCAGGGGCAGCAGCGAGAGCGCGTATTCCGTCTCCCCCCGGGTCCAGCGCAGGATCACCGGCCCGAAACCGATCGAGAAGCGCAGCACCCGCACCCCCGCCCACTTGGCGAACAGGAAGTGGCCCAGTTCGTGGATGAAGATCACGAAGCCGAAGCCGAGGGCGGCGAGGGCGGCGAAGCCGAGGAATCCGAGGTCCATGGGCGGCAGTGTCGGCCGCGCCCCGGGGGGCAAGGGGCGGGGCGGCGGCCTTCAGCGGGGCCGGGGTTCCGGCACCGGCACCGGCACGGTCAACCGGGCGGCGCCAAGCAGACGGGTGGAGAGACGGAGCGGGGTCGAGGCGACCACCCGGCCATCGCGCAGCGCCTCGATCACCGTGTCGACCTCGCCCTCGGGCAGGTCGACGACCGCCAGATCCAGGTCCGCGGCGCCATCGACCACCGCGACGTCGAACCGGCGGGGGAAGGTCTGCAGCCAAGGCGGCACCCGGGTGTCACGCCAGCGCAGACGCACCCGCTCGGCGCCGGGAGTGCGGAGATGCAGACGCCCAGGACCGGCGACCGTCACCGCCACCGCCGGGGCCGGGGCGGGCACCTGGACCGCCAAGGTCCCGGGGCGCACCCCCGCGGCGGGATCCTCGGCCACGGCGCGGCCGGGCACCTGCACCGTGTAGGCGGTGCCGGGACGGAACGGACCGCGCAGTTCGACGCCCCCGGGCACCACCCGGGCCGCGGCAGCCACCGGCGGCTCGGTGCGGATACCAGCCGCCAGGGCGGCATCGGCGGGCAGATCCGTGGCCACCAGGATCGCGCCCCCGTCCACCGCGGAGCGGGCGCTGGCGGACGCGGCTCCCTGCCGGGCCATGGCGGGGATTTCGGCCGACCATGCGAACGGGGCGCGCAGTTCGAAGCGGGCGACCGGGCCGGACACCGGGGCACGGACCCGGACCACCGCCGGATCCGGACTCGCCAGCTGCACTGCCCGGCTGCCATCGATGCGCAGGGATTGCACGACCGTCACCGGGTCCACCGCCACCGGGAAGCGCAGCTCCCAATCCGCCATCGTGCCGGTGGCGAGCAGGCGGACCGATCCGGGCAACGGGATCATGACTCCCACCGAACGATCGTCGCCGACCGCCGTGCGGAACCCGTCCGCCGTGGCGAGCCCATCGCCGCGGATACGGATGGCCGAGTCCAGCGGCCATGGGCGGGATGGGACGAACCGGGCCTGGGTCGCGCTCTGCCACGACCACGCGCCGTCCACCGGCTGATCGAAGGTCACCGCCGGTGCCGCATCGGGCTTGGTCGCCCACATCGGCAGGTTGAAGGTGACGGTCAGGGGCTCGTCACCGACCAGCACCACCGGGGTCGTGAACGACAGGACCTCCGCCGGCCGGTGGGCCCAGGCGGCATAGGCGCCCCACGCGACGGCGTTGCCGAGCACCAGCCAGGCGGCGAGGGGCTTGAGATGGCGCAGGCGCAGCATGTCGTCGGGGCTTTCGCAGGAGGGGGATCGGCGGGCGACCAGGGATCCGGTGCCGGGTACCGCATCATGGGGCTCGGGCTCGCCGGCGGGATCGTGGGGCGGCTCGGGGACCGGATCCCCGGCCGCCGCCTCGGGCGCCGGCTCCGTGACCGGAGGCGGCCCTGGCATGGCATGCAGACCCACGGCGATGGTGACCGGCGCGAAATCCGTCGGCTCGAGATCCGCCACTGGCACCAAGCATTCCGGCTCGGGAACCGCCCCCACGGCGGATGCGCTGGTGTCGGGGACGGATGATTCCGTGGGTGACGGGGCGGGATCGGCGACCACCGCCGGGGCAGGTTCCACGGCCACGGGCGGCTCGACATCCGCCGGCGGGGGCTGGGCCGCGGCAACGGGCGCATCGCCCTCCACCGTCGTCGGCACGGGCTCGGCGGGGGTCGATGCCGGCGCCACAGGCACGGGCGGAACCAGGTCCGTGGCGTTGTCCTGAGGAGGTGCCGGGTCGCCCGGGGGCATGCCCCTGACCTCTTCAACCACGGGATCGCTGAGCGGGGCCATCGGCTCCGGATGTTCCACCGCGTCGGTGATGGTCGGATCGTCCTCGCTGAAAACCCGCCCCGTCGGCTCGGGATCGCTGGGCGCGCTACCCGGCTCGCCGTCGGCCACCGGCACAGATCCAGCCGCATCCACGGCCGGTTCCGGTTCCCGCGGATCGGAGACGGCGGCCATCGGCTCCATCGCATCCCGGAGCGGCACGGGCGGGGCCGAATCCGCCTCTGTGGGGACCGCGGCATCACCGACGATCATCCGCGGCATCGCCTCCGTGTCGCCTACCGCGGGTGGATCCTCGGAGATCACCGTGGCGACGATGTCAGCCACCGGTTCTGTGAGTGCACTCGCATCGGCGGGCCATGGCGCGGCCCCCGCGGCCACCGGTCCCGTCGGCGGCTGGTCCCCGGGGATGTTGGCTGCCTCGGCTTCGATCAGCAGCGACGATGCGGCCGAATCGACCACCGATTCCGCCACCACGGGTTCGCCGCCCGTGTCCATCGGCTGCACGGCATCCACCATCGGCACGATCACCGACAGTGCCGCACCCATCATGGGATCAGCGTCACTGACGACCGCCGGCGGAATCGCCGCGCATTCGCTGGTCGCCGCGGCGGGGTCTTCGCCGGAACCCGACGACGGATCACCGGGAAGGTCCCGGGTTTCCCTGTGCTCGGCTCCGGCATCCTGGGTCGGCACGGATGCCACCGGGGCGGACTCCGGATCCAGCGGCTCCGGAACCCGGGACGCATCGAGGGGTTCCGGAGCCACAGACAGGGCGGATGCTGCATCGGACACGGCGGCGTGATCGCCGCTGACAGGAGGAATCCCCGGGATCCCGACGGACTCCGGCGCGACCTCGACGACGACGCCCTCCGCAGTCTCCGGGCTGTCGGAGAGGACCGCCGGCGCCGGTTCGGCGGTGGCGACGGCCTCGATCGTCGGGACCGAGGCGACCGGCGCGGGTTCCGTTGAAGACGGTACCGGCGCGATGGGCGAGACGGCATCGGCGATCGGGGCCGGAAGGACGAGGGCGGCGGATTCCGGACCCCCGGTTGCCGATGCCGGCGGCGCCGTGGACTCCGCGGCGACGAACGCCGATCCGGGTTCCGGCTGGACCGGAGCGGCATCACCCACCGGCGCGGGCGGGGCGGGGACGACCACCGGTTCCGGCGGGGGCGGCGGCCGGACCTTCTCCAGCAGATGGGGTTTCTCCTGCTCGATCCACGCCACGTAGGCGCCATCCACGTCCGCCGCGAGGCGGAGCAGGCTGTCCACCCCGGTCTGATCCTCCAGCTCCCGGGCGAAACGCTGGTCCTCGCTCTCGATCACCGGGCCATCGTCGTCCTCGTCGTCCCCGCCGCCACCGGCGACGGAGGTGTAGGTGACCAGGGGCAGCGCCTTGCGCAGGCGCGGCAGCGGCTCCGGATCCGGGCGCGCGCCGTCCGGCTGGGCGCGCTCCTCGTCGGCGCGCAGGCGGAAGCGGATGGTGCCGAACTGCTCGTCCTGGCGGACCTCGATGAAGCGCTGGCGGGCCCCTTCGAGGAGGGCGAGGACGATGCTGGTGCGGACCAGGCGCGAGGTCTCCACCGCGAACAGCTCGTCGAGGGTGCCTTCGCCCCGGGCGCGGATCGATTCAAGCACGAGCTGGAGCCGGCGCTCCATGGGCATGTCGTCCACCACCACCGTGCGCGGCGCCATGCCGTTGATCCGCTGGAGGATGTCCTCCCAGGTCCGGCACAGGGTCCAGGTGTCGATCTCGCCCAGGTCCAAGGCCTCGGCGGCGGCGCCGTCGTCGGGGATCAGCTCGCGCAGGCGGCGCTCATGGCGGCCCCGCCACTGCTGCTCGCACTCCACGAGCAGGAACGAGGCCTCCTTGAACGTGCGGTACTCCAGCAGCCGGCGGACGAGATCGGCGCGGGGATCGAGGATCTCCTCCGGGTCGTGGCTGCGGGCGGTGGGCTCGTCCGGCGGGACCACCGCCCGGGCCTTGATCTCCAGGAGGGTCGCCGCCCACACGATGAAGTCACCGGCCTGCTCCAGGTCCACCCGCTCGGTCGCCGCCACGATGGTGGCGAACTGGTCGGCGATGAGGGCGATGGGGATGTCGGTGATGTCCACGTCCGCCTTGCGGACGAGGTAGAGCAGCAGGTCCAGGGGACCGGTGAACGCATCCAGGGTGACCGTGAATCCCAGGTCCGGCGGGGCCGGGGTCTCGGCGGGCGGGGCGTCGGTCACGCCCGTATGGTCGGCGGAGCGGGGGCCGGGCAATTGTGGGTTTCAGGTTGCGGGCTCGCTGCGCTCGCTCGCACAGCGAGCCCGCAACCCCGAAGCTACTCGACGCCGACCACCTTATGCACCTGGATCGACAGGCGGCAGCCGTGGCGGAAGCACAGATCGAGGCAGCGGTCCAGGGCGGCACGGTAGGCGGGGCCCTGGGGACCCGCATCGGGGCAGGTCGGCTGGACCAGGACCGGGCGGCCGCTTGCCAGGGCCATGGGCAGGAAGGCCTCCTGGTCCGGGATGAGGATCTTCCACCAGTCGGGTTCGACGACCACGGGCTGGCCGGAGATCCGTTTCGGCGAACAGGAGATGCGGACATTCGCGGGCCGCGGAGGACAGGCCCGGGTGCCGTTGGTCTCGATGTCCACCCAGGCGAAGACCGCTCCGAGCCGGGCGAGGAGATCCTCATCCGCCTGGAGCAGCGGCTCACCGCCGGTCAGGACGCAGCCGAGATGGGCATTGCCCGCCGGGGCGCAGGCGGCGAAGCGGGCGGCGATGGCCGCCCAATCCAGGCGCTCTCCGCCGCGGAAATCCGTGTCGCAATAGGGGCAGGCGGATGCCGCCCGGGTCTCGGCCCGGCCGTCCCAGGCATTGCAGCCCGCCAGGCGCAGGAACAGGCAGGGACGCCCGGCGTTCAGACCCTCGCCCTGGACCGTGGGGCCGAAGACGGACTTCACCTGCCACACGGCGGCGGCCTCACTTGGCGATGAGGTAGAAGAGCTTGCCTTCGTAGTATTGGTCGCCGGCCCGGACCTCGGCGCCCTCGCCGACGCCCATGTACAGGTCGCACTTGCCCGGGGCGCGGATGGCGCCGCCGGTATCCTGGTCCACCCGCAGGCTGGAATAAGGCGCCGGCCGGCCATTGGCGTGCACCTTGGTGTCGACGAAGGTCAGGGCGCCGGGCGGGAAGATCGCTTTGTCGGTGGCAATGGTGACATCGGCGGTGACCGGCTTGCCGATGGAGCCGAAGGGGCCGCCCTCGGTGTAGCGGAAGAACACCATGCGGGGATTGCGGCGGATGTAGGCGGGCACATCGTCGGGATGGTTCTTGAAGTAGGCCATCAGGGTCGGCATCGAGATCTGGTCGGCGGGGATCTTCCCATCCTTCACCAGTTCCTTGCCGACGCTCACATACGGATGGCCATTGGTGCCGTCATAGCCGATATCGCGGATCGCGCCGTCGGGCAGACGGATCTTCGCCGAGCCCTGGACACGGACCACATACGCCTTCCACGGATCGTCGAACCAGACGAGCTCGGTGCCGCTCAGGCTGCCGCTCGATTCGAGCGTGGCGGCATCGGAGAACAGTTCGCCGGTGACCGTGCTGCGCACCGGGGTGGTCTGGGCCACACCGGGATCGCTGTTCGGGCCGAGGTCCGCGGGGCGCTTGTAGACCGGGAAGCGGAAGCGGTCGGTCTGCACCGGGCTCGCCTCATAGATCGGGGTGTAGTAGCCGGTGAACAGGACGGTGCCCTCGTCATCCCAGCCGACGCTGGCATAGGCCTCGAAGCGGTCGCGGAACTCGCGGTCCAGGGTGGCGTCGTCGGGATAGCGCTGGAGCAGTTCGTCCATGGTCCGCAGGCCGGACTCGACCTCGGTGATGCTCACCCCGGCGATGCCGGTGGCGTAGCGGGCGCGGGCGCTCGGCACGGCCAGATAGGCCAGGCTGTGGGCGATGGCCCGGCGCAGCTCGGCCCGGGACTGGGGCGTGGTGGTGATCGGCGGGATGGCGCCGATGTCGACCTTGCGCAGGGCGATCTCGCCGGCGCCGAGCGGGCGGGCGTAGTCCTTCTTCTTGCCCCCGCGCAGGGCGCAGCCGGGAAGGAGGGTGATGGCGAGGAATACGGCGAGGGCGATGACGTGGGTCCTGGACATGGCGGGCAGCATGGTGGCCCGGGTCCGGGAACCGCAATGGCATGCCCCGGGATCACCGGGTTTCCTCTGGCACCAGGAATCCTGAGGACCATACCCCACGCCACGAGAGGCCCATGGCTCACCGACGGTCCCCTACTTCTTCCGCAGCCAGCGACATCCGCGACCGCCTCCGCCGGTCCGAGGCCGCTGCCATCGCCAGTCGCCACCTCCTCGACCGGCTGGGCGACAGCCCGGCGAACGGTGCCGAGCGGCAGGTGGTGCACGCATCCCGCATCATGGCCGACATCCTCGCCTGGGTCCGGCTCGCCGCCGGCACCACCCGGTGTGTCGTGATCACCGGCGAGCCTGGCACCGGCAAATCCCTGCTCGCTGAAGTCATCCACCAGACCGCTGGGGCAGGAACCCTGTTCGTGGTCGACTGCGGCCAACGCCCCCTCGGACTGCCTCCGGTGCACGCACCTGGCTCGCTTGTCCTGGACGGCCTCGACCGTGCGGACGCGGATGCCCAGGCGGACCTGCTGGTCCATCTGCACCGGGCGAATGCCTTTGAGCACCACGCGCGGGTGATCGCCGTGTCCCACCTGCCCCTTGCCGATCTGGTGGCGGCGGGCCGTCTGCGCAGCGATCTGGCCCATCGCCTCCAGGGCCACCATTTGGCGCTGCCACCCCTGCGGGAACGGCCCCAGGACATCCCGGCCTTGGTTTCAGCCTTTCTTGCCCGGACCTGCGCAGATCGGGGTCTGCCGCGGCCGAACTTGGCGGCGGCGGACCTGGATGCCCTGGTGCAACGCCCCTGGCCAGGCAACGTACGGGAACTCGATGCGGCGGTCACGGCTCTTGTCAGCTCCCAGGTCCAGGCACTGCCCGTGGTCTTCGGGCCGGTGCTTCCGACCATCCGTGCCTGTGTCGATCAACTGATCGACGAAGCGCTGCGCCGCACGGGCGGCCGCCAAGGCGCCGCCGCCCGGATGCTCGGCATCACGCCCCAAAGCCTGTCGGAGCGGTTGCAGCGCCGGCGCGAGCGGGAACGGGACGACGAATCGATCACCCAGGACGGCTGAGAGATTGAGCCGAAACCACCGGTAGGATCTGCCCGTCCTCGTCGGCCTCGCCGGCATTGCCCTGCGCTCCCGGTAGCGCTGCGACCGCTCCGCTCCGGGCGCCTGGGCGCCATCCGACGATGCCAGGCAGCTCCTCGGTCGGGGTTTTTGCTCACCCCCTGACGCCGCCCCCGTGGACTCCGTCCCCGATGGCGGGTTCAGGCTGCGTCCGCCCCGCTCATGCCACCGGCGTCCTGACGACGGGCCAACACCCGGAGCAGGTCGGCGAAGCGGTCCAGCTCCTCCCAGGGAATTTCAATCCGTACCCGGTCAGTGCTACCCTGGCGGCCGAACACCGTGATGGCGACCGGGTCCCCTGCCTGAGGATCCGCATGGACCTCGATGCCCCGTTGGGCAAGGCGGCCCCAGCGGCCGGTGGCGGAGACTTCTTGAGCAAAGGTGAGCGAGTGGGTCATGATGGTGTCCATGATGACCGCGGATGATATAGACCCATACATCCTGTCAAGGTCTGTTCCGACCCATGGCCGCCCGGCCGCGGCCGGGATCCTGGCTCCATGGACCCGGATCTGCCTCTGCTGACCCTGGACCACGGCCCCTGGCGGGTGGCGGTGGTGGACCCCCGCCCCTGTCCCGACCGCCTGGGCGTGCGCTACTGCCATGGCGGCTGGCCCTTCGCCTGGTGGCGCGACGGACGACGGCTGACCCGGCGCTGCCGGGATGTCTGGGATCCCTACGACGGCGATGGTCTGCCCGAGGTCTTCGAGACCGGCCTGGGCCGGGATGCGGTGGCGGACGGGGAAGCCTTCCTGCGCATCGGCGTGGGCCGGATCCGACGCGAGGGCCTCGGCTGGCAGCAGGGCCAGGGCACCCTGGTGGAACCCGCCTCCTGGACCGTGACCCGGGACGGCGCCGCTGCCATCCACATGGAGGCCGCGGACCGCCTGAGCGTGGGCGACCGGCGCTGGGGCTGGCATCTGCGCCGCACGGTGCGTCTGCACGATGATGGTCTGGAGGTCCGCACGTGGATGGCGCTCACCGTGCCCTGGTGCGATCCCATCGTGTGGTTCGCCCATCCGTTCATCGCCCAGTCCCGGGGCGATGGCACCCGCATCCGCCTGCCGCCCGGCGCGCTGCCGCCCCGGGGATTCGCGGTGGACGGCGACGGCTGGGCTCGCCGGGATCCGGCCCGGGGCTTCGGCGCGGTGACCGGGGTGTGGGGCCGGGAAGCGACCGTGGATCTCGCCCTGGATCCGGCGGAGGGCGGCGGGCGGCTGCGTATCGCCGTGGACCGGCCCCTCGACAAGCTGGTGCTGTTCGCCACTGAGCGGGCCTGTTCGCCGGAGCCATTCTGGGCCCGGGCCTGGCATGACGGTGAGGAAGCCGAGTGGACCGTGCGCTACCGTTGGCTCCCGTGACCGGTGGTTGCCAAGCCGGGGTCCCGGCTGGACAGTGCCGGCGATGACCGCCCCCCTCCGCTTCCGGGTCCCCGGCTCCACCACCAACCTGGGCCACGGCTTCGATTGCCTGGGCGCCGCCCTGGGCTGCGTGAACACGGTGAGCGTCATGGCCACCGGCGAGGCGGTCGTCACCGCCCCCGGCGCCCGGGATGCGGGACTCGTCGCCATGGCCGCCCGGGTGCGCGAGGCCTGCGCCGCCGCGTGGTCCACGCCGGTGCCCGGCTTCCAGGTCGAGATCGAGGGCGAGGTGCCGATCGCCCGCGGCATGGGCTCCAGCTCGACGATCCTCCTCGGCGTCGCCGCCGCCTGCCAGGCCCTGGCCAAGCGCCCGTGGTCGGCGGTGGAGCTGCTGCCGATCTGCGCCGCCCTCGAAGGCCACCCGGACAATGTCGCCGCCGCCTGCCTGGGCGGGTTCACCGTGGTCGGCGCGGTGGGCGACCAGCTGCGCTGGACCCGCTTCGCCGCCCCCGAGGACCTGCGCGCCGTGGTCGCCATCCCGCCGTTCGAGGTGAAGACCAGCGAGGCCCGGCGGATCCTCCCCGGCGAGGTCCCCAAGGCGGACCATGTGCAGGCGATCCAGCGCACCGCCCTGATCACCGCCGCCCTGGCGGCCAAGGATCCGGAGCGCCTGCGCGGCCTGTTCGACGGGGCCTGGCACGAGCGCCATCGGGCCACCCTGAATCCCGGCCTGCCCGAGGCCCGGGCCGCCGCCGCCAAGGCCGGCGCCCTGGGCACCATCCTCTCCGGCAGCGGCAGCACCGTGCTCTCGTTCGCCACCGCGAGCACCGCCGACGCCGTCGCCGCCGCGGTGACCGCCAGCTACACCGAGCGCGGCGTGGCCGCCGAGGTCCGCATCCTGCCCTTCGACAACCAGGGCATCACCCGGGTGAAGCGGACGGCGACGGAGCGGGTCGAGCGGTAGCCCCCACGGAGCGCCCCACGCCGTGGGGCGCGGATCCGGGGCCGGCGTGGGCGTGGATCAGGGACGCTCCGATGGCGGATGATACACGGAGGAACACCGCTCCTCCGGACATCCGCGCGACGGAATTCCCTGTCGAGACCGATGGCGGTCGGATTCCGGACACGCGCACCACGGCGTGTTGCGCTCCGTGTGGGGCGCTGGCCACCCGCAACGCAACGCCCGCAGGGCGAAGCCCGTCCCGGAACCAGGGACCGGGAAGACCTACTTGCCCAATCCGATCGTCCCGGCGACTTCGACCGGCGTGGTGGTGCCGATCTCCGAGTAGGACAGCACCGCGAGATCCGGGTGGAAGCGGGCGGTGATCTGGCGCAGGCTGCGGCGCAGGCTGGCGGTGGTCAGGAGCACCGGGTCGTGGCCCTGGGCGTGGGCCTGCTGGAGGGTCTGGCCGAGCTGGTCCACGAGGGAGCTGGCCTCGCCCGGGGCGATGCCCAGGCCGCCCCCCTGCTGGGGACCGAGGAGGGCCTGGGACAGGCGGGCCTCGGTGGCGGGTTCGAGAATGATCGCCACCAGCCGGCCCTGGCCGTCGAGGTGCGGCGCCACCACCGCCCGGCCGATCCGGGCCCGGGCGGATTCGCACAGGGCCTCGGCGGAGCCGGTCGGCTGGTCGGCGATGGTCTCCAGGATCTTCTCCAGGTTGGTGACCGGCACCCGCTCTTCGAGGAGGGCCGCAAGGACCCGCTGCACGGTGCCGGTCTTGGCACTGGTCTCGATCTCCTTGACCAGGGCCGGGGCCTCGCGCTTGAGGGCGGTGAGCATGGCCTGGACATCCTCGCGGTTGAGGACGGTGGCCGCCTGCTGGCGCAGGACCTGGGTGAGGTGGGTGATGAACACCGAAGCGGGATCGGTGACGGTGTAGCCCAGGGCTTCGGCCTCGGCCCGACGGCCGTTCTCGATCCACACCGCTTCCAGGCCGAAGGCCGGTTCCTTGGTCGCCTGGCCCTGGATCTGACCCTGTACACCGCCGCCATCGATGGCGAGCAGGCGGTCGGGGAGCAGTTCGCCCTTCGCCACCGACTGGCCGTAGACCATGATCCGGTAGGCGGTGGGCGGGAGCTGGATGTTGTCCTTGATGCGCACCGGCGGGACGACCCAGCCGAGCTCGCGGACGAGCTGTTTGCGCAGGGCGGTGACCCTGTCGAGGAGGGTTCCGCCGCGGTCCTTGTCGACGAGGGGGATGAGCCGGTAGCCGATCTCCACCCCGATGCGGTCGGCGCCGAGCAGGTCCTCGGGCTTCTCCTCGGCCTTGGCGCCCTCGGTGGCCTTGGCCTTGGCGGCGCGCTCGTCGTGGTCCTTGCGCGCCCGGCCGAACAGGCCGCTGGCAAGGAAGATGGCCACCGCGAGGACTGCGAACGGCAGCAGGGGCATGCCGGGGATGAGGCCGAGCAGGAGGACGAACCCGGCGGCGACCTGAAGGGCCCGGGGATTCAGGAAGAGCTCCTTGGCCAGTTCGGAACCGACCGTCTCGGCGGAGCGGGTCTTGGTCACCAACAGGCCGGAACCCACGGTGATGAGCAGGGACGGGATCTGGCTGACCAGGCCGTCACCGATGGTCAGCAGGGTGAACCGGGCCAGGCTGTCGCCGGCGGACATGTTCATCATGGTCATACCAATGATGAAGCCGGCGACGATGTTGATCACGGTGATGATCAGACCGGCGATGGCGTCGCCCTTCACGAACTTGCTGGCACCATCCATGGCGCCGTAAAACTCGGCCTCGCTCTCGACCTTCTTGCGCCGTTCCCGGGCCTGGTTCTCGTTGATCAGGCCTGCGTTCAGATCGGCATCGATGGCCATCTGCTTGCCGGGCATGGCGTCCAAGACGAAGCGCGCCGCCACTTCCGAGATGCGTCCGGCACCCTTGGTGATGACCACGAGCTGGATGATCACCAGGACGATGAAGATGACCACGCCGACCACGAAATTGCCGCCGACCACATAGTTGCCGAAGGTCTCGATGACCCCACCGCCGGAGCCGGTGAGCAGGATCAGCCGGGTCGAGGCCACATTCAGGCCGAGCCGGAACATGGTCGTGGCCAGGAGCAGGCTGGGGAAGGCGTTGAAGTCGAGGGGCTCCTTGGCGTAGATGCAGACCAGGAGGATCAGGAGCGACAGGGCCAGGTTCAGGGCGATCAGGGCCGACAGCACCGGGCCCGGGATCGGCAGCAGCATGACCGCCAGGACACCGACGAAGCCGATGGCGAAGACCAGCTCGGACCGCCGGCCCAGGCGGTCCAGGAGCGACGGCTGCGGCGACGGAGCGACCTCGGCCATGTCGGATTCCCCGGCTCGGGTGTCAGGAAGGGCGACATGCCCTCCTGGTTCCCTGGGGATGGGGCGCGGGAGATGCCAAATGTGGTGGGTCGAGGTCAGGGCGTGACGGCACAGGCGGGGATGGGGGGCCTCCCCTCCCCCCGTTCGCCGCCGCCAATGGTCCCCTCATCCCCCTCCGGACGCCCCCCACACATTGCCAACCCCCGTCCCCCCATAGCGTGCCCCCCCCGGAGCAAACGATG
>CAMCAC010000025.1 GCA_945872305.1 Candidatus Kuenenia stuttgartensis | reverse complement strand
CAGCCGTCCGCCTTGCGGCTGCGCTCGTCGACCAGCGCCTGGCGCCGGGACGCGAGCTGCTCGGTGACCGCGACCCGGCGTTCGGCCAGTTCCGAGGCGTAGCGGTCGAAGTCCGCGAAACGGCCCTCCAACTCCTCGACCTGGACCAGCAGCTTGGCGGTGAACTCGTCGCAGCGCTCGGGGCTGTCGCACAGGGCCACGGCATTGGCCAGGGCCTGGGCGAGCAGACGGTCCTGGACCGCGAAGTCCGCGGCGGCCTCGGCGGCGCCGAGCTCCTGGCGCCGGCCGGCGAGCACCGCCCGGGCGCGGTTGACGCTGGCGTAGGTCTCGCCGATGCGCTCCAGGACCTCGGTCCGGGCGGCGGCCTCGGCGAATTCCAGGGCGTTGACCAGCCCCACGAGCTGGTCCAGGCCGGCGGCGGCGGCGTCGAGCCGTTCCAAGACCGGGCGGGCCTCGGCCACCGCGGCCAGGCCGGCGGCGCTCGCTTCGACCGCGGCGATCTCCGCCTTCCAGGCGGCCAGGGCCTCGGGCTTGCGCAGCAGCTCGACGGCGCCCTTGGCCAATTCCTCGCCCTGCCGGGCGAGCCGCGCATCGAGCCGGGCGAGCCGGGCGAGGTCCATGTAGCGGACGGATTTCAGGGTCTCCGCGTGGCCGCGGGCGGAGCGCACCTCGCTCAAGGGCGCGACGAAGCCCTCGATCCGGGCCCGGTCCGCCAGGGCGGCGGCCTTGGCCAGGGCGTCCGCCTGCTTTTCGGCGGCGACCAGCTTGGCCTCCGCCTGGGCGGTGAGGGCGACGACCTTCTCGAACTCGTCGATGACCCGCTCGGCGGTGCCGCGCAGGGCGTCCAGGGCGGCGCGGATGCCGAAACCCTCGGTCCCGGCGAGCCACGGATAGGTGTCCACCACCTTGCCGATGGCCTTGAGCAACTCCTCGTACACCTGCCGGGTCGGGCGCTGGGCGCCGATCAGGCGGCAGAGATGCAGGCAGTCCGACACCGCCCGCACCAGCTCCCGGTTGCCCAGGTTGGCGAGTTCCCCGGCGGCGGTCGGGGCCCGGGCCGCCGCCACTTCCTCGTCGAGGAAGGGCGTCTGCCAGATCTGGAGCGTGTGGACCCGGGTCGGCTCCGGCTCCGCCCGCAGCACCACCAGCCGGCCGTCCGGCAGGCGGCAGTAGGACGAGCACACCACCGGGCTCGCCATCTCCCGGGTGATCAGGCTGTACTGGAGGAGCTGGTAGGTGCCCTGGTCCCGGCGGTAGAAGACATAGGCCACATCCTCGCCGTTCGGGGCGCGGATGGCGCGCTTGAACTCCATCCCCGCGGCGTCGATGGGGAACAGTTTGTGCACGCCGGTGGACAGATAATAGCCGCCGGGGAAGACCAGCCCGTGGCCTTCGGGGAGCTGCTGGCACGCCAGTCCAATCGCGTCGATGCGCACCGCCTCGCGGGTGGCGCGGTTGAAGACGATGTGGCGCCAGCCGTGCTCCCGGTACGGCCGCACCTTGAGCAGGATGCAGGCGGGCAGGACCGCGAACCAGATCTCGGCGTCGTCCAGGCCCTGGGTCGGATCGTCGACCGGATCGCTGAAGATGCCGGCGCCGGAGGTCGTGTTGTTCTCGACCTTGATGGTCAGGTCGCCGTTGATGCATTCGACGAAGATCTCGTCGTCGATGGCGATGTGCGGATGGGCGCCCTGGACATGCATGTCCCGGGTCGCCCGGGTCCAGGTGAAATCCTGGGCCGCGGGGAACACGTAGTCGCGGTCGCCGCGGTTGTCGAGGTAGCGCAGCCCCTCCGCCGCACCGCGCCCGTCCAGGGCCCAGCGCAGCACCCGCAGGTCGGTGAGCCGGGAGCCGGTCTGGAACGCCGCCAACAGCAGCCGGTCGGTGCGCCGGAAATGGAGCAGCCGGGCGTCCTTGTAGTACTGGAAGACCTCGGCGAAGTCCTTGGTGAATGCCGGATCCCCGAGCAGCCGCGGCGGATGCTCCGGATCCAGATTCACCACCCCCTGCCCGTCGTCGCGCAGCTCGGTGAACACGTCGCCCGGCGCCATCTGCGCCTTCAGCCCGAGGAACACCTGGTAGCCGAGCAGGAAGCGGTCGCCGACATTGACGATGTCCCGGGGCACCGCGTTGTGCTCGGTGCGCACCCGGGCGCTGCCGAGCAGCCGGGTGCTCTCGCCCCCGAACAGCTCCAGCCGCCGGGCGTTCAGCCGCTCCGCCAGCCCGCCCAGAGCCTTGCCCTGCTCGTCGAGCCGGGCGCGGACAACGTCGAAAGTTCCTGCATCGAGCGTCATGGTGGGTTCGGGAACCTGGGTTTCGGGTTTCGGGTTTCGGGTTTCGGGAGGGAGGGACGGAGGTGCGGAAGTGACCTGCGAATGCACAGGGTCCACAGAGTTTCCGCTGCCATGGCGTTCATCTCATCGCTCTCCAGAAACCCGGAACCCACCGTCCCGAAACCCGAAACCCCAAACCCGGAACCCCGACGTTCACGTCGGCTCCGTGATCAATCCGAGCTTGCGCGCCGCGTCCGTCAGGGCCTTCACCTTCACCGGGTCCTTGCCGGCGGTGACCTTGGCCAGGACCCCGGCGATGCCGAGGTTGGCGAGATCCTGGCTGGTGATGCCGGAGAGGATCTCCTTGATGTCGTCCGGCAGGCTGCGGCCGTCGGCGAGGTACTCCTTGGCCACGGTCTGGAGGACGTGGCTGTGGTCGATGGTGGCATCGACCCGCTTGCCGTCGGTGACCGCACCGACGAAGCGGTCGAAGAACGCCCCGTCGCCGCCGACGATCTCGAACTTGGCGTTGCCCAGGCTCTTGCCCAGGATCTCGGCGCGGGTGCCGGCGATCTGGACCTCGGCTTCGATGGCCGCCTTGCGGATCGCCGACTCCTGCTCCAGGCGGAGCCGGAACTCCTCGTGCCCACGGGTGGCATCGGTGAGCTTGGCCATGGCCCCGGCCTTCTCGGCGAGACCCTTGGACTCGGCCACCATCTTGTTCTCCACCGCGCTCGCGTCGGCCTCGCCCATGCGCTCGACCGCGTCGGCCTCGGCCTGCTTGACCGCGACCTGGGCCATGCCGCGCTTCTTCTCCGCCTCGGCCTTGGCCTCCATCACCCGGGCCTCGACGGTGCCGATCTTCTCGGCGCCGGCGGCTTCGGCCTCGCGCTCCGCCAGGTGGACGGAGGCCTGGGCCATGCCCATCTTGCGCTCCGCTTCGGCCTTGGCCTCCATCACCCGGGCCTCGACGGTGCCCTGCTTCTCGGCGGCGACCGCGTCGGCCTCCTTGACCTTGGCGGCGGCCAAGCCCTGGGCGGCGGCCTTGGCCTGCTCGCCTTCGGCCCGGCGGATCGCCGCCAGGGTCTCCTTCTCGGCGGCGAGCTGCTCGGCCTCGGCCTTGGTGACCTTCTCCTTGGCGTGGTGCGTCGCGGCGGTGGCGGCGGCCTCGGCGAGCTTCACTTCCTTGATGCGGACCTGCTCGGCCTCCTGCTCGGCGGCGATCAGGGCGGCGTCCTTGTTCCGCTGGGCCTCCATGACCACCCGGACGGTCTTGATGCGCTCTTCTTCCTCGGCCACGGTGCGCTCGACGGCGACCCGCTCGCGGATCACCTCGGCGATGATCTTGCGCTCCTGGGCGATGACCCGCTCGCGCTCGATGCCCGACAGTTCGACCGCACGCTCGCGGGCGACCTGCTCCAGCATGCGCTCCTTCTGGATGCGCTCGTTCTCGACCATGACCGCGCCCTCGCGGTTCTTCTCGGCGACCTGGATCTCGCGCTGGGCCATCTGCCGCTTCACCTCCAACTCCTGCTGGACCTGGATGCGGGTCTCCTCGGACCGGCGGTGCTCCTCGGCCTCGACCTTGGTCTTCTCCGCGGATTCCCGGGCCTGGGCGGTGCCGATCTCCCGGGCCTGCTTGGCCTCGGCCTCGGCCTGCTGGCGCTCAAGGGCGAGGATCGCCTCGCGGGCCTCCACGTCCTGCTTCTTGATGATCTTCTGGGCGTCGCGCTCGATCTCGTTGGCCTTCATCCGCTGGGACGCGGTCAGTTCGATGATCTTCTTGCGACCTTCGGCATCGAGGATGTTGTCCGGGTCGAGCAGCTTGAGCGGGGTCTGCTCCAGGTAGTCGATCGCAACGTCCTCCAGGCAGTAACCGTTCAGATCGCGGCCGATCACCTTGATGATCTCCTCTTTGAACTGATCCCGCTCGTTGTAGAGTTGGATGAAGTCCAGGCGCTTGCCGACGGTCTTGAGGGCTTCCGAGAACTTCGCCTGGAACAGGTCCTCCAGGGTCTTGCGGTCCGAGGCCCGGGCCACGCCGACGGTGCTCGCCACCCGGACCACGTCCTCGTGGGTCTTGTTGACCCGGACGAAGAAGGTGACCTTGATGTCGGCCCGGATGTTGTCGCGGCAGATCAGGCCGTTGGTGCCCTGGCGGTCCACCTCGATGGTCTTCACCGAGATGTCCATGGTCTCGGCGCGGTTGACGATCGGCAGGACCAGGGCGCCGGTGAAGCTCACCGCCGGCTCGCCGCTGGTCAGCTTGTTGATGATCAGCACCTGGCCCTGGTCGACCATGCGGTAGAAGGCCTTGATCACCGCGGCGACGAACAGCACCAGGAGGACGAGGACACCCCCACCAACGAGGATGTAGAGCCACCCGTCGCGGGAGCCGCCGGCGGCGGCGTCCTCGGCGAAGACGGTGACGCCGGCCGACAGGACCAGCAGGACGGGGACGGGGAGCAGGCGGGGCAGCATGGGATCTCCGGTGGTCATTGGGCGAGGGTGTCGCGGCGGCCGGGGGCGGCGGCCGGGGCGGGAGTGTCGACGGGCGGGGCGACGGGCTCGGCGGCGCCCGCCGGGGGCGGCAGGGCCGGGCGCGGCTCCGCCTCGACGGCGAAGCCCTCCCGGGTGTGGGGCAGGGGCGCGATCAGGTACACACCCTTGCCGGCATCGTATTCCATGATGACCGCCTGGTCGCCGCGCTTCAGGGTGTGGGCGGGATCGCAGACCACGTTGAGGAGGATGTCCTCACCGGTCAACCGGTCGTGACGGGCGGTGCCATACCGGGCGTCCACCGTGGACGAGGTGACCTCCACGACCCGGCCGACCAGGCTCGCGGCGGTGACCGTCCCGCGGATGGAGAATACCCGGGCAAGACCCGCGCTGACGAAGCCGGTGCCCAGGTAGGCGACCACGATGGCCCCCACCAGGGTCGCCCCGCCGAACAGCCACCACGACCACTCCGGCACCACCGGCCGAAGGAACATCGTGGCGGCGAAACTGGCGAGCCAGGCGAAGACGATGAACAGGCTCGAGATCACCGTGATCGGCACCTGCCCCACCCGGAGGAACTCCAGGATGGCGAACCCGTTGTGGCCGGCGTGCGGATCATGATCACCGGCGTCCGCATCGCCCAGGTGGAACAGGTCCAGGTCCAGCGCCCCGAGGATGACCAGCAGCCAGTACACCACCGCTGCGGCAAGCAGGGTGGTGAACACCACGGTCGGGAAGGCGCTGAGGGCGGTGAGGAGGTGATCCATGTCCGTCGTCCCATGGTCCTGTCGGTCATCCCGGCCGCAAGACGCCCCCGACCCGGTGCCGCCGGATCACGGAAAATGCATGAATCCCAGACGGTTTCCATGCATGCCCGGCGGGGCCGGTCCGCGCCTGTCCAGGGCGGCGTCCACGAATCCGGACGGCGGGACCGCCCCCTTCAGAACGCCCGCGCCACCGGCATGCGGCGGCCCATGCCGAAGGCCTTGCGGCTGACCCGCAGGACCGGTGCGGCCTGGCGGCGCTTGAACTCGCTGATCTCGACCAGGCGGACGACCTGGGCGACGACGGCGGGGTCCTCGCGGCGGGCGATGGCGGCGGGGTCCTCGCCGGCCTCGATGTAGGCCTCCAGGATGCGGTCGAGCTGGTCGTAGGGCGGCAGGCTGTCCTGGTCGGTCTGGTCCGGTCGCAGTTCGGCGGACGGCGGCTTCTCGATGGTCGGGACCGGGATGCGCTCGCCGTTGCGGTTGGCCCAACGGGACAGTCGGTACACCGCGGTCTTGAACAGGTCGCCGATCGGCGCCAGGCCGCCGTTCATGTCGCCGTAGATGGTGCAGTAGCCGCAGGCCAGCTCGCTCTTATTGCCGGTGGTCAGGGCCATGGCGCCGAGCTGGTTCGCCGCCGCCATGACCAGGGCGCCGCGCAGCCGGCTCTGGAGGTTCTGCGTCATGAGATCCGCGGGACCCTGGGGGCACAGGGGATCCAGCTCGCCGAGCAGCACTTCCCAGGCCCGGGTGATCATGCACTGGTGGGTGCGGATGCCGAGCCGTTCCGCCAGATCCATGGCATCGACCACGCTGCCCCGGCTGGAGTAAGGACCGGGCATGAGGATGCCGGTGACCCGGTCGGCGCCGAGGGCATCCACCGCCAGGGCCGCCACGAGGGCGCTGTCGATGCCGCCGCTCAGGCCGAGCACGACCCGCTCCTGGCGGGTGCGCCGGCAATAGCCGCGGATGCCAGCGACCAGGGCGGTCCACAGGTCGGGTTCCGCCGCCGGTTCCTCGGGGATGCGGTCCACGGTGTTGACGCCCTCGCACCAGCGCGGCGACTCCGTGATGCGGCCGTCGGGCTCGGCGCGGATGGCGCCGCCGTCGAACAGGAGTTCGTCGTGGGCGCCGAGCAGATTGCACCACACCACCGGCACCCCGGCCCGGCGGGCGGCGGCGGCGACCACCGCGCGGCGGGCGACGCCCTTGCCCAGGTGGTAGGGGCTGGCGGAGGCGTTGAGGACGATCTCGCAGCGCCCGGCGAGGTCCGCGAGGGGATCCACCGGATAGGCCCGGCCGGTCGTCTCCGGCGGCCAGATGTCCTCGCACACGCTCAGGCCGACCCGCCGGCCGCGGACCTCGACCACGGTACCGCCGTCCCCGGGACGGAAGTGGCGCGGCTCGTCGAAGACATCGTTGGACGGGAGCCGGCATTTGCGGTGCAGGCCGAGCAGCCGGCCGCCGTCGAACACCGCCAGCACATTGGCCAGGGCGGGACCGGGACCGGGCAGGGGCTCCACCGCGCCCACCGCCACCGGCAACGGCCAGGCGGCGCTGGCGGCGCGCAGGCCCGCCCACTGGCGTTCCACCAACCACGGACGGTCGAGGAGGTCCCGGGGCGGATAGCCGCCGAAGGCCGCCAATTCCGGAAGCAGCAGGAGCTCGGCCCCGGCGGCGACCGCCGCACCGACCTGGACCGTGATGGCCGCCAGGGCCCCCTCCAGGTCCCCGAGCCGCAGATCCGCGTGGCCGACGACGATGCGCATGGGCGGGATCCTCCTGCCCACCGGGCGGCGTCCAGCCGGCACCGCGACGCAGCGGCCGCGGGGAACTGTCTGCCGGACCACACGCAGGCGTGCAGGGATGGGCTATCGACGCCGCGCCCAGGTCGACACTATGCCCACCATGCACCGTCTCGTCCCCGCCCTGCTCGCCATCGCCTGCGCCCTGCCCGGTGCCGAGCCGTCCACCGCCGACCAGGGTGCGACCCCGGTCAAGCCGCCCGCCGCCCTGGCCCAGGCCCTGGTCACATCCGAGAGCGGTTGGACCTGGGGCGGCTATCCCTGGGTGCCCGGGGAGCACCTGACCGTGGCGACCCCGGTCGGCCCGGTGACGGTGAACAAGGCCCTGGCCCAGGACGCCGCCGCCGCAAAGGCCCTGGCCCGGCTGGTCGCCCAGGCCGAGGCCGGCAAGGCGAGCGGCACCGCCGCCCTGCAGATGTCCCCCCTGGCCGGGCTGACCCTGGCGAGCAAGGAATGGCTCGCCATCGAGGAGGGCCTGCTCCGGGCCATGCCCAATGCCGAAACCGACCGCGGCAAGGACCTCGCCGCGGTGGCCAAGGCGGTGGCCGCGCTCACCGCGCGTATCGACAAGGATGTGGCGGCGGGAACCATCGAACGGCGGACCCGGGACGCGATCGTCGCCACCCTCGACCTGCTGCCGGAAAAGGACCGGGCCAGGCCGTTGGACGAATACACCCCGGCGGCGGCCCGCCGCCTCGTCCGCGGCGGCTGGCTTGCCACCCTGCCCCAGGCCGGGGCCGAGACCGCAGCGGTCGAAGCGGCGGTGGCCGCGGCGATGCGCCGCGGCCCCGCGTCGGGCCACGCGAGCGCAGACGGCAAGATCACCATCGAGGACCGTCGTGACGCCTTCGGCGGCGGGGTATGGGTGCTGAACGCCCCCTCCCGCACCGCCTACCGGATCGCCCATCCGGAGCCTTTCTACAATTCCCCGCTCAATCTGGTCCTGACCGTGGATCTGCCCGCCGGATCGGACCCCGACCGCGACGCCGCCAAGGCGGTGGCCGCCCGGGTCTTCGATCGCAGCGGCACACGCCTGGCCTCGTGGACCCGGGACAAGGGGCTGACGGTCGACGCCAAGACCTGGCGCAAGGCGGTACCCCGTCCCGACGACACCGATCTGCCGGACCTGTACCCGCCGCACATCCTGGTCGCCAGCCCCGCCGGCGATCCCCTCTTCCTGGCGGTCGAGACCGGGACCCTGCGCGCCATGCGCGACGGGACCTCCGCCGAGGCGGGGCGGTTCCTCGCCGACAGCGCGCGCATCCTCGACAGCCTGGGTCGGCTGGACCTGCTCGGCCAATATTTCTTCCGCTACACCTACGACAGCCCGGATCCGCGCTTCCCGCTCCTGGCCGGCAACAAGACGGTCAAGAGCGACATCCACCAGACCACCGAGCAGATCCTGACCAGCAACACCCTCGGCGCCTGCCGCGGCGACTGCGACGACCTCGGGGAACTGTACCAGACCGTGGCCGAGCGGCAGGGCCGGCTCGGCCACCTGCTCACCCTGCCCAGCCACACCGCCTTCGCGACCGCCACCAAGGCCGCCGAGGGCTGGTCGGTGACCGTGATGCAGACCGGTCCGACCCTGCACTTCGTGCGCGAGACCCTGCCCGAGGCCCTGCGCGCCGCCTTCACCCACTTCAATCCCAACGCGCCGTTCGACCCCAACGGGCTGGGCCTGCTCCTGCGCTTCTCCGGCGAGAACACCCGCGGGGCCTGGCGGCTCGGCTGGCGGATCTTCGCCGAGCCCGAATACGCCCGGATCATGATCGATGTGCAACGCGACTGGCAGTACCAGACCTATGCCCGCGGCATCGCCAAGATGCAGAAGCTGGTCGACGGCGGCGATCTCGATCCCGCCAACATCACGGAGCTGAGCGGCCTGTACCATTTCACCGGCCAATACGGCAAGGCCGTGGAATATTTCGAAAAGGCGATGACCGGGATCGACGATGCGCAATCCCTGGCCCTGCGCCGCGTTGAACTGATCGGGCTTCTGCGCGAGGCCAAGGACGACGCCCGCGCGCGCACCCTGATCGGCGAGGAGATCGCCCGCCTCCAGGATCCGGAACTCGCCGCGGCGATGGGCCAGGGCATGGTCGAGTACGGTTTCGATCTTGCCGGCCAGGCGTCCCAGCTCGGCCTGTCCGCCTCGGCGGCGGCGATCCTGGAGCAGACCGCGGCACCGCTGGATGAGCAGATGGGCAAGGTCGTGGCCATGCTCGGCAACGCCCGCTTCCGCGAGCGCTGGGTGAACGACACCGGCGGCCTGATGCTGCTCCGCCAGATGCTCGCCCGCTATGCCGATCTGTCCCTGGATCTGGTCGAGAAGGCGCCGGAGCACGAACGCTCGGACGCCGGGGTGCGCGCCGCCGAGGAACGGGCCGCCACCTGGATCGACAAGATCGCCTTCAGCGATGTCGAAGACCCGGGCGACATCCATTTCCGCTACGCCGCCCTGGCCCGGCATCTCGCCCGCTCCATGGGTGGCGAGGAGGCGGTCGCCACCGCGGTCGCCGCGGCCCCCTGGCCCGCCGCGGGCAAGGTCGACCATTCCCGCCGCCAGCCCGGCGAGGCGCAACAGGCCCGCGACCTGTCGTGGATCCGCCTGTCGGTCCCCTACTGGTTCGGCCAGCAGCTGCGCGCCTACAACGACGACGCGATCAAGGCCGGCACCGCGGATCTGGGCAAGGTGCGCGCCGCCGCCGCCAGGGTCGAGGAGGCCTTCACCCGGGCCGATGCCCTGGGCCTGACCGATTCCAGCATCGAGATCCAGCGTCACATGAGCCGCCTCGATCTCGCCCTGCTGACCGAGGACAAGGCGCTGCTCCAGGCCTGCCTGCGCCGGGTGAAGGACCTCAACGACAAGCGTCTGCGCGACATGACCGCGGACACCCTCGGCGCCCGCGCCCCCCAGGCCTCGGCCGCATGGTTCACCACCGTGCTCGACGTGTGGCAGGCGGAGCTGAACTACAAGCCGAAGTGGTTCCTCATCGCCTGGCGGGCCGTCCTGGTCGGGGCGAACGAGCGGGCTCTGACGGCCGCCGAACGGGCGGTCAAGGCGTTCCCGGACGATGCGGCCTTCCGCGAGGAACTGACCTTCATGCGGAAACTGCTCGCCGCAGGGAAGTGAGCGGCGGCTCGTGCCGCCCACGCTGCCGACACGGCTCTGCGGGCCGTGTCGCTGCGGTGAGCTGGGCCCACGCGACGGATCACCCGGATCGCGCTGGGTGACCGCGCGACCCGCCTTCCTGCGGAACCAGCCGCACCCCGGATCCGCAGGGCGGGCCGGCAGCACGACGGTGGGTGGATCCGCCTGCCGTCAGGGTGCGACGGCCACCTGGGTCATCACGTCGGCGGCACTGTAGTCCTCGCGTCCGTCCAGGCAGCGGCGCACCGGCTCCAGATCGTCGCCAGCGGTGATCAGGGGCCACTCCAGGCCCTCTTCGCCGACGTGCGGATGGCCCGCTGCGGACATCAGTCCCTGGCACAGGCAACGGCGGTCGGCGCACTCGGCGCTGTCTCCGCCCTTTGCCGACCATTGGGTTTCAGGCTCCGCGGGACACCGCCAGCCCAGGCCGCCATCCGCCCGCCGGTAGGGGCTGCGCAGGTATCCCATCATGCAGGCCCCACGCTCCCGGGCGTCGGCCGGCCGGCCGCCTTCGCTGCCGGGTATGTCCATGGTCTTGAACGGGAATCCGGTCGGCGAGGCGCGCCCATCGGTGATCACCTGGACCGTGCCGGCCCGCACACCATCGAGGATCCGGCGGCGCACGGCCCCATCGAGTCCGGATTCACGGCAGAAGGCGAAGGCGGTGCCGATCTGCACACCCGCGGCCCCGGCCTCCAGGGCAGCCGCCAGGGCGCCCGGTCCAGCCTGCCCGCCGGCCAGCCAGAACGGCACGCCGAAGCTGCGCATGCGGGCGAGATCGGCCCGGTCGCGCTCGCCGTACACCGGCCTGGCGACGGGGGTCCGACCGGCGCCCCGTGGGGGGGCGTTGTGGCCGCCGGCGGTGGGGCCTTCGACGACGAAGCCATCCACCCCGCCGGAGCGGGCCAGGGAAGCCGCCATGACATCGCTGGCCACCACCGCCAGGAAGCCCGGACGGGCGAGCGGTGCCAGCGGCTGGACGATGGCTGGATCGTAGGGCAGTTCGATGGCCGGACCGTCCGCCACCGCCAGTTTCAGGGCGGTGGGTTCGCCCCTGGCGAGGCGGTCCAGGTGGCCTGGGATCTCGCGCGGGATTCCCGCGCCCATGAGCACCCAGTCCACTCCGGCGAGCATGGCTCCATGCAGGAGCGGCAGGGTCGGCGGCTGGATCTTTTCCAGCAGGTTGATGCCCACCTGACCGCCATGGGGAACCCCTGCATCGTCCTGGCGGGCCAGGGTGATCTCGACGAAGGCCGCGACGACGGCGAGATGGATGAGGTCCGCCGGTGAGCGTTCCGAAAACATGGGGACCGGGGCATACACACCCGGCGCCGGCAGGCCGTCGGGGCGGTACCAGCGGCCGACCACGGACCGGGCCATGGTCTGGTCCGGGAAGCGGGCGATGGCGGCACGCATGATCCCGCCCGGATCACCTTCCTGGAGCCGGCAGGCCAGCACCCGCTCGATGGCGGTGCCACTCACCACGCCCAGGCCGCCCTGGGCGGAGACCGCCCGGGCCAGGCGCCACGTGGAGACGGCGGCACCCATGCCTCCTTGGATGATGCGGGGGAGCGGGCGGCGGGCGGGGTCAGGCATGGCTCCGCCACAGTGCCCGGAACATAATGGATAACAACGCCCGGATATCCTTATACCTGTTTGATCGTCAGTTTCCGGGGGCTGGTGCGTCCGGAATGCGCATGAACGCTCCCCGCATGCGCTGGCTCCTGGCATCCGTGGTCCTGGTCGCCGGATGCGGGGATCCACCACCCCCGCCGGTGGCCACCGCGACGGCGGAACAGGGACGCTTCATCGAAACGATCACCGCCAGCGGCCGGGTGGTCAGCGCCCAGAGCGTGGAGATCAAGGCGGAAGCGAGCGGCCAGGTGGCGGCGGTGCCGGCGGCTTCGGGATTGCCGGTGCGGGCCGGGGACCTGCTTGTGCAGCTCGATCCCGACGACGAGCGCCGGGTGGTGGCCCGGGCCGAGGCCGGGGTGGTCGCCGCCCGGGCCCGGCTCGACCAGGCCCGCCTGCGTCTGGACCGGGAGACCCGGGCCACCGCCCTGGCCCAGGAGCGGGCGGCGGCGGAACTGGCCGCGGCCAGGGCCCGGGCTGCGGAATCCGCCACCCGGGCCGCCCGGCAACGCGATCTCCTCCGCCAGGGCGTGACCACCCCCGAGAGCACCGACGCGGCCATCGCCGGCGAAGCCACCGCGGTCGCCGGACTGGCCGGGGCACGGCTGGCCATCGACGAGGCCGCCCTGCGGGGAGCCGACATCGCCGTCGCCCAGGCGGAACTCGCCCTGGCGGAAGCGGACCTGCGCAGCCGGGAACTCGACCTGGACGACGCCCGCCGGCGCCTGGCCAAGACCCGGATCACCGCCCCGGTGGATGGCACCGTGACCCGGGTCCTGGTCGAGGTCGGCCAGATCGTCAGTTCCGGCATCACCACCATCGGCGGCGGCACCCAGGTGGCGGCCCTGGCGGATCTGTCCCGGCTCTCGGTCCAGGTCGATCTGCCGGAATCCGATGTGGGCCGGGTCCACCCGGGCCAGCTCACCGTGGTCACCTGCGAAGCGTTCCCGGGCCGGCGCTTTTCGGGCACGGTCGCCGCCATCGCCAGCGAGGGCGTGCGCGAGGGGCGATCGGTCAGCTTCCCGGTGACCATCCGCCTGGCCGGATCCGACCTGCCCCTGCGCCCGCCCATGACCGTCGGGGTCGAGATCACCACCGTTGATGAAGCCGCCGCCATCACCATCCCGGTCGAGGCCGTCCGCCGGATCGACGGCCGCACCGAGGTGGTCCTGCGCAGCGCCAGCGCCGCCGCATCGTCCGGGACCCGGGCCGTGCTGGTCGGCGGCACCGACGGCCGCCGCCAGCAGATCCTCTCCGGCCTGGACGCCGGCGAATCCGTGGAACTGCCCCCCGCGGGCAAGATCCGCTGGCGCGACGAGATGGATTTCGGCCTATGAGCGACGCTGCGGGGGCCGCCCCGGTCATCGACGCCACCGCCCTGCGCAAGACCTACACCGTCGGCGGCGAGACGGTGCACGCCCTGGCCGGGGTCGATGTGCGCATCCGGGCCGGGGAGATGGCGGCGATCCTCGGCGCGAGCGGCAGCGGCAAGTCCACCCTGATGCACATCCTCGGCTGCCTGGACAAGCCGGATGCGGGGACCTACCGCCTGGATGGCGAGGACATCACCGCGATCCATGGCGACCGCCTGGCCGCGATCCGCAACCGGCGGATCGGCTTCATTTTCCAGAGTTTTCATCTCCTCCCGCGCCTGGATGCGGTGGAGAATGTGGCGTTGCCCCTGCGCTACGCCCGGCGCGCCGATGCGCGGGCGGCGGCCGAGACGGCCCTGCGCCGGGTCGGGCTCGGCGACCGCCTGCGTCACCGTCCGAACCAGCTCAGCGGCGGCCAGCGCCAGCGGGTCGCCATCGCCCGGGCCCTGGCCGGCAGCCCGGCCCTGCTCCTGGCGGACGAGCCCACCGGCAACCTCGATTCGCGCACCGGCGAGGAGATCCTCGGCCTGTTCGCGGAACTGCACCGCGAGGGCCGGACCATCGTCATCGTCACCCACGATCCCGGGGTGGCGGCCCGCTGCCCGCGTCGGATCCGGCTCGCGGATGGGCTCGTCGCCAGTGACGAGGGGGCGCCGCCATGTGGCTGATGCTCCTGTCCACCGCGGTCCAGAGCCTGCGCGGCAATCCCCTGCGCAGCCTGCTCGCCATGTCCGGGGTGGTGATCGGGGTGGCGGCGGTGATCGCCATGCTCGCGGTGGGCGCCGGGGCCGAGCAGCGGCTCGTGCAGGGCTTCGCCCGCAAAGGCGCCGAGGTGATGTTCGTGTTCGACGACTGGGGCGACGGCCGCCGGCCGCGGGCGGTGCGCGGCCTGGATCCCGGTGATGCGTCGGCCCTCGCCACCCTCCCCGAGGTGGCGGCGGTGGCCCCGGTCCAGCAGGCGCCCGGGGCGACCCTGCGCGGTGCCGGCCGGGAGAGCACCGCGAATGTCATCGCCACCAGCGACGGCTATTTCGCCTGCACCGACCTCCCGGTGGCCCGGGGCCGGCTGTTCACCGCCAGCGAGAGCGACCTGGGCATCCCGGTGGCGGTGCTCGGCACCGCGGTCGCCGGCCGGCTGTTCCCGGACCGGGAGCCCCTGGGCCAGACGGTCCTGGTCGGTCCCGTCCCCATGCGGGTGGTGGGCGTGCTCGCCGCCCAGGGCCGCCAGGGCTTCCTGGAGCCGGACGAGATGGCCATCGTGCCCCTGGCCGCCGCCCGCCGCGGGCTGGTCGACGGCGGGCGCCTGGGCCAGATCCAGGTCCTCGCCCGGCCCGGGCGGCTCGAAGCCGCCGAGGAGGCGGTGGGCCGCACCCTGCTCCGCCGCCACCGTCTGGCCGACCCGGCCCAGCGCGACTTCGCCATCTACCGCAACCAGGACATCCTGAACCAACTGCGCCAGATCAGCGGCGTGTTCGCCGCCCTGCTCGCCGGCATCGCCGCGGTCAGCCTGCTCGTCGGCGGCATCGGGATCATGAACATCATGCTCGTGGCAGTGACCGAACGGACCCGGGAGATCGGCCTGCGCAAGGCCATCGGCGCCCGGGAGCGCGACATCCGGCGCCAGTTCCTCATCGAGGCGGCCCTGGTCACCGGCACCGGCGGGATCCTGGGCGTGCTCCTCGGGTGGGGCCTGACCGCCCTGGCGGCGGCGGTGATGCCGTTCCCGCCGGTGGTCCAGGGCGGCGCGATCCTGATGGCCCTGGCGGTATCCGTGGCGGTGGGCCTGTTCTTCGGCTGGTACCCGGCCCGCCGGGCCGCCCGGCTGGATCCGATCGAGGCCCTGCGCCACGAATAGGCCCCCGGCCGCCGGCGGGGGCGGCCCCCGAGATCCCTGCTGGCACCGCGGGATCCCTGCCTAGCCTTGTCCCACCATGGGTTTCCAGGGCCAACTCTCTTCCGTCAACCTGACCGACATCGTGCAGACGCTGGCGATGAACCGCCAGACCGGCACCATGGTGGTGGCCGGCCCAGCCGGCACCGTGCGCGTCCATTTCGATCAGGGTCAGATCGCCGCGGCGAGCGCCCCGCCGGTCGATGGGCGGCCGTTCCTGATCCACGCCCTGGTCAAGCGCAACCTGCTGGCCGCCGACCAGGCCGAGGAGCTGACCCGCCGCCTGCGCACCATCGCCCAGCCCCTGCGCGACCTGCTCGTGGCCAGCGCCTACATCCCGGATGGCGACCTCGACGAAGTCTGCGCCTGGTGCATCGAGGAGGTCTTCTGCCCGGTGTTCGAGTGGACCGAAGGCGAGTTCTCCTTTGCCGACGGCCCCATCCCGCCGGAGCTCCAGGGCTTCGATGCGGTCGAGATGGGCGCCACCCGCCTGCCGACGACCCAGCTCATCCTCGAGGCCACCCGCCGGCGCGATGAATGGAAGCGGATCCGCGAGATCATCCCGGACGAGAACACGCTGTTCATCGTCGACAATGAAGGCCGCCCCAACCTCAAGAACGTCCAGACCGATCCGGACATGCTCAAGGTGGTCCGCTACCTGGATGGCCGCCACGCCCTGGCCGTGGTCGCCCGCCAGGTCGGGGTCACCCAGTTCGACACCTTCGCCATCGTCGCCCAGCTCGTCCTCGCCCAGGTCGCCCGCCCGCGCACCACCCAGGAGATCGTCGAGGATGCCGTGGCGTTGCGCCAGGGCGGCGAGGCCATGCGCGCCCGCGACCTGCTGGAGGTCGCGCTCGGCCAGGCCCGCATCCCCGAGGTCCTGCGCCCCCTGGCCGAGGTCTGTGCCGCCACCGACCAGGTGCCGCGCGCGGTGGAGATCTACCTGGAGCTGATCCAGCACAGCCAGGACGCCGGCGAGCTGGAACAGGCCCTGGCGGACATCGACACCGTCCTCGCCCTGTCCCCCGAGGATCCGGAGCTGCACGCCGACCGCGGCCACACCCTGGCCGACCTCGGCCGCGCGGATGAGGCCGCCGAGGCATTCTGCCAGGCCGCCCAGTCGTTCCTCGGCACCAAGGACGCGGCCCGGGCCATCGACGCCTGCCACCGGGCCAAGAACCTGGTGCCGCGTGCCCCGGACCCGCACCGCCACCTCGCCCGCGCCTACCTCATCGACGGCCAGACCGAGAATGCGGTGGTCGAGTACAAGGCCCTGTGGCATGCGCTGCTCGCCGGCCGCGGCCCGCGCAAGGCCCTTGAGGAGCTCGAAGGCATCCTCGGCGCCGACTGCAAATACCAGGCGGTGAAGGACCAGGTGCTGGCCCACGCCCGGGCCAGCGAGTCGGTCAAGACGAGCCGGGCGATCCGCACCTTCGTCTACATCGCCGCCGGCGTGATCCTCCTCATCGCTGCGGTCTTCGGCGTCGAGTATTACCGTCAGGTGGTGTTCGAGCGCAACGGCCTGACCGAGGTCGACGACATCAACACCGCCTTCCGCACCCTCAAAGGCGACCTCGGGCATCCCAAGCTGATCGCCGCCCTGGACGAGACCGCCCGCACCTACAGCGGCGTCCAGGCCGTGCAGAGCCGGGTGACCGAGGTGCGCGAGTCGATCCAGCGCGACTTCGAGGCCCAGGCCCGGATCGAGACCGAGCGCGCCGATGCGCTGCTCGCCAGCGGCCAGTACGCCAAGGCCCTGGAAGGGGTCCGCCGGCTCGAATCCTCGTTCCCGGGCACCCGCGCCGCCGCGGACGCCGCCACCCTCCGCGAGCGCATCTTCAAGGCGCGGATCGACATCGAGGTGAGCGGCGTGTACAGCGAAGCCCGCCGTCGCTGGGAGGCCGACGACTGGGACGGCGCCCTGGTCCTGATCGCACCCATCCTCGACCGCCAGGACCTGCCGCCGGAGTTGCGCACCGACCTGACCGCCACCCGGCTGCGCTGGACCACCGACCACACCTCCGCCGAGGCCCTGACCGCCCGCGCCGAGCGGATCCTGGCCCGCGGCGACCTCGAGTCCGGCCGGGCCGCCTTCCAGCGGGCCGCCGCCGGCACCGGCGAGCCGGCCGCGGTCAGCCGCGCCCGGGTCCGTCTGGGCGAGGTCGAACTGGCGCTCGGCGAGCGCCTGGGCGAACGGATCGTCGCCGCCGCCGACCGCGGCCAGGACCAGGATGCCTTCGCATCCCTCGACCGGTTGGCCCAGCTCGTGCGCGAGACCGCCAATCCCCGGCTGCAGGACCTGTATACGCGACTGGCCCTGCCGTTCTCCATCCAGGTCGACACCCCACGCACCATCCTCACCGTGAGCCGGAGCCAGACCGGCGGCCGCCCCGGCCCCGCCGAGACCGCCCGGGCCCCCGAGGGGACCACCGGCCGCTGGATCCACCGGGCGACCTACGCCCCCGGCGAGACGCTCTCCGTGACCGCCGTGCGGCCGGGATTCGCAGCCCAGACCGTGGTCGTCACCGCCCAGGTGCGCCGGACCACCGCGTCGGTCACCCTGGCCCGTGGGCCCGCCTGGCGCCGGGAGCTGGGCGCCGTCGTGACCACCCCGGCGATCCTGGTGGGGACGACCGCCCTGTTCGGGACCAACCGGGCGAGCCTGGTCGCCCTCGACGCGGTCACCGGGGCGGACCGTCCCCTGGCCATCGAGGACGCCGTCTCCGAGTTCCGCCACCCGCCGGCGATCCGCGACGGCCGGGTCTTCATCGGCCACGAGGAACGGGTCCTGGCGTATGATCTGGCAAGCCGGTCCCGGCTCTGGCAATGGCCGGAACCGAGCCGCCCCGGACTGCGCTTCACCGGCTTCGTGTGCGTGGACCGCAATGAACTGGTCCACGACCAGACCCTGGTGTTCGCCGCCGCCGCGGGCCAGGGCATCCAGGTGGTCGGCTCCACCGAGCGCGGCCGGGTCGCCGGATTCCCGCGCATCCCCCTGCCGGATGACGTGACGGCGACCCCGTTCGTCGACCGCTCAGCGGAGCGCACCGTGCTGGCGGTCCCCGCCGGCTCCACCGTCCACCTGTTCGACATCACCACCCTGACCGAGGCCAACCCGGCCAGGTCCCTGGGCGAGATCAGCACCCGCGGCGATGCGGTCGGCCAGCCCGTCGCGGCCCGGATCGGCGGACGGTCCGTGTGGCTCCTGGCCGATGCGAGCGGTCAGATCCTGGCCATCGACCTGGGCACCGGCGTGGCGGACGGCCGCCGGGTGGTCGCCGCCTGGCCGGTCGAAGGAGCCCCGGTCGGCATCCAGGTGGTCGGCGGGACCGCCTTCGCCGCCACCGCCGAAGGCCGCATCCACGCCATCGACCTGACCCGCAGCGGCCAGTTGCGCTGGCGCTATCCGGCCCAGGGCTCCATGGGCACCCTCTCCGGCGCCCCCGCCCTGGGGCGTAAGGCCCTGTACGCCGCCGATGGTGCCGGCCAGCTCCACGCCATCGACCCGGCCACCGGCCACCTGCGCTGGCGGGCGGACCTTGGCGGACCGGCGGTGGCGGCCCCGGTGGCGATCGAGGGCCGCGTGCTCGTCCCGATCCGCACCGGCCAGGTGGTCTGCTTCGAGGAGGGCGAGGAATGACCCGCCCGGCGACAGGTCCGCGCCGGCCCGGCGTCAGCCATGGCATGGCTGTGCACCGCCCTCCCGTCCGTGTGGGATTTACCCTCATGGAGCTCCTCGTCGTCATCGGCATCCTCGCCACCCTCATGGGCCTGCTCTTCCCGGCGATCGGCATGGTGCGGGAGGCGTCGAAGCGCAATGAGACCACCACCGTCATCAAGAATGTCGTGGCCGCCTGCCAGCTGTACAAGCAGGCCCGGGGACTCTTCCCGTACGCCACCAAGACCGACCAAAGCCAGTGGCGGACCCAGGTCCTGTCCATGGACCGTGAGGCCTTCCCCAAGGGCCTGATCGACGCCTGGGGCGGCGACCTGCGCTACGCGGACACCCGCAACTACGATGATTTCTTCGCCAACGCCTCGGTCCTCGACGGCAAAGGCGTGCCGATGCCGGACAGCTTCTGGGTGTGGTCCCTGGGGCCCAACCAGAAAGAGGATCCCGTCGACTGGACCGATCCCGCCGATCCCGCGAGCACCCTGACGATGCCGCATGGGGGCGAGGACGACCTCGCCAACTGGAAGCCCTGACCGGCGATGGGTGGCACGCCCGCCGCCTTCGGCCGCATTCCGGCGCGTGATGCCTTCACGCTCCTCGAACTGCTCATCGTCATCGGGATCCTGACCACCCTCATGGGCCTGACGGTCGGGGCCTGGCTGGCGACCAGTGGCGGCAATGCCCTGGTCGGGGCCGAGCACCTGGTGGTCGATACCCTGCGCCAGGCCCGCCACACCGCCCGCACGAGCGGTGGGCCGGTCGTGCTCGTTTTCGACAAGGATGCCCGCCAGGTGCGCGGCGTCAGCCGCATCCCCCTCTGGCAGGAGGGATTCGAAGGCTTCGATCCCACCGACACCCGCATCACCCCCGGCGGGCGCACCGGCGCCGCCCTGGCCCCCGGAGCCGGATGGAGCAGCGAATGGTCCGACCCGGCCCTGGGCCGGCCCATCGACCCCCTGCCACGGCTGAACCGTCTGGAGCGCCCCAACCGCCGTGATGGATGGATCCTGTCCGCCGCGGTCCGCCCCCCCCGTCCGCGGGTGGGCGAGAACCGCGTGCTGCCGGTGGTGGCGGTGGTCGAGTCCGGCAGCACCGCCCTGGAGCAGTCCGCAGCGGGACTGCTCCTGGTCACCTACGACCATCTCGTCCAGGTCGGCGATCCCGGCAGGACCGCCGATGTCCGCTCCGCCACCTGGCAGGTGGTCGGTTGGCGGACCGATCCCGCCGGTGGACGGACCATCCTCACCAGCCACGGGGTCGCATCCCAGGTCGGCTCGGCGACCAGCAGCGCCGCCGTCGATCCGGCCGGCCCGATCGGCGGCGACCGTTGGCTCGAACTCGCCGTGGTCTGGGACGGCACCAGCCTCGGACTGCTGCGCAACGGCAGGACCCTGGCTGTGACCTCGCGCAGTGAACCGGCCACCCTCCCGGACCCGTTCACACCCGCCGTCATCACCGGCCGTCTCGACATCGCCATGACCGGCCAACCGGCGGACCCACGGGTCGCGGACGGGCTGCTCATCGACGATGTCGCCCTGTGGCGGCTCGGCGCCGACCAGGCCGCCCCCCTGCCCCGCGGCATCGACCTTGCCTCCACCGTCCGGGTCGTGGCCCGCCCGGACGGCAGCGTCGCCGGCGCCACGACCATCGTCCTCCGCGAATCCACCGGCGGACGCAGCGCCGCCATCACCATCGATGGCGCTGGCCGGGTCACCTCCTTGGTCACTGTCCCATGAACCGTTCCGGCATCGCCCTCGTCCTGGTCATGGTGGTGCTCGCGGCCCTCCTCCTGCTCGGGGTGCCGTTCCTGGCCAGCCAGAGCGCCAGCCTGTCCGGCAGCCGCCAACTCGCCCAGCGCACCCAGGCGGCCCTGTCCCGGGACGCGGCCGAGGGGCAGGGGATCGCCGTGGCG
>CAMCAC010000024.1 GCA_945872305.1 Candidatus Kuenenia stuttgartensis | reverse complement strand
TTCCGCGTTCGGTCGGTTTGGATGATGCAGGGTTTCTGCGTATTGGTGCCCAATGATGAAGACGCATGGACCCCCGGCTCGCGGGAGCTTCGCCGGTGCCTCGGTTGGGGTCCGCGCAGGCGGACCCCAACCCGCTGCGCGGGTGCCCTCGTCAGGTTCAACTCCCTAACCGCGTTCGGAGCCCATGGCCCATCAGGGACCGCCGAGCAGAGCTCGGCACGCAACTCCCCATGCACAGGCGTCGCCATCATACCCACACCACTGCCGAATCCGGCTCGACCCTTCACAGGGACCGCCGAGCAGTGCTCGGCATTTGGCTCAATGGAGCGCCGCTCCGCCGCGGCTCACAGCACCAGCAGATGATCCCGATGCACCGCCGCCTTGGGCAGGGGATAGCCGAGGGCGGTGGCGGCGGCGTCCAGGCGGCGGCCTTTGGCGATATCCATTTCCTGGGCGCTCAGGCCGGCGAGGCCGCGGGCGATCTCGGTGCCGTCGGGGTCGAGGAGGGCGATGGTGTCACCCCGTTCGAAGCGGCCTTCGACCCGGGCGACGCCGGCGGGGAGCAGGCTGCTGCCCCGTTCGGCGACGGCCTTGGCGGCGCCGGCATCCAGGAAGACCTTGCCGCGGATCTTGCGGGCGGCGGCGAGCCAGCGGCGTTTGGCGTCCACGGCGCCGGTGCGGGCGGCGATGCGGGTGCCGATCCGCTCGCCGGCCACGACCCGTTCGACCACCCGGGGCTCCCGGGCGTTGACGATATGGGTGGTGACGCCGCTCGCCCCGGCAAGCCGGGCGGCCTCGATCTTGGAGCGCATGCCACCCCGGCCCCGGGCCCCGGCGCCGCCGGCGGCGGCGAGGACCTTGGGGGTCACGGCAGGGATGTCGGCGAGCAGCGTCGCGTCGGGATTCGTCCGCGGATCTGCGTCGTACACCCCGTCGATGTCGGTGAGCAGAAGCAGCTTCTCGGCCCCGAGCTGGATGGCGACCAGGGCCGACAGGCGGTCGTTGTCGCCGACCGTGAGTTCCTCGACCGCCACCGGGTCGTTCTCATTCACCACCGGGATGGCGCCCCAGGCGAACAGGGCCTGGACCGTCGCCTGGAGGTTCAGGTAGCGACCCCGGTGGGTGAAATCGTCGTAGGTGAGCAGGAGCTGGCCGCAGGGCACCCCGTGGGCCGCCAGGGCCGCCTCCCAGCGGTGGACCAGGCCGATCTGGCCGATGGCCGCCAGGGCCTGGCGCTCCGGCAGGCCCGCGGGGCGCTGGGGCAGTTTCAACCGATCAACGCCGGTGGCCACGGCGCCGCTGGTGACCAGGGCGACCTTGCGTCCGCCGGCGACCAGGGCGGCGAGCTGGCGGGCGTAGCCGTCCACCAGGGCCGGATCCGGACGACCCTGGGCATCGACCAGGGAGTTGGAGCCGATCTTGACGACGATGGGACGGGAACGGTCAGGCATCGATGCGCGCTCGCGGCTGGACGAATCGGCTCAAGAGCAGGCCGATCTCGAAGAAGATCTGCATGGGGATGAACATCGCCAACAGGCTGGCGGGATCGCCGGTCGGGGTCAGGCAGGCCGCCAGGACGAGATTCACCATCAGGACGTATCGCCGTCCCTTGTTCAGGGCCGCGATGCTGACGATGCCGGTCCTGACCAGGATCATCACCGCCCAGGGGATGTCGCAGACCAGGCCGAACGACACCGTCCAGAGCATGAAGGTGTCCACGTAGTCCGATTGCCGGAGCTGGAAGACGGCGGTGGTGTCCATGGCCTGGAAGTCGATCAGGAAGACGTAGAAATACGGAAGGGCGAAGAGATATCCGGTGATCACGCCGGCATAGAACAGGAGCAGGCCCGCCGGAACGAACAGGAATGCAGCCCGCCGCTCCGTCGCGGTCAATCCTCGGCTGACGAACCGCCACAGGCCGTGGAGGATCACCGGCACGGTGACGAAGATCGCCGCGAGCAGGCTGATCTTCATCGCGGTGGTGGCGCTTTCGCCCAGGGACAAGGTCACGAGCAATCGCCCATCACCCCGGTGAAAGGGCAGTCCTGTCCCCGTCAGCACCTCGGGCTTGCTCTCGCGCAGGATGTCGATGGCCCGCCACAGGGGATCGAGCATCAGTTCCTTGAGCGGTGCCTGGAACATGAAGGCGACGATGAAGGTCACCACCAACACGATGACAGGGCGTATCAACACCCGGCGCAACTCATCGAGGTGCGCACCCAAGGGCAGGGGCATATCCATGTCTGGCTGATCCAGCGGCATGGCTCAGGCGGCGTGCACCGCGGCGGCGATGGCGGCGGCCCGTTCCCCGAGCAGCCTGGGCAGGGCGGGATCCGCGGCGTGGCGCTCGATCAGGCGGACGAGGTGCGATCCGACCACGACGCCGTCCCCCTGCCGGGCGGCGGCGGCGGCCTGCTCCGGGGAGCTGATGCCGAAGCCGATGCACACCGGGGCGCTGGTGGCGGCGCGGAGGGCGGCCACCTGCTCCGCCAGGTCCTCGGGCAGGTCCGCACGCTCACCGGTGGTGCCCATGCGGCAGATGTAATAGAGGAAGCCGCCGGTGGCGGCGCCGAGCAGCCGGCGGCGCTCCTGGGTCGTGGTCGGGGCGACCAGGCAGACCGTGGCGAGTCCGGCGACGCGCAGGGCGGAGAGGATCTCGGGCCCCTCCTCCGGCGGCAGGTCCAGGGGCAGCACCCCGTCCACCCCCGCCGCCGCCGCATCCGCGGCGAAACGCTCGGGGCCATAGGCGAGGACCGGGTTCGCGTAGGTGAAGGCCACGATCGGCACCTGGGTCCGCTCACGGATCCGGCGCACGGCGGCAAGCACCTTGCTCACCGTGGCGCCGGCCTTCAGGGCCCGGTCGCAGGCGAGCTGGATCGCCGGGCCGTCGGCCATCGGGTCGCTGTAGGGGAAGCCGAGCTCCACCACATCGACACCGGCCTCGGCGAGGGCGACCACGCACTCGACGGTAGCATCCAGGTTCGGATCCCCGGCGCACAGGTAGGCGACGAAGGCCTTGCGGCCGTCCTCGCGGAGTCGGGTGAAGGCGTTGGCGAGTCGGTCCTGGGCCATGGGCGGGCATGGTCGCGGCCCCGGCCCGGGAACAACCCTTGCCCTGCAGCGGACCGCGCTCGGATCCCGTCATGACCCTCGCCCCCGTCCTTGGTCCCCGTTCCTGGTGGACCGCCACCATGCCCTGCACTCCCGCCCAGGCCGAGGCCGTGGCGGCGGAATTGACCGCCCTGGCATTCCACGGCTTCGCCACCAGCAGCGGGGACGATGGCCGGGCGTCCATCGAACTGTGGCATGACCGGCAGTCGCTGACCGCGGCGGTGCAGGCAGTGTTCGCCCGCCATCGGCTCACAAGGCCAACGCTCGTCCAGCGTAGCGAAGCGGCGGTGATGGCGGATCTGCTCCCCGGGGGCCATTGCCGTCTCGCCCCGGGCCTGTGGCTCGACCAGGAGGGCGACCTGATCGAGACGCCCCGGCGCATGGTCCTGCGCCTGCCCCCCAGCCACGCCTGGGGCGACGGCCGCCATCCGACCACCCGGATGCTGTCGGCGATGATCCTGCGCGATCCGCCCGCGGGTCCGACCCTGGATCTCGGCTGCGGCACCGGCCTGCTCGGGGTCCTGGCGGCCCGGTTGGGGGCGGGGCCGGTGACCTTCAGCGACATCGATCCCCTCGCGATGACCGCGACCAAGGCCGCCTGCCGGGCCAACGGCGTAACAGGCCGGGTGCTGCGCTCGGACCTCCTGGCCCGGGTCCCGGGGACCTACGCGGTGATCATCGCCAATCTCTATGCGGATCTGGTGCTGGAGCTCGCCGCCAGTCGACGCCTCGCCCGCGCCCTGCCCACCGGCCGCCTGCTCGTCTCCGGCGTCAGCGCCGGCCGCTGGACCGAGGTGGATGCCGCCCTGCGCGCCCTCGGCTTCCGCCGCACCGCCCGCCGCCGCAGCGGCTTCTGGACCGCCGGGGAATGGCGGCGGTGATCAGGCCCTGAGCGGGAGTCATCCGAACGGCACATCTTCGAATCCGCGCCCCACGGAGTGGGGCGCTCCGAGTCTCGAAGTGCCCCACTTCCAGCGCCGACGGGTGGGCCGAGGGGGACGCCGCCGTGTGTGGACTCGGCTTCCGCCGCACCACCCGCCGCCGCGGCGGCTTCTGGACCGCCGGGGAATGGCGGCGGTGATCAGGCCCAGGGCGAGCGTCATACGCACATCTGACTTTCGTATTCGCGCCCCACGGAGTGGGGCGCTCCGAGTCACGGAGCGCCCCACTCCGTGGG
This sequence comes from Candidatus Kuenenia stuttgartensis, assembly GCA_945872305.1. Taxonomy (GTDB): domain Bacteria; phylum Planctomycetota; class UBA11346; order UBA11346; family UBA11346; genus CAMCAC01. The sequence continues at coordinate 16,983 of CAMCAC010000024.1, read as the reverse complement.
GCGCGGATTCGGAAGAAACTCCACGGCCGCCGCCGTGACCTCGGCAGCAACGACGGGCGATCCGCTATCGATTCACGACCCAGCGGTCAGCCGCCAGCACTGGTGGATCTTCCGGTTGCGGAAATCCGCCGGCACGGTCCACGCCGAGCAGTCTTCGACCACCAGCCCCGGGGGCGGGGTGGTCAGGGTGAATCCGCGCAGGTTGCAGGAGAACCACAGGGTGCCGCCCGGGGCGAGCAGCCGGCGGCAGGCGGCGAGCAGGCGACCGTGGTCGCGGTCCACCGCGAAGCTGTCGCGCATGGCGGTGGAGTTCGAGAACGCCGGCGGGTCGCACACGATCAGGTCGTAGGCCGCGGGCTTGGCTTCGGTCAGCCAGCGTAGGCAATCGGCGCGAACGATCGTGTGCTGGTCGTCCGGGGCGAAGCCGTTCAAGGCCAGGTTCCGTTCAGCCCAGGTCAGATAGGTGTTCGACAGGTCCACGGTGGTGGTCGCCCGGGCGCCGCCGGCCCGGGCATGGACGGTGAACGAGCCGGTGTAGGCGAACAGGTTGAGCACCCGCCGGTCCCGGGCATCCGCCCGCACCCGGGCGCGCAGGGGCCGGTGGTCGAGGAACAGGCCGGTGTCGAGGTAGTCCGAGCAATTCACCATGAAGCGCAGGCCCGCCTCGGTGACGATCCGCTCCACGCCCGCATCGCCGGTGCGCTGGTACTGCCCCCCCTCCTGGCGGTCCTTCTGCCGGCGGCGACGCTTCACGAAGACGTGTTCTGCGGCCAGCTTCAATCCACGTTGGACCGCGGCGAGCACCTCGCCGGCCCAGCGTTCCTCATCCGCCTCGGTCTCGTTCCGGGTGCGGTCGAGGAGCCAGACCACGGCGACGCCGTCATACCAGTCGACGATGAGCGGCTGGTCTGGCAGGTCCTTTTCGTAGATGCGCCAGCAGGTGGCGCCCACGGACGGGGCCCAGCGCCGGCGCTCCTTCTGGACCTTGGCCAGGCGGTTGGCGAGCTGGGCCGGGCCGGCGGTAGGATCGGAGAACGGATCGGCCGCCGGATCAGCCGACATTCCCGCCGCCCTCGCCGGGCTTGCCCCCGACGACCGGCTTGCGGTGGGCTTCGAGCATCCGGCCCTTCACCGAGGCATCGAGGTGCTCCTTGATCCAGGTCGCCAGGCGGAAGGCCGGGTCCTGGACATCCTCGGCCAGGCCGTCGAGGAACTCGGTCACGCACTGGGCCAGGGGGCGGCCCTCGGGGTCGCGGTAGATGGAGCGGTAGGCGGTGCGCACGCGCTCGATCTGGGCCTCGGTCCAGCCGTCCCGGCGCAGGCCGATGACATTCACATTGCGCGGCTCCGCGGGCACGCCGTCCGCCATCATGAACGGCGGCAGGTCGTAACGGACCCCACCCATGGACCCGACGATGGTCAGTTCGCCGACGGTGACGAAGTGGTGGAGGCCGACCATGCCGCCGATGACCGCCCGGCGGCCGATCCGGCAGTGGCCGGCGAGCTGGGCGCTGTTGGCGATGACCACCCGGTCCTCGACCACGCAGTCGTGGGCGATGTGGGCATAGGCCATGATGAGCACATGGTCGCCGACCACGGTCTTCATCCCGCCGCTCTCGGTGCCCTTGTTCACCGTGGCGCACTCGTGGATCTTGGTGTGGTTGCCGATGATGACTTCGCTGTCCTCGCCCTTGAACTTGAGGTCCTGGGGATCGCCGCCGACCACCGACCCGGGGAACAGGATGCAGCCCTGGCCGATGGTGGCCCGGCCGTAGACGCACGCATGGGAGCGCAGCTCGGTGCCGGCGCCGATGCTGACCCGGCCCTTCACCACGCAGAAGGGACCGATGATCGCGTCGGGGTGGATCTCCGCCTGGGGATCGACGACGGAGAGGGGATGGATGGCCATGGGCGGATCGGATACCCCCCGGGACGGGTGAGGCAAGGCGCCGGGCTTGCACCGCCGGACGGGATGCCACGACCGCCACCGTGATCCCGTTCGCCACGATCGCATCCTTGGCCGGGGAACAGGGCCTGACCGCCCTGGCGTGCATCCCCATGCCCGGCCGGCTGGATGGGACCGGACTCGACCTGATGCTGGCGGACGGGGTCGGGGATCTCGACTGGCTCGCGGAGCACCGGGATTTCCGCCTGGACCCGGGCCGGTTCCAGGGTTGGGCCACCCGGCTGGTGTGCACGGCGATGCCCTACCAGCCCGAGGCCGGCGACGGCGATCTGCGCCGGGGCCGCTACGCTGCCGGCAAGGACTACCACCTGATCCTGAGGAAAAAGCTGGCCATGGTCGCCCGCCGGCTGGAGGAGGTCACCGGCCAGCCCCAGCGCCAACGGGCCTGCGCCGATTCCGCCCCCCTCAACGAGCGGACCCTGGCCCGGCTGGCAGGCCTGGGCTGGATCGGTCGCAACGCCCTGCTCATCAGCCCGGACGCAGGCTCCTACCGGCTGCTCGGCTTCCTCTTCCTGGCCGCGGACCTTGAACTCCGCTCCGGCCCCCACGGCGCCGACCGCTGCGGCCGCTGTACCCGCTGCGTGGATGCCTGTCCCACCGCCGCCCTGGTCGATGGCCGGGTGCTCACCACCCGCTGCATCAGTTACCTGACCATCGAGCACCAGGGGGTGATCCCCCGGGAACTCGCGGTCCGCTTCCAGGGCTGGTGGTTCGGCTGCGATGTCTGCCAGGAGGTCTGTCCGTGGAACCGCTTCGCCGGCCCCGCGGCGGATCCCCGGCTCACCGGCCGGGAATCGGACGAGGCCCTGCTCGCGGTCACCGCCGACAGCTTCGATCTCGTCTTCGCCGGCCGGGCGGTGCGCCGTCTGTCCTGGGCCCAGTACCGGCGCAATCTGCTGGTCGCTGGGTTTTCCCTGGGCCGCCGCGATTGGGTCGAGCGGATCCGCCACGACGACCTGCCCCTGGTCCGGGCCCAGGCGGCGGAACTTGCCCTGGACCGGCCGGATGGACCGTGCCCGCCATGCGCGTGACCGTGAACGACCAGGACCGTGACCTGCCCGAGGGCGCCACCGTCGCCGACCTCATCGCCGCCCTCGCCCTGCCCGGCACCCGGGTCGCGGTCGAGGTCAACCGCCAGCTCGTCCGCCGGGCGGACCACGCCGGCCACCGGCTGGCGGACAAGGACCGGATCGAAGTGGTGACCCTGGTCGGCGGGGGCTGATCAAGGATCAGCGTCCACCACAGGGAGCATGAAGACGTCTGTCTCGTCGCCTTGGGTGGAGCCCACAAAGAACTCGACCCCGCATCACTGCGGGGTCGGGTGGTGGCCATGGCCGGAATCGAACCAGCGACACGCGGATTTTCAATCCGCTGCTCTACCAACTGAGCTACATGGCCAGCGAGGGTGGGGACTGTGCGGGGGATCCGGGATCGTCAAGAGGGCTCGCCGGCGGCCTCGGCGGCACGGCAGGTGGGGCAGACCCCGAACAGGTCCATGCGGTGGTGGAGCAGGCTCCAGCCGCGCTGGGTCGCCACCTCCTCCTGAAGGTCCTCGATGCGGGCCTCCAGGAACTCCTGGATGATGCCACAGCGGGTGCAGACGAGGTGGTCGTGGTGGACCCGGCCGAGGGCGGATTCGAACGAGGCGGAGCCCTCGCCGAACTGCCGCTTGTGGACGACTCCCATCTCGACCAGGAGGTTCACCGTGCGATAGACGGTGGCGGCGCTGATCGAGCGGTCCTTGGCCCGTACCTGGCGGTGCAGTTCCTCGGCGGTCAGATGCTCATCGGAGCCGAGGAGGGTGTGGACGATGGCTTCGCGCTGGGGGGTCCAGCGGACCCCCCGGCGACGGATCTCGTCGCGGATGCCATCGATGCCCATGCGGGGTTCGGGAGTGCCCATGCCGACATGCTACCTGCCCCGCCACTGGCTCAAGCCGTCCACCCGGAATCCTGGCCATACCCCCTGGCGCGCGCATGGATGCCTACACAGTGCGCGAACAACGAGGACCCCATGCCCAAGCCCATCCGCGTCGCCGTGACCGGCGCAGCCGGTCAGATCTGCTACTCCCTGCTCCCCCGCATCGCGTCGGGCGAGGTGTTCGGCAAGGATCAGCCGGTCATCCTGCAGCTGCTCGAAGTACCGTTCGAGAAGGCCATCAAGGCCCTCCAGGGCGTGGCGATGGAACTCGACGACTGCGCGTTCCCCCTCCTCCAGGACATCGTCTGCACCGACAAGGCCGAAGTCGCCTTCAAGGACGCCAACTGGTGCCTGCTGGTCGGCTCGAAGCCCCGCGGACCCGGCATGGAGCGCGCCGACCTGCTCAAGGACAACGGCAAGATCTTCATCAGCCAGGGCCAGACCATCGACGCCGTGGCCGCCGATGACGCCCGCATCTGCGTGGTGGGCAATCCTTGCAACACCAACTGCATGATCGCCGCCAACCAGGCGAAGCGCCTGCCCAAGGAGCGTTTCACCGCGATGACCCGGCTCGACCAGAACCGGGCCTACACCCAGATCGCCCGCAAGGCCGGCGTGCCGGTCACCGCGGTTCACGACCTGGTCATCTACGGCAACCACTCGCCCACGATGTACTCGGATTTCTTCAACGCCCGCATCAACGGCAAGGCGGTCACCGAGGTCATCAGCGACCACGCCTGGCTGAAGGAGACCCTGCTCCCCACCGTCGGCAAGCGCGGCGCCGCGATCATCGAGGCCCGGGGCGCGTCCTCGGCCTTCTCCGCCGGCAACGCCCTCATCGACCACGTGAAGGCCCTGCGCGCGGTCGGCACCACCCTGCACTCGATCGCCGTGTACCAGGACGGCAAGACCTACGGCTTTGCCGAGGGCATCTGGGCCAGCGTCCCGGTCCGGACCACCGCAGAGGGTGAGTACGCCATCGACCACTCATTCAGCCACAACGAGTTCGCCCTGGGCAAGATCAAGGCGACCAATGATGAACTGGTCGGTGAACGCGATGTCGTGAAGAGCATGCTGGCCTGACCCACCCGGTCATCCTGCCGCGCGCGACGCCCCGGGCCATGCCCGGGGCGTCTGTCATGTGATTGCCCAGGCCAAAAAAGATCCGCCAGTCGAAAGACCGGCGGATCGGAAGCGGTGGAGGATGCCCGGGGCCGGTGCGCGGTCCCGGGTGACGATCAGGTATCGTCGTCGTCGGCGTCGGCACCGTCCTCGTCGGTGTCGTCCATGTCCTCGTTCTCGTCGTTGACGATGTCGAGGAACTCATCCAGGGCATCCCGGATGGCTTCGTTGATCTTGTAGCCCTCATGCTTGAGCAGCTTGACGATGTCCTCTTCGAGGCTCATGGGCGTCTCCGTGGTCGTGGTGCTAGCGGGCCATTTCCCGGGCGCCAGCCCCCAATCGGCGAGGCCGTCACCACGATCAAGCGCCCCTCCCGGGCGAGGTCGGCCAGGATCCCCCAGGCGCGTGGATCGCGGCGGGCGAACGGACAGGCACCGATGACCCGCAACCGCACCGGCCGGAGATCCCGCAGGCAGTCTTCGACCCCGTCCCAGGTGCCGCCAAACCATCGGGGAAAGTGCAGCATCCGTCCGAGCAGCACGGGTAACCGATGGGCGGGGACCCAGCGCAGATCGAGCGTTTTCACGGTTCCGCCACCGGCACCGGGATCACCGGCGGCAGGTTGAGCCGACGAAAGGACTGGTAGTGGTCCACGCTGTACCAGATCACCCCGTCCTTGCCGATCACCAGACGCCGGGCACCCCGGTCGGACTCGCCCGGGGTACGCACCGTGAACTCCCGGTAATGGCCGCGGGGCATCTGGGGCAGGCGGCGTTCGCGGTTCTGGAAGCTGGTCCCGTCCTGACGATGCGGGTACGGCGGACCACGGGCGGCCAGGGTCAGGACCCGACGGATTTCCCGCACCTGCTCCGGATCGCTGACCGGGGACCCCTCGACCACCGGGATCGGGGCGTCATCGGCATCTCTTGCCGCCGGGGCCGGCGCCATGGGCAGCGGGGAGGCGGGTGCGGCGACCGACGGGCCGGGAGCTGATCGCGACGGTGCATTCCCGCCGGTGGGCCCCGCGAACGCCTGGACCAGGACGACCAGCGCCATGACCAGGGCGGCGCCGACCCCGAGCACCACCGGGCGGCGCCGACGCCGGCGGGGGCGGTCCCGCGGCCCGCGAAACGGATCCGGCAGACGGGGCATGCCGGGGAAGCGCATCAGCCCCCCTCCGCCGCCACGGCGGCGAGCAGGCCGGCGGCCTCCCGCTGGTGGGTAATGGCGTGGCCGTCACCGGGCACGATCAGCAGCGGGCGCTCCTCGGGCCGGGGGCGGCGGCCGTGGCTGCCGCGCACCACCGAGGGATCCATGCCGATGCAGTCGAGGGTGTAGCGGAAGCCCAGCTTCTTGCGCAGCAGCGCCACCGCCGCCCGGCGCTTGCCGCCGACCGGATCGAAGGCGAGTTCCCGCGGATCGTAGCCGGGCTTCTTGTGGATCTCGACACAGCGGGCGAAGTCCGGCGCATCCCGGGGATCCAGCCACCAGTCATGGGCGAACCAGCAGCCGTGGTCGGCAAAGGCCACCACCTCGCCGCTGCGTGGATGGTCCAGGCCCACCTGCCGGCGTTCGTCGCCAGCGTAGACCTCGGCCACGCCGGTGCACGAGCGCAGCAGGGCCGCCACCGCCGGCACATCGTCTGGGTCGCGGACATAGGCGTGGAGCGCCTGGTGGTCCACCACCGCGAAGGCCCGGCTCATGGGCGCGTCGAGCAATTCGCCGGTGGCGTTGCGCTGGACCGCCAGGAAGCCCGCATCGCGCAGCAGGCGGTTGGGAAACACCGCCCGGTCCACGGCGCCGATGCCGTACTCGCTCACCACCGCCACCCGGGCGCCCTCGGATTCGGCCGCGGCCAGGATCGGCGCCACCGCCGCATCCAGGTCCCGCAGGTTGCGCTCCAGGTGCGGACCCGTGGGCCCGAACCGTTGCAAGTCGTAGTCCAGGTGCGGCAGGTAGCAGAGGGCGATGTCCGGACGGGCGACCTCGACCGCGGTCAGGAACGACTGGGCGATCCAGCGGGTCGAGGCGATCCCGGCCCCGGGCCCCCAGAACGAGAACAGCGGGAAGGTGCCATGCCGACGGCCCAGTTCGGATTTCAGTTCCGGGGGCCACGCGTAGCAGTCCGGCGACTTGCGCCCGTCGTGGTGATAGGCCGGACGGGGCGTGACCACCGCGGTGGCGGCGCTGTTCATCGCGTACCACCAGAAGTGTTTCAGCACCTTCGGCCGGCCGGTGGCGGCCCACCAGGGCGGAGCCTGGACCAGCCCTTCGCTCTGGCGCCACAGCCAGACCTCGCCCAGCTCGCGGAAGTACCAGCCGTTGCCCACGATCCCGTGCCGGGACGGATCCTGGCCGGTGAGCAGGGTGGTCTGGACCGTCGTGGTCACCGCCGGCAAGGCCGGTTCCAAGTCCAGGACCCGCCCCCGCCCAGCGAGCCGGGACAGGGCCGGGGTCGCCGACCCGAGATGGGCCCGGACCAGCCCGACGCAGTTCAGGACCCAGAGCGGACGCATGGCGTTTTCATCCTTCGTTCCATGGCGGCGGAAGCGAGGGGGTGGTTTCGGGTTTCGGGTTTCGGGATTCGGGATGGACGCCTGCGGCGGTGGCTCTTGCCCCCCGCATGGGCGGGACGCCCATGCCACGATCGTGCACGCGGCACCCGCAGAGAATGGGCAACAACCCTCCCGAAACCCGAAACCCGGAACCCGAAACCACCGTCACCGATATGTGACGGGTCCGTCCGGCGTGGTCACGACCACCTCGTTGCCCGGCCCTGCCTTCGCCTCGACCCGGCCGACCACCCGGGCCTCGATCCGGGCAACCTTGGCGGCGTCCAGGCAGGCCTGGACCCGGTGGGCCGGCACCACGGCTTCGAGCCGCCAGCCGCAGTTGTAAACCGAATAGAGTTCGGCCCAGGAATGGTGAGTGCGTTCCCTGAGGGCGCGGAACAGGGGCGGCACCGGGAATGGGGCGTCCTTGACGAAGCGCAGGCCGTCCGCGGCGCCGGGGCGGCCGAAGCGGACGATCTTCGACTGGCCGCCGCCGGAGCAGTGGATGAGCCCGTGCAGGTCCTCGACCGGGATCGCGGCGATCAGATCGCGGATCAGGGGCAGGTAGGTGCGGGTCGGCGAGAGCAGCGCCTGGCCCACGGTCACCCCGGGGGCGCCGGGCAGGGCGTCGCCCACCGCGAACGGCCCGGCATAGGCCAGATCCGCCGCCATCTCCGGGCTCCAGGTCTCGGGGTAGCGCTGGCGGTAGCCGCCACCGAGCAGTTCGTGGCGGGCGGCGGTCAGGCCGTTCGAGCCCATGCCGTGGTTGGGCTCCGTCTCCCAGGCCGCCTGGCCGGTGGAGCTGAAGCCGACGATCACATCCCCCGGGGCGATGCGGGCCGCATCGATGACCCGGTCCCGGCGGACCCGGCAGACCACGGTGGAATCCACGACCACGGTGCGGACCAGATCACCCAGGTCCGCGGTCTCGCCGCCGGTCATCCGGCACGGGATCCCCAGATCAGTGAGGGTGTCGCAGACCCCCTGGTAGCCGTCCACCAGGGCGGCGATGACCTCGCCGGGGATGCGCTTGGCGTTGCGGCCGACGGTGTTGCTGACCAGGAACGGGCCCATGGCCCCGACACAGGCGCAGTCGTCCAGGTTCATCACCAGGCTGTCCTGGGCGATCCCGCGCCACACCGCGAGGGGAAAGCCCTCCTTCCAGGCCAGGTAGGCGAGAGACGACTTCGTCCCCGCCCCGTCCGCATGGACCACCAGGCCGAAGGCCTCGTCGCCGGTCAGGTCGTCGCGGACGATCTTGCAGAAGGCCCCGGGGAAGAGCCCGAGATCCTGGCGGCTGATGGCGGCGTGGACCTCACCCTTGCCGGCAGAGGCGCCCCGGGCGCGGTAACGGTCATCGTGGCGGGCGGCGTCGGACATGGGCTGGGATGCTTGGCCGGACGGCCCGGGTGCAAGGCGCCTTGCGGCGACCGGGGTTCCGGGTCATGGTGCCCGCATGGCGACGCAGGTGCTGCTCCGTTGGACCGTGTATGTGCCCGCCGTCGCCATCGGCGGCGTGCTGTGGGGCGTGAACCTGTCCCAGGAGCAGGCGAACCTGGTGGCCGACTTCATCCGCTCCGAAGAAGGCCGGCTCATCGTCGCCGTGCCCGCGGCCCTGCTGCTCGTGATGCCCCTGACCTTGATCCTGCGCTGGTGGCAGATCGCGCGCCGATCCCGTGAGATCAGCTATACGACGGAATCCGGCAAGGTTTCGGTCAATCTGATCGCAGTGGAAGAGGCCCTGACCCGGGTCGTCGAGGCGGAGCCCGAAGTGCGCAAGGCCCATGTCCGCGTCTACGAGGACCGGGTCCGCCGCGGCGTGGTCATAGAGGCCGCCGCGACCCTGTGGGAGGTCCCCAACGTCACCGAGCGCAACCGCGCCCTGCAGCGCCTGATGCGCCGCCGGTTCGCGGAGCTGATGCCCGAACAGCAGTCGGTGCAGGTCAATCTCACCGTCCACCGGCTCCAGGTCCGCCCGCCCCCGGCCCCGGTGAAGGAGACCCCGGCCAAGGTGTCGGTGAAGCCGGACTCCCGGTCCGACACCGCATCCGCGGCTCCCGCTGCCATCGAGCCGACCCGTCGCCGCGACGATTCGGAACATCAGATGTCGCCCTTCGATCCTGCTGATGAATTGTACGTGGGACCCAGCTACCCGGTGATGCCGGACGACGAGGACGGCGGCACCGCCACCTACCACGCCCGCCCCGGCCAGAAGCGCTGATCAACCGCTCAGCCCTCCGGTCGAAGCCACCCCCTTGCGCTCTCCGGAGACCCCCCTACAAGCCCCGTCCTGCCCGCGCGAGTGGCGGAATTGGCAGACGCACTAGATTCAGGTTCTAGCGGTGGAAACATCGTGGAGGTTCGAGTCCTCTCTCGCGCACCAAGGAAAAACCCTAGCGGAAACGCTAGGGTTCGTCCTTTTCAGGTGGTCTGGACAGCGGCGGGAAGCGCTCCGGGAAGCCCAGCCGATCCGCTGGTCAACGGTCATCGCTTCCCTGGCCTGTGGGCCATGCAGCGGATGGGGGCTAGGTCATGAACGTGCAGCCGCAACCCGTTCGCAACCACTACCAATAGATTGACGGGGAAATCGGACCACTATATCTGGTATCCCCCGAGGCCACCACCATGACGCTGCCGCAGCTCCAGGACTACACCTTCAACACCAAGTACGCGCGCTACCGGCCCGAGATGGGTCGGCGCGAGACCTTCGCCGAGGCGGCGGACCGGGTGTTCGAGATGCACGAGCGGAAGTACGCGGACAAGGGCGTGGCGGCGGAACTGGCCTATGCCAAGCAGGCGGTGAAGGACCGCCTGGTGCTCGGCAGCCAGCGTGCCCTCCAGTTCGGCGGCAAGCCGGTCGAGGACAAGAACGCCCGCCTCTACAACTGCACGGTCAGCTACTGCGACCGGCCGCGGTTCTTCCAGGAGTCCCTGTGGCTGCTCCTGTGCGGCTGCGGGGTCGGCTTCTCGGTCCAGCGCCACCATGTCGCCAAGCTGCCGCCCATCGCCCGGCCCGCCGGCGAGCGGCTGCTGTTCCAGGTCCCGGACTCCATCGAGGGCTGGGCCGACGCCCTCGGGGTGCTCATGTCGAGCTACCTGACCGCGGACCAGCCATTCCCCGAGATCCACGGCCGGGCGGTGGAATTCGACTACAGCCTGGTCCGGCCTGCCGGCGCCCCCCTGTCGAGCGGCATCGGCAAGGCTCCTGGCCACGGACCGCTCAAGCGCTCCCTGGAAAAGATCCGCACCGTCCTGGAGGACCGCCTGGCCACCGCCGGCAGCGGCTGCGTCCTGCGCCCGATCGACGCCTATGACATCGTCATGCACGCCAGCGACGCGGTCCTGGCCGGCGGCGTGCGGCGCAGCGCCACCATCTGCATCTTCTCCCTCGACGACGACGAGATGATCAAGGCCAAGACCGGCGACTGGTTCATCAAGAATCCCCAGCGCGGACGCTCGAACAACTCGGCCCTGCTCCTCCGTGACCGGGTGCCGTTCGAGCAGTTCAACGCCCTCATGCAGTCGGTGAAGGAGTTCGGCGAGCCGGGCTTCGTGTGGGCGGATTCCACCGAGATCATGTACAACCCCTGCGTCGAGATCGGCATGTACCCGGTCGATGTGGAGACCGGATTGAGCGGGTGGCACTTCTGCAACCTGTGCGAGATCAACATGAAGGCCTGCACCACGGCGGAGACCTTTGAGCGGGCCTGCCGGGCGGCGGCCATCCTGGGCACGGCCCAGGCCGGCTACGACCGCTTCGACTACCTGGGCGAGGTCACCGAGCGGATCGTCAAGCGCGAGGCGCTCCTTGGCTGCTCGATGACCGGCATGATGGACAACCCGCGGATCGCCTTCGACCCGGACCTCCAGGACCGGATGGCGAAGCTCATCCTCGATGTGAACGCCGAGATGGCGGCCAAGCTCGGGGTCAATCCGTGCGCCCGGGCCACCTGCGTGAAGCCGGCCGGGACCACCTCGTGCATCCTCGGCACCGCGTCGGGGATCCACCCGCACCACGCCAAGCGCTACTTCCGCCGGGTCCAGGCCAACGTCAACGAGGCCCCCCTCCAATACTTCCGCGCCCACAATCCCCGGGCGGTGGAGAAGTCGGTGTGGAACCCGAATGGCACCGACGAAGTGATCACCTTCTGCGTCGAGGTGCCCGAGGAGGCCCGGACCAAGAACCAGATGAGCGCCACGGACCTGCTCGACCACGTGAAGCTCACCCAGAACCACTGGGTCATGGGCGGCCGCCGGGCGGAGCGCTGCACCGCCCCCTGGCTGCGCCACAACGTCTCGAACACGATCACCGTGCGCGAATCGGAATGGGACACGGTGGCCCACTACATCTACGACCATCGCGACGCCTTCGCCGGGGTGTCGCTGCTGCCCGAGGGCGGCGACCTGGACTATCCCCAGGCCCCTTTCTGCGCGGTGATGACCTTTGATGAAATCGTCGCCGAATACGGGGTCGGCAGCCTGTTCGCCTCGGGTCTGATCGTGGACGGCCTGCACGCCTTCCAGAACGATCTGTGGGCGGCCTGCGACTGCGTGCTCGGCCGCGGCCGCAGCCTGGACATGCCCCCCTTCACCGGTGAGGGCCGGGACGCGGAGCGGGCCTACCGGGAGCAGGTCGACCGCATCCTTGCCCAGAAGGACTGGGTCCGCCGGGCCCACAAATTCGCCCGCAACTATTTCGACGGCGATCTGCGGCGCATGACCTGGTGCCTGAAGCGGGTCAACAACTGCAAACTGTGGGAAGACCTGACCCGGGAGTACGTGCCGGTGGACTACACCCTCATGTACGAGGACAGCGACAACACCAAGCTGGTCGACGCCCAGGCCTGTGCCGGCGGGAAGTGCGACGTCTGACGCCGGCGCTGCGGCCAGGGCCACGGGAGTCGTCATCTGCCCGGGGGCTTGGCCCCCGGAACGCACCTTCGGCGGCTCACTCCCGCCCGAGGAGGCGGCGGAGCTGGTCCAAGGCCGCTGAGATGGTGGTCATCGCCCGGGCCGGCAGCCCGCTCGCCGGGGGCCGGTCCAGGCGTTCCAGTTCCGCGGCGATCTCCGCCCAGGACGGGCGTGCGGCGGGCTGCTTCGCCAGCATCCGCTGGACCAGCCGGTCGAGACGCGGCTCGATGCCCGGGCAGGCCTGACGCAGGCTCGGCACGGGATCCTGGACATGCCGGACCATCAGGCGGAGCGGGTCGTCGTCGAGGAACGGGGGCGCCCCCGCCAGCATGTGGAACGCGGTGATGCCCAGGGCGTAGACATCGCCTGCCGCGCTCGGCGGCGCCCCATCGGACACCTGCTCGGGAGCGATGTAAGCAGGGGTCCCCACCACCTGGTGGGCCACCCCGGAACCGTGCGACCGCGCCACGCCCAGATCGGCGATCTTGAGGATGCCGTCCCGGCCGACGAGGAGATTGCCCGGCTTCACGTCGCCGTGGGCGATCCCCTGGGACGCGGCATGGGCCAGTCCGGCGGCGGCCTGGCGGAGCAGGGGCACCGCGGTCGCCGGACGGAGCGTGCCTGCCTGCTCGATGAGGGCTGACAAGGTGGTGCCTTCGACGAACTCGGCGACGATGTGCGGCCAGGGCTGATCGTCGGAACAGTCGAGGACCCGGACGATGTTCGGATGGTTGAGCCGGGCCAGCAGCCGGGCCTCGTCCACGGACAGGTGGCCCGCCGGGGCGTCAGGCCGGAACACCTTCACCGCCACGTCGATGCGCAGCGACACCTGGAGTGCGCGATAGACCACCGCGGTGGCGCCCTGGCCCACCTCGCCGGACAGGTAGCACTTGCCGAGCATGTGGCCCACCGGCGGGGGCAGCCAGCCATGGGCCCCACCCGGGTCCACGAGGAGTGGCGTCTGGCGCAACGCCGCGGGGACGAGATCCGCGAAGGCGGCCGCATCCCCGTCTTCATCACCGGATCGTTGCCGGATCCGCAGCGCCCCAAGGGCGGCGATCTCCGCCGGCGCGGTATCCGCCTTCGGCATCGGCAGGCCCGTCCGGGCGTCGATCGGCAGATCGCTGCGGTTGGCGCCGCTCCGGATCCGGGCACAGGACTCCGCCAGGTGGTCAAGGAGGACGGCCGTGATGATCCCGAACTGGTCGGGAATGGCGCCGGAGGCCGGGATCAGCCGCGCCGAGCCGACGCCGAACAGGGCGCAGGTGCACAGCACGGTCATGCCCGCATACCCCCGGCATGATGCCGCGCGCACCTCACCATCCACCAGATCGATCCGGGCCAGGCCACCGCCGGGGAGGTCGATCTCCAGCCGACCGGTCCGCCGTCCCGTGGCGAGTCCGGAAATGAAATCGATGAACCCGGGGGCACCCGGAGAAAAGGCCCATGCGTCCATGACTGGGACCATGGGGCCGAACAGCATCCGTCCATCGCTGCATGGCTGTCCGACCCGGCCAGGGGCGGTCGGTGGGGGTATTTGACCGCCGATGCCGGCGCCCTAGTCTTCGCGCCCTTTCCGAGGCACCCTATGTCCACTGCTACCGCTCCCCGCTCCGCCCAGCTCCTGCTCGGCACCGACCGGCCCACCCTGGCCCAGGTCCGCCTGCTGCGCCGCTGGGCGAACCAGGATGCGGACGAGCGCGCCCGCCTGACCGCCCTCCTCCAGGACGGCCTCGGCCATAAGGACAAGGCCCGCACCGGCGTGCTCGCCTTCGCCCTCGGCCGTTTCGCCGACGCGGAAGAGCACCTGGATGCCAAGGACGCCTTCGGCGCCGCCATCCTCGGCATGGTCCAGGCCGAACTCGGCGATGTGAACGAGGCCAAGGCCCTGTTCACCACCGCCGCCAAGAACCTGCCTGAAGCCAAGGCCGACCTGTGCCGCGCGCTTGCCGCCGCCGGCCAGGCCGACGAGGCCGAACGGGCCGCCCAGGCCGTGGTCGAGACCGCCGAGCGCCAGTTCTGCATCGGCCTCGCCGCCGAGACCAAGGGCAACGTCGAAGGCGCCATCAAGGCCTATGAAGCCGCCCTGGAGACCGACCCCAAGCACGCGGAAGCCGCGTTCAAGCTCGGCGTCCTCCTCGACCGCATCGGCGACGACGACCTGGCCGCCGAGCAGTTCCTGGTCTGTGCGGATGTGTGGCCGGCCTATGTCCCCGGCGTCGTGAACCTCGGCATCATCTATGACGAGCGCGGCGAGCCCAACGCCGCCGTGGACTGCTTCCGCCAGGCCCTGGCCTGGAACCCCCGCGACCGCCGGGCCCTGGGCCTGCTGCGCGACGCCAAGGCGAGCCGGCAGATGTACTACGACGAGAAGGAGGAGCGGGAGCGGGAGAAGATGGAGAAGATCATGCGCACCAGCGTGAACGACTTCGAGCTCTCCGTCCGCTCGCGCAACTGCCTGGCGAAGATGAACATCTTCACCCTCGGCGACCTGCTCCGCATCAGCGAGCCCGAGATGCTGGCCTACAAGAACTTCGGTGAGACCTCGCTGAAGGAGGTCAAGGAGATGCTCGCGGCGCGCAACCTGCGTCTGGGCATGTACAAGGAAGTCGAGGAGAAGACCATCGCCAAGGCCGACCACAAGGTCCTGGCGGAGTCCATCGAGCGGCTGGAACTGTCCCCGGTCAGCGCCCAGGTCCTCGACGGCCTCGGCGTCACCCGCATCGGTGACCTGGCCCAGTACAGCGACCTCGACCTCTACAAGGCCCCCGGCAGCGGCCAGACCGTGATGCAGGAGCTGGCCACCGCCCTCGGCGCCTACGGCGTCGTGCTGCGCAAGGCCGACATCCGCGGCTGATCCCGCCGGATCGCTGCCGCGATCGATCACGGGGAGGGGCTGATGCCCCTCCCCGTTTCGTTGTCGACCCAGCCCGGTGTGCTGGCGAACCAGTCCGCGAGGTCCCGGACCACTGCCGGATCCCGGACCAGCAACGATGCCTCGCGGTTGGAGGTCAGCGCCGCCCGGGTCCAGTTGTGGGACCCCACCACCGCAACCGCGTCGTCAACAATGATGCATTTGGCGTGGGTGGTCAGGGCATCGCCATCGGCAACCACGCGGATGCCGGCGGCGCGCAATGCAGCCGAGCCGCGATCGAACTTCTCGCCGTCCTCATCGCGGAATCCCGGACCGCTGTCGAGGATGACCCGCACATCGACCCCCCGGCGGGCAGCGGCGGCCAGGGCGGCGATGAAACCCTCGACCACCCCGTCACCCCGGTCTCCGGGGTGGATGACGTAGACACACGCCCACACCCGGATCGTGGCCGCATCGATCTCCCGGACCACCGCCCGGGCCCAGTCGCCGGAATACCCCGGGCCGGATCGCAGCAGTTCGATCTGGGCCCGGGGTCGGCGGGCTTCGACCACGCCGGCGACCACCACCACCAGGAGCCCGATGGCCCCGACCAGGATGCGCCGCTGGGCCGGGGACCAACTCATCGCCCGACCAGGCAGTCACGGACCGCTGCCAGGACCTGCTCGACGGTGATCGCGCCCATGTCCACCTTACTGACATCCCTGCGCTCCCAGGCGGCTCCCGGGGCCTGGAGACAGCGATAGCCCGGCCCTTTCGGGCCATTGCGTTCCGCCGGCACGGGACCGAAGAGCCCGACCGCCGGCACTCCGACGGCCAGGGCCATATGGAGCGGCCCGGTATCACCGCTGATGACCACGCCGGCCCCCGCAAGGAGCCCGGCGAGTTCCGGCAGCGTGGTGGGGGGCGCCAGGATGCCGCCGTGGGCGACCACCTGCTCCGCGACCTGGCGCTCCTCGGGTCCGCCCCACACGACCACCAGGGGAATGCCCTGGTCGCGACAGGCAGCGGCGAAGGCCTGCTGGCGAGCCAAGGGCCAGACCTTGGTCGGCCAGCCGGCTCCGACATTCATCATCCACGGCCGGTGCAGACCGTGGTCCGAGAGCCATCCGGCCATCCGGCCCCGTTCCGCTGACCAGGCCGGCAAGGGGAATCTCCAGGGCCCGGCACCGCCGCCGAGAGGTCCGCCCAGGGCCCGCTGCTGGTCGATGACATGGGGCGCGGTGCACGGCGTCCGCTCCGCGGGGAGCAGCCAGGTCAACTCCCGGGCCCGGGGCCGGGCATGGGCGATGCGATGGGGGGCGCCCGTCAGCAGGGCGGCAACGGCGCTTTTGGCCAGGCCCTGGGCATCGATGACGACATCGTACCGTGCCGACCGCAGCTCCCGTGCCAGGGGCCGCAGCAGGGGCGCGGAACGCCATACCCCCGCATGGCGCAGGGCTTTGCGCGGCCAACGATGGATCCGGGACACCGCCGGCGATCCATCGACCAGTCCGGCCCAGCGATCTTCGCACAGCCAGCCCACCTCATGGCCCACGGCCGCCAGATCGGCGGCCAGGGGCAGGGTGTGGATGATGTCGCCAAAGGCACCCAACCGGACGATGACGACCCGCATGGATGGCATGTTCCCCGGGTGTAGG
>CAMCAC010000023.1 GCA_945872305.1 Candidatus Kuenenia stuttgartensis | reverse complement strand
CGCGTCTCCGGTCCCGTCGTCCTCCGCATCGATATCGACGACGCCGTCTTCCATGGGCCTTCCCGTGGTGCCAGCGCCCGTCAGCCTGCCCATCGTGTCCGGGTCCGTGGTGGCCCCGGCACCGACCTCGGGATCCGTGGAGGTCACGCCGCCGATCCCGGCCGCATCCCCGGCGATCGCCGGCGCCGCTGGTCCGCTGGCCCCATCGATCCCGTCGCCATCCCCCATGCCCGCGGCTCCGTCGGTGTCGCCGGGTCCGATCCCTGCCGCCATGCCCGTCACGGCTCCGGTGGTCGATGTCGAGCAGGTCCCGGTGGCGGTCGCCGCCGCGCCGCCGGTGGTACCGGTGGACCAGACGCCCATGGATCCGGCCCAGTTCGATCCGCTGCCGAGCGGCCCGGCGGTGGTCCAGGCGGGGCTGCTGCGCGATGCCTGGCCGGTCCGTCGACCGGCGGCTCCGCCGGTTCCCGCCGCGACCATGGTCGCGGCCGTGGATCCCACCGCTCCGGCCGCCAGCTCCCGGCTGGAGACCGCCCTGCCTCCGGTCCTGCCGATGCCGGCGGAGACGCCGGTGGATATCCGCTCGGCCGTGGATCCGGGACTCATCCCGCCGCCGGCCGAATCCGTCGCCCAGGACGCTGCCGTCCCGGCGGACATCCCGGGCGTCTGGCCGGATCCGAAGGCTGCGGAATCCGCCGCACCGGCCTCCGCCCGGGCGGAACCGGCCGCGCCCCTCGCCGCCACCGGCCCGGTCGCGGCTCCGGCGATGACGAACCCCGTCGTCACCAACACCACCAGCACCGGCATGCCGGCGACCCCGGTCTTCGCGCCCCCGGCTCCGCCGGCGGATGCCCGGCAGGCCAATCCCCTGGAGGCGGCCATCGCCCGCCAGGTCGGCCGCGCCGCCGCCCGGCATGGTGTGCAGGGCGCGCCGATGGTCGTCCGCATCACCCCGCCGGAACTCGGCACCGTGCGCATCGAACTGCAGCAGCGTGAAGGCCGGGTCGAAGCCCGCCTCTCCGCCGAGGACGAGGGCGTGCGCCAGGCCCTCGACCGGATGCTGCCGCAATTGCGTGCCGACCTCACCCGGGCCGACAGCCGCATCACCGAGGTCTCGGTCGCCCCGAGCCAGGAACGCGGCGGCGGCCAGCAGGGTTCCGGCGACCCCGCCGGCGATGGCCGGGCCTGGGCCGAACGCCAGTCCGCCGACCGCCAGGAACAGGCCCGGGACGGGGCCCGCCAGTCCCGGCGCGGCGACGGCGTGGCCGGCCCGTTGGCCGCCGTCGAGACGGCGCCGCGTGCTCCCCGGGCGGCGGTGCGCACCCATCAGGGCGCGGTCGACCTGCTCGCCTGATTGGCACGCCGCTGGCGTCACACCCCTCAGCACCCCTCCCTGGAGGTCTCTATGCAGCGCTCACTCTACAGCGGCGTCTCCGGCCTCACCAACCATCAGCTCATCCTTGATGCGACGGCCAACAACCTGTCGAACGTCTCGACCTACGGGTTCAAGGCGAGCCGGGTGAGCTTCGCCACCGCCCTCAACCAGACCCAGTCGAACGGCACTGCGCCGAGCGGCGGGCTGGGCGGCACCAACCCGCGCCAGATCGGCCTCGGCGTCACCACCTCATCCCTCGATGTGGACTCGCGCCAGGGATCCCTGCTGTCGACCGGCCGCAACCTCGACCTGGCGATCCAGGGCAACGGGTACTTCCAGGTCAGCGACGGTGCGCGCACCTACTACACCCGGGTCGGCAACTTCGGCTTCGATGGCGACAACACCCTGGTCGACCTCGGCACCGGCCGGAAACTGGTCGGCATCCCGTTCTCGGAGACCGGCCAGCGCCTGCCCAGCGGCCCGCTGACCAACTTCTCGACGACCATCCCGAGCCGGGCCACCAGCCAGATCACCATGCAGGGCAACCTGGATGCGACCTCGCCGGCCCTCCAGGGCGAGTCCCTGCAGATGCTCTTCCCGCTCAATTCCCGCACCACCGGGGAGGTCGCCGGCGGCGACACCATGCTCTCGGACCTGACCATCTTCCAGGGCGGAGCCGCGGTTCCCGCGTCGCCCTTGGCCCAGACCCGCAATGTGCACATGTTCGGCACCAAGCCCGACGGCACCGCCTGGTCCTCCGCCATCCAGGTCAATCCCTACACCGACACCGTCAGCAACCTGATGGACAAGATCAATGCCAGCCTCGTCGAGGGCAACCAGCGCTTCGGCGTGGCCAGCCTGGACAGCGGCAACATCATCGTCGATGGGGTCGGCACCGGCGACGGCTTCTCGATCTTCATGGGCGATGTCGACACCACCACGGACCAGGTCAACGATGGCGGCCTCACCGATGCGATCGGCGTGACCCATCCGGGCAGCGGATCGACCAACCTGGTCACCGGCGGGACTCCGGATCTCACCGGGTTCACCGTGGTTCCCACCTCGGCGCGACTTGCACCCACCTTCGTCATGCCCGCCTCGGACTTCTCGGCCCAGGTCGGGCGCACCCTGACCGTGACCGTGAACGTGAACGGCGTCTCGGCCGGTTCCGTGACCATCCCCGCCGGCAACTACGCCGCCGCCGGGGCCAACCGCGCCTTCACCATCGGCTCCATGCCGGTGGTCGATGCGACCGATACCGTCGACTATGTCCTGAGCGGCGATCTCAACACCGGCGCCAACGCGGTCAGCGTCTCCACCGACCTCATCGATCACAGCGATATCAGCGCCATGACCGGCGATGCGGATGCGGATGGGGTGGCCAACCTCTTCGACCCGGGCGCCACCGGCGAAGCCTTCGATCCGAACGCCTGGCAGTACGCCGACAGCAGCAACTCGACCTTTGCCTGGTACCGCTCGCGCTTCGTGCCCGATGTGGAGACCTCGACCATCGAAGTGTACGACGCCCTGGGCGGCAAGCACTCGGTCGAGACCCGCATGTTCCGCACCGGGGCCAAGGCGGACCCCGCCGACCCGACCCGCATGCGCAACAGCTGGGACATGGTCATGGCGATCAATCCCCGGGATGGGTCCATCGGCGATGACCTGATCGCCGGCATGGAGTTCACCTACGACGGCAAGTTCACCGGCGACTACGGCCGCACGGTGAAGGACACCACCCTCAGCTCGACGACCCATGTCGGAAACCCGTCGAACACCCGCAAGCAGTTCGACTGGCTCAACACCGACAACCCGAGCGATGTGGTGGCCCCCTCGATCATCGACCTGTCTCTCGGATCGCCGAGCGGGGTCGACGGCCTGACCGGCTTCGGATCCACCTCGACCGCCACCGCGGTCGGCCAGGACGGCTACGAGGACGGCCGGCTCGACAACCTGTCGGTGACCAGCGACGGCAGCATCATCGGCCTGTACACCAACGGCATCAGCCGGGCCCTCGCCCAGCTCCAGCTCGCCACCTTCACCAACCCGGCGGCCCTCACCTCGGTGGGCGCCAACCAGTATGTGGCCGCGCCCAACAGCGGCGAGGCGGTCCTGCGCACTGCCGGCCTGGGCGGGGTGGGCACCGTGTCCTCGGGCGCCCTGGAAGGTTCCAATGTGGACATCGCCAGCGAGTTCACCCGCCTGATCACCGCCCAGCGCGGCTTCCAGGTCAACGCCCGGGTGATCCAGACCACCGACTCGGTGCTCCAGGAACTGGCCGGCCTGATCCGCTGATCCGGGTCACGGCTTCGACGGACCGCGGGCGGGCGCTTCAGCGCCCGCCCGCTTCCGTTTACAGGGCCTTCGCGATCGGCTTCGCCCTGCCGAGCGGGATCAGTCCCCACAGGGCATAGCTCCGGCGGGTGCCGCGCTCGGGGCGGACCTCGTGGCCGACCAGGCCGCCGAGCATCTGCCAGCTGCGTGGCTGGCCGTCGCGATGGCCGGACCACCACAGCGGCTGCATCGAGGTCTCGTGGCTGCCCTGGTGGTGGCGGCGGTGCCACAGCCGCCAGAACAGGTTCACCTCGCTGCCGTCATCGGCCCGCTGGACCACGAACGGGAAGAGCTGGGTGCGCAGCGAGGTGTCCAGGGCGCCGCCGGAGCGGACATGGACGCCCAGCGGAAGCGCGGCGCCGGTGAACGCACCGTCCGTGTGGCGGTGCTGGTACCACAGCGGCGCGAGCAGCGACCGCCGACCGCCCGTCGCGGTCCGCCAATCCCACCACAGGGGTGCGACGGCGGTGGTGTCCCGGTCCTGGTACCAGGTGAGCAGATGCCGGCTCGTGACCGTCCCGTCGGCGCCGGTGCGCTGATGGTACAGCGGTGTCGCCACCGTGGTCCTCGAGCCGTCCGCGCCGTCCCAGCCGGCGCTCAGCAGCGGCGGCGCCGCCCACCAGCCGTGCCCCGTCATCCACGCCAGCGGCACCCCCTGGCGGACCCGCTCCCCGTTGCGGAAGCGGTAGTAGAGCGGTGCCGCCACGAGATGGTCCGGTCCCTGGAACCATACCGGCAGCAGGGTGAAGCGGCCGCGGGAGCCCCAGGCGATCGGCACCAGGGCCGTAGTGCCCCGGTGGTGCAGCAGGTTGAGCACATGCCAGTCGGTGACCGCCCCGGAGGCATCGGTGCCGTAGTGGGCCAGGGGGACGGTCCAGGTCGCATGACCGCCGTCGGCCCGGGCCCAGCGGGCCCCGAGCAGCGGCGGGACCGCGGTCCAGTCGCGGCCCTGCATCCAGAGGGGCAGCAGGGTCGACCGCCCGCCGCCCCACCAGGCCAGGGGCAGCACGCCGGTGGTGCCACCGGCGCTGAACCACGGCCCGGCGTGCTGCGCTACCATCGCTCCGGTGGCGTTCGTGCGGGCGTGGTACAGCGGCGTGATCCAGGTCGTGCGCCCGCCGTCGCCGGTCCGCCAGCGGCCGCTCAGGGCCATGGGCGCCGCCCAGCCGTCATTCCAGCCGGCCCACAGGGGGACGAGCGTCCGGGTGGAGCGGCCCTGGATCCACGGCCCCGCATGCAGGCTGGCGGTGGTCCCGTCGCGGTCCTGGCGGTGGTGGAACAGGGGGGTCAGCCACAGGGACCGTCCGCCGTCCGCGGTCTGGCTGCGCCAGCTCAGCGCCGGTGGCACCGCCCAGCCGCCGGGCCCCTGGAACCAGAGGGGGGCGAGCATCGTCCGCTCGCGGTCCTGGTACCAGGTCGCAATGCGCAGGTGCTCCAAGATCCCGTCCGGCGCCGTCTGCCACGAGGCCAACGGCGTGACCCAGGTCACCGCGCCGCCGCTCGCGGTCCGGGCATGGACGGTCAGCGCCGGCGGCACCGCCCAGCCGCCCGGCCAGCGCATCGCCAGGGGGATCAGCCCGCTGTGCACGGCGGCGGTGCCGCTGCGCACAGCGGTGTGACGGTACCAGAGCGGCACCAGCCAGCGCCAGTCGTCCTGGTTGACCGCCCCGTCCGCATCCGGGGGCAGCCGTGTCCGGCCCTGCCACCACAGGCCGGCGTGTTGGCTCGTCATGCCCTGGCGGTCGCTGCGCCGGTGGGCGAGCGGCGTGACCCAGGTGGTGGTGCCGCCGTCCGCATTGTCCCAGCGCCCGGTCATGGCCGGCGGCGCCACCCACCAGCCGGGCCCTTGGAGCCAGGCGGGCAGGATCGCCGTGGTCGCCGCATCACCCGCGGTGGTGCGCCAGGCGATGGGCAGCAGGCCACGGAATGCGGTGGCCGGGGCGGTGGCCGTGGCCGGGCTCCAGTGCTGGATCCACGGCCCGAGATGCTGGTGGCCGGCCCCGTCCGCGGTCACCGTCCGGTGCGCCAGGGGCGTCACCCAGGTCGACGACGATCCCGCGGTGGCGCTGCGCCCGGTCAGCAAGGCCGGGATCGACCACCAGTCGCGGCCCTGGACCCACACCGGCAGCACGCCCAGGCTGCGGTCCGCGGGATCGTTGCGATTGCGGTGGCGCCAGGCGATGGGCAGCAGGACCTGGGTGTCCCGGCCGGCCCAGTAGAGCGGGAGGACCGCGCCGGTGCGCTCGCCGGGGGGGCCTCCCAGCCACGCGATCGGAAAGATCCCGGTCGACCGCGGGGTCCACCACCACAGGCCGAGATGGGCGCCGGAAAGGGAGCCCCGGCGGGTCGAGACGTGGGCCAGGGGCGTGAGCCAGGCGGAGGTCGAACGCTCGTCCCAGCCCATCCCGGTCAGGGCGCCCGGGATCATCCAGTAGCCCGGACCGTGCGCCCAGACCGGCAGCACCCCGTAATGGCGCTCCCCGGGCCGGCCCCGGGCCCAGGCCACCGGCCACAGCACATCCGAGTGGCGGCGGTGGACATAGGTCCCGACATGGAACCCGTCCACCCGCCCGGATCCATCCTCGGTCCAGCCGGCGAGGGGGGTCAGCCAGGTCCGGGTTCCCTCGCGCCCCGCCCGGCCCCAGCGGAACGACAGGGCCGGCGGGGCCACCCACCAGTCCGGACCAGCGAACCACAGCGGTGCGATGCCGGCGTGGCTGGCGGAGCGGTAGGCGAGCGGGAGCAGCACCTGGGTGCCGCCGGAGCGCCACCACAGCAGGGCATGCTGGTCCTGGATGCGTCCATCCGGGCCGACGGTGTGGTGGTAGAGCGGGGTCGCCCAGCGGTGGCGGCTGCCGTCGCTGCCGGTCCATCCCGCCGAGAGCAGGGGCGGGACCACGGTGTACCCGGGGCCCCCGGCCCACAGCGGCACCAGCATCCGGTGCGCGGCGGCGGCGGTGCCGCTGCGGTACCACAGGGGCAGCACGGCGCCGAATTCCGGCGTCCACACGAACGGCCCGTAGTGGCTCGACTGCACCGCCCCGTCCGGCCCGGTCGTGCGGTGGGCGAGGAGCAGCGCCGAGATCCGGCGCGAGCCGTCCTCCTGGCGGGCGTTCTCGACCAGTGGCCACAGGTGGATGTCGGGACCGTCGTCCGCGGCCGGCAGCGAGCAGGCGACGGCGAGCAGGCCCAGGGACAGGAATCGGCGCATGGCCGGAGATTAGTTAACGATCGATAACATACAAGCCCCGGCCGGCCAGACCGCGACTCCCTGGCGGTGGTCCGGGGGTCACCGCAGGTCGCACCACCCACGCCGGATCGCCAGCACGATGGTCCCGAGCACGGCCCCGGCGCACCCGATGGCGACCGCGGCTCCGATCAGGGCCGGCAGCGGATGCCAGGCCGACGCCATCATCGCCAAGGCCACGATTCCGCCGGCGGTGGGGAGGACCAGGGCCATGGCGAGGGGCAGCCGGCGCCAGGTCAGCATGCCGAGGGCCAGGGAGGTCTGCCGGCCGAGCAGGACCGCGGCGCCGAACGGCACCGCCGCCACGGACGCGGTCAGCACCGCCGCGGCGACGGCCGGGAGATGGGGCAGGAGCGCCGGAAACGACACGGTCGCCATGAGCAGCAGGGCCGCGAAGAGGGGCAGGCGGGTGACCACGCGGATCGCGTTGACCGCCATCACCGCCGCGAGGAACGCCCCCACGCCCAGGGGCCATTGGCTCAGGGCCCGGCGATCGATCCCCTCCCAGGCCCCACCGTGCAGGGGCAGCAGGGCAATGATCGCGATGCAGGCCGCGGTCCCCGCGAGGTGGTCGGGGATGGTCCCAAGGATCCCCAGCACCATGGCCACGGCCACCGCCACGAGGAGGAGGGTCCGTCGGCGCCGCCACCAGACCGGTGGATCCGGGGCGAGGATCGCCGCCATCCATCGGACCGGCCGGGGCAGGCGGGCGACGGCGCCGCCCAGGGGGCCGCCGGCCAGGCTCCGTGCCGGCGGCATGAGCGTGGCGGTCTTCCAGGCCACCAGGGCATCCGTATCCGCCGCGGCGGCGGCCGCCGGGGTCGCGTCCTGATCGGCGCGGCGGTCCGAGGTTGCAGCGGAGGGCGCCGGATCCCGGTCCGGTTCCGCCGGATCCTCGCCCATCCGGAACGAGCGGACCAGGGCGATCGTGGCGGGTCGCGCAAGCACCAGGCCCGCGACCCCGGCGGCAGTCCCGAGCAGGATCCGGAACGCATCCGGACCGGCCCCGGTCCCGCGGGGCAGGATCTGGAGGCCCCAGCCGACGGGGGTCGCCATGAGGCCGATGGCGCCCATCAGGTCCGGGGGGCCCTTGTTCAGCTTGGCTTCGAGAAGGGTGGCACCCAGGGCCAGCCCCACGCCGGCGGAGTGGAGCAGGCCCCAGGGTGCGTACGGACGCCAGTGCACGAGCCGGGCAGAGAGCGCCATCTGGAGACCGGCGCTGGCGGTGGCGGCGAACGGCAGTCCGGCCCAGGTCCAGCCGGGCGCCCCGCTGGCCAGCACGGCCACGGCTCCGACCAGGAGGGTCTCGCCGCCCGCGACCAGCGCGGCGCGTCGCCCGGGGGTGGTCAGGGCCCAGGCGATCCGGGCATCCGGGATCGGCAGCAGTCGCAGGGCCATCAGCGCGGCCCGGTCGCCGAGCCCGGATTGGAGCTCCGCGGCCCGGCCCATCGCCCCGAGGAACTGCCACCAGGCGAGGAGGCCGAGGGCGGCGGCGGCCGAGGACCACGCCATCAGCGCGAGAGCGACGACGGCAAGCACCCGCCAGAGATGCTGGTCGATCATCACCGGCCGCGAGTGCCAGGGAATCAGGCGGTGACCGGTGGTCGGCCGGATCCGCCGGGCCATGCGCCGCCAGTGCCGGACCAGCGCCCGGTCCACGAGCGGGGTCATGGCGTGCCCGGTCCCTGCTCGCGGTAGGCGCGCAGCCGGTCGCCCAGGCTGCCCGCGCCCTCGGCGGGCATCGCCGCGAGATCGGAGCGCTCCAGGGCCATCGCCACCCGACCGTGGTCGAGCACCACCAGGCGGTCGGCGAAGCGCTCGGCGATCTCCAGGATCTGGGTGGTGTAGACGATGGTCGAGCCCGCGCCGGCGGCGGCCCGGGCCCGTTCCTTGAGCACCAGCATCCCCTGGGGGTCCATGCCCGAGGCGAACGGCTCGTCGAGCAGCCAGAGTTCCGGATCCGCCAGGACGAGGGCGGCAAGGGCCGCCTTGTAGGCCTGCCCGCGGCTGACCTCGCCCAGGGGTGAGCGGTGGAGCGGGATCAGGTCGAGCTCCCGCAGCACCGCCATGACCCGCGCGTCGTCGACCCCCAGCCGGCCGTACAGGTCGAGGGTCATCGCCAGATGGTCGAGCGGGGTATGCCCCGGCACGAAGGCCGGGAAATCCGGGAGCAGCATCAGCCGCCGGCGCAGCCCGAGATCGAGGCCCGGCAGGATCTCGCCGTCGTAGGCGATGGTTCCGCCGCTCGGGGCCAGGATCCCGGCCAGGCAGCGGAGCAGGGTCGATTTGCCGGCGCCGTTCAGGCCGATCACCGCGGTGATCGACCCCGGCTCCAGGGTCAGGTCGACGCCGGCCAGGGCCCGGGTCGAGCTCCAGCGCTTGCGGAGGTCGCGGATGGTGATGCGCATCGCAGCCACGATGCGGCCACCGGTCGCGGCGCCAAGGCCGCGGTTTCTCCCCCGCGCCCCCGTGCCGGATCACCCCCGCAACCCGCACCGCGACGCCCGCAGGGCAAGCCCGGTACGCGAGCATCGCGAGCCCGCGACCCGTCAGGCGGGCTTGGTCTCGCCGGACGCGGGGGCCTCGCTCGGGGCGGGGGCCTGGCGGAAGACGATGCGGCCGTCCTCCACGTCCACGAGCAGGCTGGCGCCGGGGCCGAACTCGCCGCGCAGGATGGCCTCGGAGAGGGGATCCTCGACCTGGGCCTCGATGGTGCGGCGGATCGGGCGGGCGCCGAACTTGGGGTTGAACCCGGCCTTGAGCATGTGCTCCACCGCGGTGTCGCTCAGGGACAGGACCAGGCCGCGCTCGGCGACCCGCTTGGCGATCTTGGAGAACTCCAGACGGACGACCTGCTTGAGGTCCTCGCGTTCGAGCGGGCGGAAGACCACGATGTCGTCGAGCCGGTTGAGGAACTCCGGCCGGAAGGTGTCGTCCAGGCTCGCCTGGTACGCCTTCTTGCTCGCTTCGTAGGCGTAGTTCTCGGCGCTCACCGTCTCGCCGACCTGGAAGCCGAGGGTGCCGGCTTCGCGGGCGGTCGCAGCGCCGCTGTTGCTGGTCATGATGATGACCGTGTTGCGGAAATCGATGGCGCGGCCGAAGGAGTCGGTCACCCGGCCCTCCTCCATGATCTGGAGGAGCAGATTGAAGACATCGTGGTGGGCCTTCTCGATCTCGTCGAAGAGGACCACGGAATAGGGCCGGCGGCGGACCTTCTCGGTGAGCTGGCCGCCCTCTTCATAGCCGACGTATCCGGGAGGCGCGCCGACCAGGCGGCTGGCGTGGTGCTTCTCGCCGTACTCCGACATGTCGATCTGGATCAGGGCGTCTTCGCCGCCGAACAGGAACTCGGCGAGGGCCTTGCACACGAGGGTCTTGCCCACGCCGGTGGGGCCGACGAGCAGGAAGCAGCCGACCGGACGCTTGGGATCCTTGAGCCCGGAGCGCGACCGGCGGATGGCCCGGGCGAGGGCGCTGATCGCCTCGCTCTGGCTGATGACCTTCTCGTGCAGGTGCTTCTCCAGGTCGAGCAGGCGCTTGGTCTCGCCCTGGTCCAGGCGGGCGACCGGCACACCGGTCATCTGGGCGATGACCTCGGCGACCAGGTTCTCGTCCACGGTGCCGACCGGCTCCTTGGCCTGCTCCTGGCGCTTCTTCTTGGCGTCGACCAGTTCCTTGCGCTTGCGCTCGGCCTGGTCGCGGAAGTCCGCCGCCTTTTCATAGTCCTGGTTGAGCACGGCCTCGCTCTTCTTGCGGTCGAGGTCCTTGATCTCGGCTTCGAGCTCCTTGAACGCCGGCGCCTTGGCGGCGGTGCGCAGGCGCAGGCGGGCGCCGGCCTCGTCGATCACGTCGATGGCCTTGTCCGGCAGGTGGCGGCCGGTGACGTAGCGGTCCGACAGGCGGACCGAGGCATCCAATGCGGCGTCGGTGATGCGCACCCGGTGGTGGCTCTCGTACTTGTCGCGCAGGCCGGCGAGGATCTGGATCGCGTCGTCGACGTTGGGCGGGTCGACGATGATCGACTGGAAGCGGCGCTCCAGGGCGCCGTCCTTCTCGACGTACTTGCGGAATTCGTCGAGGGTGGTGGCGCCGATGATCTGGATCTCGCCCCGGGACAGGGCGGGCTTGAGCACGTTGCTGGCGTCGATGGCGCCCTCGGCGCCGCCGGCGCCGACCAGGGTGTGCAGCTCGTCGACGAACAGGATGATGTTCTTCGACTGCTTGACCTCCTTCATCACCGCCTTGATGCGCTCCTCGAACTGGCCGCGGTACTTGGTGCCGGCGACCATGCCCGCGAGGTCGAGGCTGATCACCCGCTTGTTGGCGAGCGGCTCGGGGACCTCCTGGCGGACGATGGCCTGGGCCAGCCCCTCGACGATGGCGGTCTTGCCCACGCCCGGCTCGCCGAGCAGGACCGGGTTGTTCTTGGTCCGGCGGCAGAGGATCTGCCACAGGCGTTCGATCTCGCGGCTGCGCCCGATCACCGGGTCGAGCTCGCCGGCCTCGGCGGCGGCGGTCATGTCGCGGCCGAAGGCGTCGAGGGCGGGAGTGCCGCTCTCCTCCTTCTTCGCGCCGGCCTTGCCGCTCTTTTCTGCACGGCCCTCGCCGGACTCCTTGCCGGGGCCCGCGGACGGCGCGGAGCCGACCTCGCTGGCGCCGAGCAGGTCGAGGATCTCGCTGCGCACGTCCTCCAGCTTCAGCTCCAGGTTGATCAGGACCTGGGCCGCCACGGAATCCTGTTCCGCGAGCAGGCCGAGGAGGATGTGCTCGGTGCCGATGTAGGGATGGCCGAGGGCGCGGGCCTCTTCGGCGGCGCGCTCGAGCACATGCTTGGCCTGGGGGGTGAACGGCAGGGGGCCGCCGGCGGGCGGCTTATCGTTGACCACCACCAGCCGCTCGACCTCGCGGCGGACCTTCTCGACGTCCACGTTCAGGTTCGACAGGGCGGTGACCGCGACCCCGCTGCCCTCCTTGACCAGGCCGAGGAGCAGATGCTCGGTGCCGATGTAGTCATGGCGGAAGCGCTCGGCCTCCTTCTGGGCGAGGGAGATGATCTTGCGCGCGCGGTCGGTGAACTTGTCGAACATGGGGCGTCTCCCTGGGTCGGTATGGCCTGATCAGGACGGCAAGAGCGAATCCCGGACCAATCGGGCCCGGATGCGGTCCCGGGGACCGGTCTCCGCGGCCTCCTTGTGCAGGGCCTGAAGATGGTGCGGCAGGATCTGGAGCCACAGGCGGTCGAGGACCTCCCACGGCACCGGGATGAGATCGAGGGCCCGGCCGACCCGCAGCCAGCCGAGCAGGTCATAGGCCTCGTCGCCGGCCAGGATGCGCGCCCCGGTGAGCACGCCCCAGGCGCGGAAGACCTTGTCCTCGAGCCGCACCCGGGCGCTGAGCAGGGCGGCCCGGGCGAGCCGTTCCGCCTCGACCACCGCCCGGGCGGCGTCGGCGACCTCGGCGCACAGCTGGTCCTCGCTGCGCCCGAGGGAGCGCAGGTTGGAGAGCTGGTACACATGGCCACCGGGCTCGCTGCCCTCGCCCTGCCGGCCGCGCACCGCCAGACCGAGCTTGGCGGCGCCGTGCAGGACCGCCTTCAGTTCGCCGGTCTCCGCCAGGGCCGGCAGGTGGAGCATCACCGACGCCCGCATGCCGGTGCCGACATTGGTGTGGCAGGCGGTGAGGTGGCCGAGTTCCGGATGCACCGCCCAGCCGAGCCGGCCGCCCAGCCGGCGGTCGGTGTCCACGGCGGCGGCCAGGGCCCCGGTCAGATCCAGGCCCGGGGCCAGGGACTGGAGGCGCACGTGGTCCTCTTCATTGCCCATGACCGCGAGGAGGCCGTCGTCCCGGGCGTGCAGCCCGGTGGGATGCTTGGCATCCGCCAGTTCCCGGGAGCACAGTTGGCGCTCGGAGAGCACGCCCCGGTTGGCGGGGCCCAGGCGGTGGACCTGCACATGGAGCGGATCGTCCCAGGGTAGCACCTCGCGGCAGGCGGTCAGGACCCGCCCGACCAGCTCGGTCTGCTCCGGCCGGGCGAGGGTGCGGCGGAAGCGGGTGCCCGCCACGCTGCGCGCCAGCCGGACCCGGCTGGCGAGGACGATGCGGTCGTCGCCGGCGTCCACCGGGCGCAGCCAGCCGGGGAGGCTCCGGGCAAGACGGGCGGGATCGGTCATGGCGTCTCCGCCTGCCGGCGCAGGGCGTCGCGCAGGCGGGCTGCCTCTTCGAAGCGCTCGTCCGCCACCGCTGCCGCCAGATCCCGCTCCAGGGCCGCCCGCACCGGGTCGGCGCCTCCGGCGGTGCGGCCGGTGTGGCGGACCGCCCCGTGGAAGCGGCGGACCAGGGGCTCGATGCGCGGCCACAGGTGGATCCAGCAGGCGGGGCAGCCGAGCAGGTTGAGTTCCCGGTACTGGGCCATGGTGAACCCGCACTCCGGGCAGGCGGGCTCCTCGGGTTCCACGGTCCGCCGGCTGCGCAGGCCGGTGATCAGCCCCGCCAGGGGCGGCGGCGCCCCGCCGAGGTCCAGGCCGCTGGCGCACTGGGGGCACAGATGGGCCTCGCGCACGGTGCCGTCGGCCCCGGACTCGGTCAGATGGAGCAGCGCCGGGCGCTGCTGGCACGCTTGGCAGATCACGGCCATGGGCCCACCGTGGCCGGGGGGCCCCCCCAGGCAAGACGGCATGGACCCGACCCCATGCGGCGGCTTCTACCTCCGGGGGCGTGGCCCCCGGACCGCGCCTCCGGCGCTCCCCCTCGCAGCCTCCGGCTGCTCACTCCCCCAGACCCCCATGCACCCGGGCCAGCACCGGCTCCCGGCGCAGGGCCTCCGGGGTGATCATCAGGCGGTCCAGGGGCGGCGGGCCACCCTCGAACCCCTCGATGGCTGCCGCCCAGGGTCGCCAGTCCAGATCCCCCAGGCGCTCGATCCGGCCGAGATCCCGGCCGAGGGCGCTCCGGCCGGCGAGCAGCACCAGTTCCGAGCAATAGATGGCCTCGTCATCGAAGCGGAACCGGGCGTCGTAGGGCCGGCCCAGCCACGGCGCCGTTGCCGCCGCCAGGGCGGCCCCCGAGGCCGGTTCCGCCAGCCGGCGGACCTCAAAGGCCCAGCCGCGCCCGCGTCGGCACCACGTGCTTAACGGTGTCATGTGCACGGTGCCCAGGGCCTCGGCCACCATCCAGCCGCCCGGGGTCGCGACCACGATCCCGCAGTGGGACGCCGGCGACCGGGTCACCCCTTCGATGGTATCCACCAACGGCCCGTGGGGCAGGGACTGGAACAGCACATCCCCGGCCCGGGGCCCGTAGGTCAGCCAGGGCCAGGCGTGGGCGCCGAGCCAGCCGGCCAGCACCGCCCCGAGGGCGGCGGCCGGGAACCACGGACGCCAGCGGAACCAACGGGCCATGGGCTTTCCCCTGCAAGGATCGAACGGCGTCGGCGGCCGGGGGTTCGCTCCGCCCTGCGCTCCGCCCCAGCCTTCGACACCCACCGCAGGCGGGCGGCAAATCCTCTTGCCCGATGGCCCATCGTCCTATCGTGATGAAACGATGCGAGCCTGACTCGCCAGGAGGACCCCATGGCCAAGACCGCCCCCAAAACCGCCGGCAAGCCCCAGGGCAAGCCGTTCAGCGACTGCGTCATCGCCGATTCCGCCCTGGCCGACTGGGGCCGGCGCGAGCTGGCCATCGCCGAGCACGAGATGCCCGGCCTGATGGCGATCCGGCGCAAGTTCGCCAAGACCCAGCCGCTCAAGGGCGCCCGGATCACCGGCTCCCTGCACATGACCACCCAGACCGCGGTGCTCATCGAAACCCTCCAGGCCCTCGGCGCCAAGGTCCGCTGGGCCTCGTGCAACATCTACAGCACCCAGGACCAGGCCGCCGCGGCGATCGCCGCCGTGGGCACCCCGGTGTTCGCCAAGAAGGGCGAGACCCTGGAGGAATACTGGGACTACACCCACCGCATCCTCGATTGGGGCACCGAGACCCCGAACATGATCCTGGATGACGGCGGCGATGCGACCCTGCTCGTCCACCTCGGCATCGAGGCGGAGAAGAACCCGAAGATCCTCAACCGCAAGCCGGGCAGCGAGGAGGAGCGCATCCTGCTCGCCTCGATCAAGGCCAAGCTCGCGGTCGACAAGACCTTCTACTCGCGCAA
Source organism: Candidatus Kuenenia stuttgartensis (assembly GCA_945872305.1). Classification (GTDB taxonomy): domain Bacteria; phylum Planctomycetota; class UBA11346; order UBA11346; family UBA11346; genus CAMCAC01. The sequence continues at coordinate 6,675 of CAMCAC010000023.1, read as the reverse complement.
CGGCACGACGATCCTGGGTGTCTCGGAAGAGACCACCACCGGCGTCCACCGCCTCTACGAGCGCGAGCAGGCGGGGACCCTGCTCTTCCCGGCGATCAACGTCAACGACTCGGTCACCAAGTCGAAGTTCGACAACCTGTACGGCTGCCGCGAATCCCTGGTCGATGGCATCAAGCGCGCCACCGGCGTGATGATCAGCGGCAAGAAGTCCGTGGTCGCCGGCTACGGCGATGTGGGCAAGGGCTGTGCCCAGGCCCTGCGCGGCCAGGGCGCCACGGTGTTCGTCACCGAGGTCGACCCGATCTGCGCGCTCCAGGCCTGCATGGAGGGCTTCCAGGTGGTGACGATGGACGAGGCGGCCTCGTTCTGCGACATCTTCGTCACCGCCACCGGCAACGAGGACATCATCACCCGCAAGCACATGGATGCGATGAAGCACAACGCCATCGTGTGCAACATCGGCCACTTCGACTCCGAGATCCAGGTCGCCGCCCTCGAATCCCTGGAGTGGGAAGAGATCAAGCCCCAGGTCGACCACGTGATCTGGCCCGACGGCAAGCGCATCATCCTGCTCGCCAAGGGCCGCCTGGTGAACCTCGGCTGCGCCGCCGGCCATCCGTCGTTCGTGATGTCGAACAGCTTCTGCAACCAGACCCTGGCCCAGATCGAGCTGTTCACCAACCACAAGAACCTGGAGAACAAGGTCTATCGCCTGCCCAAGCACCTCGATGAAGAGGTTGCCCGCCTGCACCTGGACCAGCTCGGCGCCAAGCTGACGGTCCTCAATGACAAGCAGGCGAAGTACATCGGCGTGGCCAAGACCGGCCCGTACAAGCCGGACCACTACCGCTACTGATCCGCTGCGGATCCCGGCCGATCGCGTGCGCCCGCGGGGACATCCCCGCGGGCGCCGTCATGTTCAGGTCAGGGCCGCCAGTTCCCGTTCGGTGAATCCCGCCGCCCGGCGTCCGGCGAGGTCCACAGGGAATGGGGAGCGGAGATCGCCGATCACCCGGGCACAGGCATCGGCGTAGTGGGTCTCGGGATCCAGATCCCGCTCCATGCACCAGTGGCGGTGCCAGCCGGAGCCGGCGCCCACATGGCCGATCTCGTCGAGGTAGATGCGGTGCAGCACCCCATGCATCTCCTGGTCCACCGGGGCGACCCGGGGCAGAAGGTCCGCGTTCACGTCCAGGCCGCGGGCTTCGAGCACCCGGGGGACGCAGGCGAGGTGCTCGCCGAGGTCCGCGCATGTCCGGGTGGTGTCCCACAGGCGCAGATGCACCGCTTCGCTGCCCGGCGGCCAGCCCCGGGCGGTGAGCAGGTCGCGCACCATGCGCGCATGCTGGGCTTCCTCCCGGGCGATGCGCAGCCAGTCGGCGTGGAAGGCCGTGGGCATCCCGGCACCGCGCAGGCAGGCCACACAGGCCAGGTCGATGGCGCTGATCTCGATGTGCCAGATCGCGTGGAGAAAACGCAGTCGGCCGTGGGGCGTGGCCAGCCCCTGGCGCCGGCGCGGCGGATGCTCCTCGATGCGCAGGTCCGCAGGGCGGCCCGGGAGCCGGGGCAGGTCCGGCACCGTCCATTCCGTGCGGTCCGCTGGGAGCGCGAGGCCGGCGAGCAGGACCGCCTTGGCGTCCTCGTCCGGGGCGGCGATGGCCGCCAGCAATCCATCGACCCAGGTCATCGCGCGGTCCAGCCGCGCTGTTCGAGATGCTGGCGGGCGAGGAAGCGGATCCGTTCGGTATCGACCATGCCGGGGCAGGCGGTCTGCTTGCCGGGGACCTCGCCGTGGCGGATGATCCGGCTCAGGCTCAAGGTCGGGATCTGGTGGATGAGCACCGCGCACAATTCCGCGGTGCGCCGTTCCTGCACGGGGTCGGGGGCGGTCACGCTGTAGTCGCCGACCAGGCAGATGCCGATGCCGGCCTGGTTGTAGGGCCGCTGCTCCGCACCGGGTCCCGCATGCGCCCCGGGCCGCTGACCGCGCCAGCGGAAGGTGGCCTCGATGCCGCCCATCGGCATGGGTCGGCCGTTGCCGACCACGAAATGGTAGCCGATGCCGTCCCAGCGGTTGTCCCGTTCGTGGACGCGATCGATGCCCTGGGTGTCGCCGGCGGCACCAGCGCTGTGGTGGATCACGATCCACCGCCAGGGGGCCAGGGGCTGCTCCAGGGGTGGGGCGATGGCCTCCCAGGTCGGCATCGCGCCCTGGATCGCCCGCGGCCGGCCGGCGAGCAGGGCGATGGCGGCGAGCACCGCGAGCAACGCGGCGAGGGTGATGGTGAGGGTGGTCCGCTCCCCGGGGGTGAGCCGGCGGCGGCCGGTCGGCGGCGGGGCGCCCCAGGTCTCCGGGGGGATGGATTCCGTGGTCCGGCCCCGGCCCGACCATTCCTCCGGCGGCAGGATCTCGGTGGTGCGGTGCCGCGGCGGGGGCGGCGTGGTCACGGCTCGACGAAGACCTGGACCTCGGTCACCGGGAGGAGGTTCCCGTCCGCAAGGGTGCGGGCGCGCAGGCAGACCCGCCAATACGGACGCAGGCGGCGCCCGGCGGCCCCCGCCGCATCGGCGAGCCGGCGCCAGGTCCGGCCGAGATCGGCGGCGGCATCCCGGTGGGGCAGGGTCCAGGCGATGAGGTTGCGGTAATCCTCGACCAGCAGCCGGCGCCCATCCAGGGCGGCGGCGCCGGGGCGGACCATCCCGGTCATCGCCGAGCCGGCGAGGCCGTCCCAGCGGGCCGGCGGGGCATCCTCGGGACCGTGGGAGTACCACAGGCAGGCGGGCCCGATCAGGGCCGGGGCGGGGTCCCCGGGATGGGCGCCGACGATGGCGCGGACCACCTCGGCCAGGGCCAGGGGGTCCGCCGGCCAGCCGGTGACGGGGATGCCGGCGAAGCGCAGGTTGCCCAGACGGGTCACGGTGGGGTCAGTCACGGATGTGGGCTCCCGCCGCCGGCTTGCACGATACCGGCTGCTGGTAGCATCCTTGCCCGCGCGACCGGTTGTCGAGGTCGCGCTCCCCACCGGCAGACGCGGGTGCCCGGCTTTCGCCGGCGCCGCGCCCGCCCCACCGCCCCGGCCCCGCCGCGGCTCAACCCGGGCCCCGAACCATCGGGCCCGCGCAGCACTGAGAGAGGTCCCCCGTGCCCACCGGAACCGTCGTCCGCTTCGATCGCCGCCGTGGCTATGGATTCGTCCAGCCCGATGACGGTGCCGAAGATGTCTTCGTCCACCAGAACAACATCACCATGGAAGGCTTCCGCTACCTGCAGGTCGGCGAGAAGGTCTCCTTCGAGCTGGAAGTCGGCGAGAAGGGCATGAAGGCCACCAGCGTGGCGCTTCTCGAGCCCCGCGTCGAGCGTCCGCGCGACGACTTCGGCGGCGACGACCGTGGCGGCTTCGGCGGCGACGATCGCGGCGGCTTCGACCGTCCGCGCTTCGATCGCGGCGGCGACCGTCCGCGCTTCGAGCGTCCCGTCGCCCCGCGCGGCGATGACCAGACCAAGCGCAAGTTCGAACGCCTGGTCAGCCTCCTCGTCGAGAAGGGCATCCTGAAGCCCGGCGAGATCGACGGCGTCTGACGCCCGTCGCCCCATCCGGCCTTGGGCCGGATGGGGCGGCCCGTCCGCAGGAACGGAGGCCGCGCCCCTTGTCGCGCCGGTCTGCCCTCCCACCATCCGCCGCCCCGACCGGAGCGACCGATGGCCCTGACCCAATCGCAGTACAAGCGCTACGCCCGCCACCTCAGCCTGCCGGAGATCGGCGTGGCCGGGCAGGAGAAGATCCGCGCCGGCTCGGTGCTGATCATCGGCGCCGGCGGCCTCGGCTCGCCCCTCGCTCTGTACCTGGCCGCCGCCGGCATCGGCCGGCTCGGCATCATGGACTTTGACGCGGTCGACGAGTCCAACCTCCAGCGCCAGATCATCCACCGCACCCAGGACGTGGGCACCAGCAAGGCCAAGAGCGCCCGCCGTGGCGTTCAGGACCTGAACCCCGAGGTCGAGGTCGAGATCTATGAAGAGGGCCTGACCAGCGCCAACGCCCTCGACATCATCGGCAAGTACGACGTGGTGATCGATGCCACCGACAACTTCCCGACCCGCTACCTGAGCAACGACGCCAGCATCCTGCTCGGCAAGGTCAACATCTACGGCTCGATCTTCCGCTTCGAGGGTCAGGTCACGGTGTTCGACGGCCGGCGCGGCGCCGACGGCCAGACCCAGGGCCCGTGCTACCGCTGCCTGTACCCGGAACCGCCGGATCCGGGCTCGGTCCCGAGCTGCTCCGAGGGCGGCGTGCTCGGCGTGCTGCCCGGCGTGATCGCGATGATCCAGGCCACCGAGGCGATCAAGATCATCACCGGCGTGGGCCGCACCCTGGTCGGTCGCTTCCTGCGCTACGACGCCCTCAACATGGCCTTCCGCGAACTGAAGCTGCGCAAGGACCCGGACTGCCCGCTGTGCGGCAAGCATCCGACCGTGACCAAGCTCATCGACTATGAGCAGTTCTGCGGCCTGAAGCGGGGCGAGAGCGAGGAGCCCGCGGAACTCGAGATCAGCGTGGCGGACTACGCCGCCCTGCGCGAGCGCGGCGACGAGCACCTGCTGCTCGATGTGCGCGAGCCGCACGAGCTGGGCATCTGCCAGATCGACGGCAACGTGAACATCCCCCTCGGCCAGGTCGGTGCCCGCACCGGCGAGATCGCCGCCTGGAAGGACAAGCTGGTCATCGCCCAGTGCCGCAGCGGCGCCCGCTCCATGAAGGCCCTGCACCAGCTGCGCAAGGCCGGCTTCCGCAAGGTCCTCAACCTCCAGGGCGGCATCCTCGCCTGGGGCGAGGAGATCGATCCGTCGATCTCTGCCTACTGACTCAGGGGTTTCTGCCCAACCCCTCAGGCCTGTCGGCGGCGTTGACCGAGGGCCTCGGCCAGATCCTTGTCAAAGGTCTGGATGTGCTGGGCCAGATAGGCGTTGAGGGCCTCCAGGGCGTCGCCGGCATTGGCGGAGCCGGCCGCCAGGGCGGTGCGTAGGGCCATCAGCCGGGAGCGGATGGCCTGGTGGGCGCTGGCGTGGGCGGCGCTGTCCGCGATGCCGGCACGGACCATGTCCTTCTCCTCTGCGGCGAAGTGGTCGATGGTCGCCTCGATGGCGGCCACCGCCGCAGCGTCGATCTCGGCGGCGGGCGCCTTGTCGACGACCAGCCGGTACAGGGTGCCCAGGCAGGCGATGAGCGCATCATGGTGCGCGTCGAGATCGGGATCGCCGGTGCGGCAGGCGGTGAACCAGGGTTGGACGGGCATGGGGGACCTCCACGGTCCAGGCTGTGACCCCGCGGCTGCGTGGCGTCGCCCGGGGTCCCATCCCGCCCCCGCATGCGCGGACACCGGTGCCGCCCATGAGCGGGTTGCATGGCCGGCCCTCCCCCTGGCCAGGCCGGCGGGCGTGGGGTACCATGCCCCATGAGCACCCCCGACCACCGGGAATTCACCCGGATCCGCTCCGCATTTCCGGTGATCCTCGACCTTGCCGACCGGCAGATCGATGGGTCGACCCGGGACCTGAGCCTGAACGGCGCCCTGATCAGCACCCCGACGCCGCCGCCCGTGGGAACCGCCCTGCGGGTGCGCATCCTTCTGGCCGGCCACGGCGGATCACCGGTGATCCACGCCGCCGGCACGGTGGCCCGCTCCGGAGGCGACCAGTGCGCGGTCGCCTTCAGCGAGCTGGTCGGTGAGGAAAGCTACCACCACCTCAGCCGGATCATCCTGCACAACGCCGAGGATCCGGGCAAAGTGGCCGAGGAATGCGCCAGCCACCTCGGGCTCAAGCGGGTCGGCGGGTGAATCCGGCGCGGCCGGGCGCCATCCGGCGTCGGTCGCATCGCGGCGGCATCAAGCGGCCGGCAGGTCGATCCAGATCGTGACCGGGCCATCGTTCACCAGCGAGACCTGCATGTCGGCGGCGAACCAGCCGGTGGCCACTGGCCGGCCGATGAGCGTCGTGCAACGGTCCACTACCCGGTCGATGAGCGGGCGGGCCTCGTCTGGCGGAGCCGCCGGGGTGAACGAGGGACGGTTGCCGGCCAGATCGGCGCACAGGGTGAACTGGCTCACGATGAGCAATCCGCCGCCGGTGGCCGTCAGATCCAGGTTCATCTTCCCGGCGGCGTCGGCGAACACCCGCAGTCGGACGATCTTCTCCGCCAGACGGTCCGCCTGAGCGGGGCCATCCCCGCGCTGGACGCCGACCAAGGCGAGCAGACCGGGGCCGATGGCACCGATCCCGACGCCGTCCACGGCGACCGAGGCGTTGCGCACGCGTTGGATGCAGGCTCGCATCTCCTCAGGCTGCGCCAACCGCCGTGCCGGCAACCGGATCACCGGCGACGGGCCGCCAGCCGCCACGCTTGTGGCGTCAGGCCGGTGGCGGCCCGGACATCCCGGGAGAACCGCGCCGCGCTCGTCCAGCCGGCGGCCGCGGCCACCGCCGCCACGGGGCCGTCATCCTCCGCCAGCAGGGCCAGGGCCCGGTCGAGGCGATGCCGGCGGATGCGGGCGGCGGGGCCTTCGCCGAGGGCGGCGGCGAAGCGCAGTTCCAGGGTCCGACGGGCGAGGCCGGCGGCGGCGGCGAGGGCGGCCACCGAGCGCTCGCCCGCATGGATGCGGCGCAGGGCGGTG
>CAMCAC010000022.1 GCA_945872305.1 Candidatus Kuenenia stuttgartensis | reverse complement strand
AGGGCCTTGCGCGTGCGGTCGAAGTCCACCGGGGCATCGCCATCCGGCCAGCGGGCAGGGACCAGGGTCGCACCATCCATCCGGGCGGTCGCCGCCGCGGCGGTGGTGGGCCCCGAGGCGGTGACGAGGGCCGCCTTCCACACCGAGCCGGCGTGACGGCTCCAGATCGCCAGCACCGGATCATAGGCGCTGATGGTCACCGCCGAGGTCGCCCCGCCGGAGACCCAGGCGGCGATGGTGATCGGCGCGGTGGCGGATCCGCTACGCTGCGGGCGGATGGTTTCGCGATAGGTCCCGCTGTGGAGCCACACCGCATCCCCCGGCCAGGCGAGGGCCATGGCCCTGGTGATGGTGGCCAAGGGTTCGCCCTGGGTCCCCGGCGCGCTGTCGGAACCATGCGGGGCGACATGGAATTCCGCAGCCGCCGCTCCTGACGGGACCAGGGAGCAGAACAGGAGACCGGTCAGACCAAGGAAACGCATGCGGGGTGATGGCACGGGCGGGACCCCGAGGATGCACGATGGGCCATCCGCGTCTTCGGGTGTGTGAGGTGGTGGCCGCATCCCAGGTTTCACATGGCTTCAAGCGGTGCCAGATGGGCGGATTCGCGGGGTCATCCAAGGTGCCGCCGGCGCCACTCCACCGGATTCGTGCCGTGCACAGCCCGGAAGACCCGGGCGAAGGTCGATGCGTCGGTGAAGCCGAGGTCCCGGGCGATGTCGGTGATCGGGCGGTCGTCCGACGCGACCAGCGCCGCTGCCCGGGCCATGCGTTCCCGGCGCAGCCAATGATAAGGCCCCGGCAACCCGGCGGCGGCGAAGCAGGCACTCAGGTGCTTGCGTGAGATGGCAAGGGCGCTCGCGAGTTCCTTGGCACTCAGGTCACAGCGCCGGGAGGCCGCGACCACGTCCCGGGCAGCGGCCACGACCCGGGCCGCGCCCGGCGTGCCGGTCGCATCGTTGTGCCCCCCGGCCCGACCGAGCAGGGTGATGAGTTGTGCCGCCAGCGTGAAGGCTTCGATGCCGGGGACGGCCACCACCGGCGTCAGGTGGCGGTCCGCGGGGTGGGCGGCCACCACCCGCTGCCAGCGCACCCGCCACGCCTCCAGGGTGCTGCGCAGCGTCGGAGGCGCGCTGACCGTGGCGCGCCCGGCGAGCGCTTCACGCAGGGCGCGACCCTCCTGGCCGTCCACCAGGGTGACATGGATATAGGACCACGGTTGGCGCCCCGCAACCCGCACGGTCAAGTCGCCAGTGGCCAGTGGTACCGCCAGCAGGAAACCGGCGGCGATGGGGATCGTGGTTCCGCCGGTGCGCACCTCGCCGGCACCGGACAGGCCGAGATAGAACCGCCATCCTGGATTCCCGCTGCATCGTGAGCCATCGAGTACGGTCCGCCCGGGGGCCACCCGGAACGCCTGCACATCCAGGGCCCGTGGCAGCAGGGAGAGCTCCGGCTCCGGGCGCAGCCAGACTTTCCACAGGTAGGTGGCCATCACCAGGGCCTCGGCAGCCATGGTCCCGCGGCGAGCACCACCGCCCAGCCCACCACCAGGCTGGGGCCGAACGGGAGCACGCCGCTGCCACCGCGCAGCCAGCCGGGGATGCCGAGGGCGGCACCGACGAAGACGGCGATGACAAAGGCCTCGATGGTGCCCTGGGGGCCGAGCAGGGCGCCCAGGGGCATGAACAGTTTCGCGTCGCCGAACCCCATGGCGCCCCGGCGCAGCAGCGCGCTGCCGACCAGGCCGATGAGCACCGGCAGCAGCCAGCCGATCGCCGCGCCGAGGGCGGCCTGGTGCCAGATGACGGCCGGGAACCACGCCCCGTTCGCTGCCGCCGCGGCGGCAGCGACGGCGGCCAGGGCGATCCCGGCCATGGCCAGGCCGGTGCCGAGCCGGAACGCCCGGAGGTCCTCTGTCGACCAGCGCTCCCCGGCCGGGAGGCCCCGGTACAGCCATCCGGCTATCGGGATGGTCAGGGCGATCACGGCGAAGGCCCCGCCGATGGTCGCCGCCCCACCGGTCAGGAACCCGGAGAGGGTCGGCGGTGCCGTTCCGTCCAGGCCCAGCCACGCGGTGGGGATCCCACCCAGGCTGGTCAGGGTCCGGGGATCCGCCGCAAGCACCGGTTCCAGCGGCACCGCCACCAGCACCGCCGCCACCGGCAGGACGAGCATCATCGGCAGCGACAGCTCGTCGGGGATGATCTGGTGGTCGAGATCCACCACGGTCGCCACCAGGGCCAGGAAGACCGCGGTCAGCACGAGCGCACCGGCGGCGGCCCGGGCCAGGACCGGATCCCCGATCAACGGCCCCGGCGCCACCGGCGACAGCCAGGCCCAGGCCACGGTGCCGGCGCACAGGGCGCCGGTGAGCAGTTCCATGAGCAGGTAGCGCGGGCTCAGGGCGGTGCCGCAGTGGGCGCAGCGGCCGCCCAGGCGCAGGTAACCGATCACCGGCAGGTTCTCGTGCCAGGCGAGGCGGGTCCCGCAGGCCCCGCAGCGGCTCGGCGGATGGACCACCGACAGGTTGCGGGGCAGCCGCCAGGCGCAGACATTCAGGAATGATCCGGCCAGGGTGCCGAACAGGAAGGCGCAGCCGAGGGCGACGAGGAGGTCGGTGGGCATCGGTGCGCGCCAGCCTACGCCCGTCGTCCGCCGGGGCAGCCCCCGGTCAGCGCCGGCCGCGCCGGCGGCCCTTCCCCTTGGCCTTGGGCTTGGCGGGGGCGTCGCCGCCGGCGTCGGCCTGGCCGTCGCTCTCGATGCGGTGGATCAGGTCGCGCCAGCGGGCCGCCTCCTCGAACTTCAGATCCTCCGCGGCGGTGGTCATGCGGGCGGTCAGCTCGGGGATGTCCGCCGGGGTGTAGACCTCGCCCTGGTAGGCAACGCCGGGCTCCGCGGCCCGGTCCTTGCGCGCGGCGAGCTGCTCGGCAAAGGCGCCGCCCTGGTCGCCGGCCTTGGTGGCGGAACGCGGGATGATGCCGTTGCGCTCGTTGTAGGCGATCTGGTAGGCCCGCCGGCGGGCGGTCTCGTCGAGGGCCGCCTTCATCGCCGGGCTCATGCCGTCGGCGTACAGGACCACCTCGCCGGCCACGTGGCGGGCGGCCCGGCCGATGGTCTGGATGAGCGAGGTCTGGGAGCGCAGGAAGCCCTCCTTGTCCGCGTCGAAGATGACCACCAGGGACACCTCCGGCAGGTCCAGACCCTCGCGCAGCAGGTTCACGCCCACCAGGCAGTCGTAGCGGCCCGAGCGCAATTCCTGGAGGATCTCGATGCGCTCGATGGCATCGAGATCGCTGTGCAGCCAGGCGGTGCGCACCCCTGCCTCGTCCAGGTACTCGCTCAGGTCCTCGGCCAGGCGCTTGGTCAGGGTGGTGACCAGGGCCCGCTGGCCGCGCTCGACCCGGCTCTTCACCTCGCGGATCTGGTCCTCGACCTGGCCGGCGGTGGGACGGACATGGACCACCGGATCGGTGACCCCGGTGGGGCGCACGAGCTGCTCGACCCGCACCTGTTCGAGCTTCGCCTCGTAGGGGCCGGGGGTGGCGGAGACGAACAGCACCTGGGGTTTTGGGCCTTCGCGCTTCCCGTCGAGCCCGACGATGTGCTCCCATTCGGGGAAGCGCAGGGGCCGGTTGTCGAGGGCGCTGGGCAGGCGGAAGCCGTGCTTGACCAGGGTCTCCTTCCGCGCCCGGTCGCCGGCGTACATGCCGCCCAGCTGCGGGATGGTCACATGGCTTTCATCGATCAGGACCAGGGCATCCGGCGGGAAGAAGTCGTACAGGCAGTACGGGCGTTCCCCCGGGGCGCGGCCGGTCAGGTGCCGGCTGTAGTTCTCGATGCCCTGGCAGGTGCCGTTCTCCTGGAGCATCTCGAGATCGTACTTGGTGCGCGACAGCAGCCGCTGGGCCTCGACCAGGGCGCCGGCGCGCATGAGCTCCGCGTGGCGCTCGTCGAGCTCGGCGCGGATCCCGCCCAACGCCTGGTCGAGGGTGTTCTCGCTGACCACGAAGTGCTTGGCCGGGTAGATCTGGATCCGCTCGTGGCGGCCCAGGACCTCGCCGGTGAGCGGATGGACGGTGGTGATCTCCTCGATCTCGTCGCCGAACAGGTTGATGCGGATGGCGGTGTCGTCATAGGCCGGCCACAGGTCGATGGTGTCGCCGCGCACCCGGAAGCGGCCGCGGTGGAAATCCAGGTCGCCGCGCTGGTACTGGATGTCGATCAGGCTGCGCACCAGGGCCTCGCGCGGGATCTCCTGGCCGACGGCGAAGACCGCGGTCAGGTCCTGGTATGCGGTCGGCGAACCGAGGCCGTAGATCGCCGACACCGAGGCGACGATGACCACATCCCGGCGCGACAGCAGCGAGCGGGTCGCCGACAGGCGGAGCTTGTCGAGCTCCTCGTTGATCGTCGCCTCCTTCTCGATGTAGAGGTCGCGTCCGGGGACATAGGCTTCGGGCTGGTAGTAGTCGTAGTAGCTGACGAAGTACTCCACGGCGTTGTCGGGGAAGAAGCCCTTCATCTCGGCGTAGAGCTGGGCGGCCAGGGTCTTGTTGTGGCTGATCAGCAGCGCCGGCCGGCCGAGCCGGGCGATGATGTTGGCCATGGTGAAGGTCTTGCCGCTGCCGGTCACCCCGAGCAGGGTCGCCGCCGGGGTCCCCGCGGCGAACGACGCCACCAGCCGGTCGATGGCCTCCGGCTGGTCGCCGGTGGGGGCGTAGGGGGCGTGCAGGCGGAACCCGGTCATGGCCGGGATGGTGAGCCGCCCCCGGCGCCCGGAAGCGGCCGTGGCTGGAACCCGGTGCGGGTCCGGCGACCATGCGGCCCATGCCGCGCCACCTGTTGACCATCACCGCCGTCCTCGCCGCCCTGTTCGCCGCCGGTTGCGAAGAGGAGCGCAAGGATCCCTTCGATCGCAAGGGCGCCCTTGAGAACGCCCAGGACGAGGAGGGCATCGGCAAGGACATCGCCGATCTGGCCAAGATGCGCGATCCCGACGACGCCGCCGCCTCGGTCGCCGCCGACCGGGCCCGGGATGCCCTGATCCTGCGCGGCTCGCGGATCGAGACGAAGATCATCGACACCCTGCGTTCGTCCCCGGACTGGGCGGTGCGGCTGGGCTGCATCGAGGTCCTCCAGTCGATCGGCACCCGGGCGTGCATCGAGCACCTGATCGCCGTCCTCGACGACCCGGAATCCCTGGTGGCGTTCCATGCCAACATCACCCTGGAGACGATCCTCGGCGCCCAGCAGATCGCCGGTGACGGCAAGCCGGGCCTGGCGTCCCTGCCGCCGGTGCCCAAGCCGGATGGCATCGACCGCGATGCGGAACGCCGGGCGTGGACCGACTGGCACCTGCGCCACGGCCCGGAGTTGAAGCGCGCCTGGACCGACTGGTGGGCCGCCAACCGGGCGACGGTGAAGATCGACTGAGGGGTTTTCCTCCCGGGCACGGAGCCCTTGCACGGAGCGCCCCACGCCGTGGGGCGCGCACACGCGCACCGCGGAGCGGTGAGCTCCGGGTGTGGGTCACGATCGGCTGAGGGGTTTCCTCCCGGGCACGGAGCCCATGCACGGAGCACCCCACGCCGTGGGGCGCGTATACGCGCATCGCGGAGCGGTGCGCTCCGGGTGTGGGTCACGATCGACTAAGGGGTTTCCTCCCGAGCACCGAGTCCATGCACGGAGCGCCCCACGCCGTGGGGCGCGTGTACGCGCACCGCGGAGCGGTGCGCTCCGGGTGTGGGTTACGATCGGCTGAGGGGTTTCCTCCCGGGCACTGAGCCCATGCACGGAGCGCCCCACGCCGTGGGGCGCGCATACGCGCACCGCGGAGCGGTGCGCTCCGGGTGGCGAAGGGCGATGATTTTCCGGTCGCCTTACCCGTCCACACCCGCCGCCGGATGGCCGTCCCTGCCGTAGCGCTGGAAATAGGCTTCCAGGATGCGTTTGGCGATGGGTGTGCAGGCCAGACCGCCGAAGGTCCCCGAGTGGACGAACACCGCGAAGGCGACCGTGGGCTTGCTGGCCGGGGCGTAGCCGATCATCCACGCATGGTCCGGGGTCCGGCCGCTGGCGCGGCTGGCGGCGCTGCCCCACTCGGCGGTGCCGGTCTTGGCGGCGACCTTGATGCCCAGGCCCGCCCCATCCAGGGTCAGGTACTTGGCGGTGCCGTCCGGGCCGGTCACCTGCTCCATGCCGTCGCGGACATCCTCAAGCCAGTCCTGGCGGACCTTGATGTCGTCGACCACCGGGCCCCCCGGCGGGCGGACCAGGAACGGCTGGACGATGTGGCCGCCGTTGGCCACCGCCGCGGCGATGGTGACCACCTGGAGGGGGCTGGCGGCACAGAACTGGCCGATGGCCATGTGCCAGGTGTCGCCCATGGTCCAGCGCGGCTCCCGGGGCCGGATGCGGGCCAGGGAATCCGGGTGCGGCATGATCCCGGCCCGGGCCTGGTCGATGTCGAGCCCCGGCCGCTGGCCCAGGCCGAAACGGCGACCGTATTCGACCAGGAAGCCCGGACCGAACCGGCGATGCAGGCGCTCGGCGATCACCGCCGAGTACTCGTTCGACGATTCGCGGATGCCCTCGGCGAGGTTGTACGGGCCCGGCGTGGCGTGGTCGCGCAGGACCTTCTGCCCGCGCACCATCGCCATGTAGCCCTTGGTGACGATGATCTCGCCGGGGCTGACCACGCCCTGCTCCAGGCCGGCGAGCATGGTGAGGATCTTGAACGACGAGCCCGGCGGCTGGTCCGCCTCGCAGCTCCAGTCGTGCAGGGGACCGGCGGGGTCCTTGACCAGCTCGGCCCAGCGGGCGCGCAGCTCCTCGGGCTTGTAGCGGGGATTGCTCGCCAGCACGAGCAGCCCGCCGGTCTGCACATCCATCAGCACGAACCCGGCCCGGCCGCGGCCCACCTGGGCCGCCCGGTCCATGCGATCGGTGCGCGTGCCGAGCTCCTCGGCGAGTTCCAGCCGCCGGGCGAGGGCGTCCTCGGCGACCTGCTGGAGCTGCAGATCGATCTCGGTCACGAGATCCAGACCGTCGATGGGCGGCGTGGTCATCACCTCGTGCAGGCCGTCCGCCTCGCGCACCCGGACCCGGCTGCCGGCCAGGCCGCGCAGGCGGTCGTCGTAGGTCTTCTCCAGGCCCGTCGTGCCGCGCAGGGCCCCGGGCCAGGCCGCATCGGGATCGTTGCCCAACTGGCCGAGCAGATGCACGGCGCTGTCGCCCCCGGGCCACGAGCGGCCGATGCCCGCCACCACCCGCAGGCCCGGCAGGGGCGGAGTGGCCTGGTAGGTCCGGGCCAGATCCGCGGGCGGCTGGGCGTCGAGCCCTTCCAGCCGGCGCGCGATGGCGGGGTCGAGGTCCCGGCGGAGCAGGATCGGATCGTGGCGGGTCGAGCCGGCCCGGTGCCGTTCCGCGGTGCGCCGGGCCTCGGCCAGCCCGCGGCGGATCTCGCCGGGGTCCGTGGCCAGGCCCAGGCCGGTGAGCCGGGTCGCCAGCCCCTCGACCAGCCGTTCGCTGCCCACCGGGTCGAGGACGAGATGGCGGCGGTTCCACCGCCGTTCACTCACCCCGGGGGTGATCACCTCGCCATGCCGTTCGAGCAGCCCGAGAAACAGGTCCGGGGCGATGCCCAGCCGGTCGCCGACCCGGCGGACCAGGGCCCCCAGGGCGCCCTCGCTGTCCGGCGGATCGCCCTGGAGGATCCATACCCGCTCCGGGTCCCCGGTGGCCGGCAGGGCCACTTCGTCGAGCCGGAAGCCGCCGGGCAGCCGCGGGGCGATGGACTCCGCATCCAGGGCCGAGCCGTAGACCAGCCGGCTGGGGGGAGCGGCCACCGCGTGGGTGGCCAGGGCCCGCTCCCAGCGGGCGCGGACCAGGGGCTCGTCCTCGCCGAGCAGGTCCGCCACCATCGCCACCCCCTGGTCCAGGATCCCCGCCGGGGCGATCCGCAGGGGCAGCCGCACCGGTGCCGGCGGCGGGGTCGCGCCGGGGTTGAGGGCGGGCAACGGATCCGCCACCGGGATGAGGGCATCGAGCCGGGCGGTGAAGGGGCCCAGGGCCTCCTGGATGCGGCCGTCGGGCTGGCCGAAATCCGTCTCCAGGCTGCGGCAGGCCTGGATGAACTGGGCCTCGTCGAGCACGGTCATCACCGCATCCCGGCGCCGGCCGAGTTCCCGGGCGATGGCCACCCGGGGGTCCTCGCTGAGCAGGTCGGTGCCCGCCAGGGCGGCGATGTCCTCGTCCTCGCCCCCCGGGGCCAGGGCCGCCGCACTGGTCACCACCAGCGCCCCCGGCTCCGGATCCGTGGCCGCCCCGCGCAGGCCCACCGCGGGCTCGTCGGCCCAGGCCGCCGCCACCGCCTCGGTCACCGGTACGCCGGTGCGCGGAATGCGCCCGCCGAGATCCGCGCACAGGCCAAGGAAGCGCCGCCGGTCGAAGGCGAGCAGCGGCACCCGCCGGGCGCGGCCCTCCAGTTCGAGATCCGCCAGGACCACTCCCAGGTGGTACAGGGCCCGGGTGTCCGCCATCGGCTCCCCGTGGCGGTCGAGGATCCGTCCGCGCAGGGGCGGGATCGGCTCCCGGACCAGCCGCGACACCTCCACCGTGCGCGCCCAGCGCTCGCCCTCGACCACCTGGAGCTGGAAGAAACGGCCCGCGAGCAGCGCGAACGCGCCCCCCACCGCCACCCCGAGCCAGCCCAGGCGATCCATGCACCCAGGTTCGTCCGCCGCCGGGCGGCGCCAGGGACGAGTGGGGGTCGGCCTGCTACGACTGTGCGTGCGCGCTGCGCCGCCACGCCGCCGCCCGCAGGCCCGCCCCGCAGGCCAGGGCGGACGGCAGGAGCAGCCAACCGAACAGGGTCCAGCCCAGCGCGAGATGGCAGCCGGCAGCCACCGGCATGGCGGCGCGGATGGTCGGGGAGCGCAGCAGGGCCCGGCGTTCGGACCACGGCATGCCCGCCACCGCGAGGGCGGTGTCGGCGGCGTCCCGGACCTGGGCCCGGCCCACCGCCAGGGCGCCGACCAGCAGGCCGAGGGGGGCGAACACCAATCCGGCGGCCAGGGCCGCCAGGGCCCAGGCCAGGCGCCAGGGCAGGTCCGCCGCCACCGCCATCAGGCTGTCCTGCATGCCGCGCCACAGGGCCGGCGGGGCGGCGACGCCGCCGGCGGCGACCAGGGCCCGGCAGGCCAGTTCTTCGAGCACCAGGGACATCACCACCGGCACCACCAGCAACCAGCCAAGGACCAGGCCGGCGCCGGTCGCCGCCACCGCGATGCCAAGATCCCACCACCACGCCCAGGTCCAGGCGAACGCCCCCGGCCACAGCCACCACAGGAGCAGGCCGCCGCTCGCCGCCGCCACCAGCCCGGAGCCCAGGACCACCGCCAGGGCCAGGGGCCACAGACCCGGATGGGTCGCGAGATGCCGGAAGCCCGCCAGGGGCCACCAGGGATCCACGGTGGTCATCCGATCAGCCCTTGGACAACGCGGCCACGCTGACCCGGGCGGCGAGCTTCTCCGCGACCCGGCCGAAGGCGGCGGCGCTCAGGGATTCCGGGTGGGTCACCACCACCGGGGCGCCCTCGTCGCCGCAGATCCGCACCCGGGGTTCGAGCGGGATGCGGCCGAGGAACGGGATGCCGAGCACGGTGGCCTCCATCTCGGCGCCGCCGCGGCCGAAGATCGGCTCCACATGGCCGCAACTTGGGCAGACGAATTCGCTCATGTTCTCCACGAGGCCGAGCATCGGCACGTTGAGCCGCTGGAACATCGACGCCGCCCGCCGGGCGTCCGCCAGGGCCACCGTCTGGGGCGTGCTCACGATCACTGCGCCGGTGAGGGGGGCGTTCTGGGCCAGGGTGAGCTGCACATCCCCGGTGCCCGGCGGCAGGTCCACGAGCAGGTAGTCCAGCTCGCCCCACTCCACATCGTTGAGGAACTGCTTGAGGGCCCCGACCAGCATCGGACCGCGCCAGATCACCGCCTGGCGCTCTTCGAGGAGGAAGCCCATGGACATGAGCTTGATGCCGTGGGCCTCGGGCGGGACCAGGCGCTTGTTGCGGATCTCCGGCTGGCGCTGCACGCCCATCATCACCGGGATCGACGGGCCGTGGATGTCCGCGTCCATGAGCCCGACCCGGGCCCCGCGGGACGCCAGGGCGCAGGCCAGGTTCACGGTCACCGTGCTCTTGCCCACGCCGCCCTTGCCGGAGCCGATGCCGACCAAGTGGCGGATCCCGGGCAGGGGGCTCGCGGCGGCGCTCGGCGGGACCTCGGCGGTGACCTCGATCTCGGCCCGGCGGACCCCGGCCACGGACAGGGCCGCGGCCCGGCACTGGTCCTCCAGCTGCTGCTTCACGGGACAGGCACCGGTGGTCAGCACGAGCCGGAAGCGCGCCACTCCGTCGACCACCGCGAGATCGCGGATCATGTTCAGGGTCACCAGATCCTTGTGCAGGTCGGGGTCCTGGATGGTCCCCAGGGCGGCGCGGACGAGGTCGACGGGATCGCTCATGGCCGGCGAGCGTCCGGTGGCGGCGGCAGGGGCAATCCCATGCGCCCCGGGGTTCGCACCACGGCCCTTGGCTTTCCCTGGCGTGTCGATACCAACCCATCCATGCCCACCGCCGAGGAGGTCGCATCGGTGCTCGCCCCTGGCGGGCGGTTGGCGGCGGTGCTGCCGGGCTTCGAGTCCCGCGGCCAGCAGCAGACCATGGCGGAACTGGTCGCCGAGGCGATCCGCGAGCGTACCCACGCCATCGTCGAGGCCCCCACCGGTACCGGCAAATCCTTCGCCTACCTGGTCCCGCTGATCCAGCATGCCCTGGCCACCGGCCGCCCGGTGGTCGTCTCGACCGGCACCATCGCCCTCCAGGAACAGCTCATCCAGAAGGACATCCCCCTACTCCAGCGGCTGTGGCCCGAGCTGCGGGCGGTGCTGGTGAAGGGCCGCCAGAACTACCTCTCCCGCCGCCGGCTCGGGGTGGCCCACGACGGGCAACAGGCGCTCTTCGACACCCGCGAGGACGCCGGCGCCCTGCGCGAGATCGCCGGCTGGGCTAAGTCATCGGAACAGGGCGACCTCGCGGACCTGGGCTGGGAGCCGCCGCCCCAGGTCTGGCGCCAGGTGCAATCCGACCGCGGCAACTGCCTGGGTCGCCGCTGTCCCACCTACGACACCTGCTTCTTCTACGCCGCCCGCCGGCGCATGGAGCAGGCCCATCTCCTGGTGGTGAACCACCACCTGTATTTCTCCGATCTCGGTCTGCGGGAAGAGCACGCGGCGATCCTCCCGCCCCACGACATCGTGGTCTTCGACGAGGCGCACCAGCTCGAAGACATCGCCACCGACCACCTCGGCGTGCGTCTCGCCGAGGGCCAGGTGCGCTACGCCCTGGACGGTCTGCTCAACCGCGCCGGCAAGGGCCTGCTCGCGGACCCCCGCTACGACTCCGCCCGGCCGGCGGTGGTCGCCGCCCGCACCGCCAGCGAGCGCTTCTGGGGCGAGGTGGCCGGGGTCGTGGCCAAATCCGGCGACGACACGGTGAAACTGGTCACCGACGCGCCCCTGGAGAATGTCCTCAGCCCGTCGCTGGAGGCCCTGGCCCGGGACCTGGGCGCCCTGGAGGCCCGGGCCGCGGACGACAACCAGCAACAGGAACTGAAGGCCCAGGCCGGGAAACTGGTGACCATGGCCGGGGCCCTGCGCGCCCTGCTCGACCCGGCGGATGCGGACCGGGTGCATTTCGCCCACTGCCCCAAGGGCCGGGGCGGGTCCAGCCTGGCGGCGGCGCCGCTGCATGTGGGGCCGCTGCTCAAAGAGCGCCTGTTCGACCAGACCGCCACGGTGATCCTGACCAGCGCCACCCTGGCGGCGGACGACAGCGACCGCTTCCTGTTCCTTCGCCGCCGGCTCGGCATCGAGGGCGGGGTCGCCAAACGCCTGGATTCCCCCTTCGACTACCAGGCCCAGGCGGCCCTGCTGCTCAACCGCTCATCCCTGGATCCCAATTCGCCGCGCTTCGAACAGGCCATGGCTGCATGGCTCGCGGACTACGCCGCCACCGCCGAGGGCGGCATCTTCGTCCTGTTCACCAGCTACCGGCAGCTCCAGGCGGTCCACGATCTTGCCCGTCCAGCCCTGGATAAAGCCAAGCGTTTCGTCCTGCGGCACGGGGATGGCATGCCCCGGGCCCAGATGCTGGAACTCTTCAAGCGCACCGGCGACGCCATCCTGTTCGGGACCAGCTCCTTCTGGGAGGGGGTCGATGTGCCCGGCAACGCCCTCCGGCATGTGATCATCGCCAAACTGCCCTTCGAAGTCCCCAGCCACCCGGTCACCGAGGCCCGCCACCGGGCCATCGAGGGCCGGGGCGGCAACCCGTTCATGGAACGGACGGTGCCCGAGGCCATCCTGCGGCTGAAACAGGGCTTCGGCCGCCTGATCCGCACCCGCAGCGACACCGGGACCGTGGCCATCCTGGACAGCCGGATCGCCACAAAGGCTTACGGTCGCTACTTCTTGCGCGCCCTACCCGCCTGCCGTACCGAATTCGTCGACCTTGATCAGTGGGCTCCGGCGACCGCCGGTCCCGCTGGACGCACCTTCACAAGGCCTTAAGCATCCGCCTCACACACAGGAAACCCGCATGAGCCACCTCCGCTCCACCGTCCTCGCCATCGCCGCCGTCGCCGCCCTCGCGGGATGCGGAGAAGGCAAGAAGGCGAAGGAAGCCTACGAAGCCGGCAAGATCGACCTGGCTGCGGCCAAGTACGACGCCGCCATCGCCAAGTTCGACGAGGCGATCAAGCTGGACGACCAGAAGGTGTATCAGGATGCCAAGGCCGACGCGGTGAAGGCCAAGACCGCCGCCGCCGATAAGGCCGCTGCGGAAGCCGCCGCCAAGAACAAGGCCGAAGCGGAGGCCGCCGCCGCCGCCAAGGCCGCTGCGGAAGCCGCCGCCCAGAAGAAGGCTGAGGAAGAAGCTGCCGCCAAGGCCGCCGCGGAGGCCGCTGCTGCCGCCGCCGCCGCGGAAGCCGCCGCCAAGAAGCTGGCCGAGGAAGAGGCCGCCGCCAAGGCCGCTGCAGAAGCTGCCGCCGCCGCCGCTGCCGCCGAGGCCGCCAAGAAGAAGGCCGAGGAGGAGGCCGCCGCCAAGGCTGCTGCGGAAGCTGCCGCCAAGGCTGCCGCCGAGGCCGAGGCCAAGAAGTCCGCCGCCCAGCGCGCCGCCGAAGAGGCCGCCCGCAAGAAGGCCGCCGAGGAAGCCGCCGCCAAGAAGGCCGCCGAGGAGGCTGCCGCCAAGGCCGCCGCCGAGAAGGCCGCTGCGGAAGCCGCCGCCAAGGCCGCCGCTGAAGAGGCTGCCCGCAAGAAGGCCGCCGAGGAAGCCGCCGCCAAGGCCGCCCCGGCATTCGATGCCGCCGCCGCCAAGGCCGAGCTCGCCGCGCGCGAGGCCAAGGTCGTCTCCCTGCGCCGTCAGGTCGAAGATCTGGAGAACGGCCTCGCCTACGGCGGCAAGGGCCGCAACCAGGCGCCGGACGCCATCCGCGACACCAACGCCCCCGCCGCCCGCAAGGCGGAACTGGCGGCGGAACTCGCAGCCATCGCCGACCTGAAGGCCAAGCTCGCCGCGGCGAAGTGATCCGACCTCCGATCAGGTCGTCTGCGCGGCCGGCGTCCTCGACGCCGGCCGCGCTTTTTTTGTCAGAACCCCCTCGGTCGGATCTGCCCGTCCTCGGCGGCGTCGCCGGCGTTGCCCTGCGCTCGCGGTAGCGCTGCTCCCGCTCCGCTCCCGGCGCCTGGGCGCCATCCGACCTCCTCGGTCGGATTTTCTCCTCAACCTCTGAGATCCATGGGGTCCCGGCCCCTGGATCCCCGTCGGCCGGACGCCCCTGCGGATGACGGATCGCTGACGGTGAGCTCCGGTGCCTGGCGGTGGCCGGAGGTCATGTCCCGAATCCGCCATCGGGATGTCCAGGCGTTTTCCGTCACCTTCTACGATCGTGCATCTGTGCCGTTTTCGCCCCCGTCCCCCTCGACCGGCCGGAGCGGATGGCGATCATCCCCACCCATGCCCGCCCGTTCCCGCATCGTCGCCGGCTGCATGACCGGCACCAGCCTGGATGGCATCGATGTGGCGGTGGCCCGCATCCACGGCCGGGGCCTGGCCCAACGGGCGGAGCTCCTCGCCCTGGTCTCCCGGCCCCTGGGCCCCCTGGCGGATCCCCTGCGCCGGCTCGCGGAGCAGCGGCCCGTCACCGCCGGCGCCATCGCCGACCTGGCCCACCGCTTCGCCCTGCTCCACGCCCGGGTCCTGGCGCCGCTGCATCGCCGGTTCCCCCTCGACCTGGTGTGCATCCACGGCCAGACCGTCTTCCACAAGCCGCCCTTGAGCTGGCAGCTCTTCCAGCCGGCGCCGGTCGCCGCCGCCCTCGGGGTGCCGGTGATCTGCGATGTCCGGGCCGCGGATCTCGCCGCCGGCGGCCAAGGGGCGCCGGTGACGCCGATCACCGACTGGATCCTGTTCCGGGACCGCCGGCGCACGGTGGCGGTGGTCAATCTCGGGGGATTCGCCAATGCCACCCTGCTTCCGCCCGGGCCGGTGGAGGGGGTGCGCGGCGGCGATTGCTGCGCCTGCAACCAGGTCCTGGATGCGGTCGCCCGTTCGGCCCTGGGGAAGCCGTTCGATCGCGGCGGTGCCACCGCCTGGCGCGGCTTGCCGGATCCTGGTGCCACCGCCGCCCTGGTCCGCATCCTCGACCGCCAGCGCCGGGGCCGCCGAAGCCTGGGGACCGGCGACGAGGCCGCCGCCTGGGTCGGGGCCCATCGCCGCCTGCCGGCCCGGGATCTCGCCCGCAGCGCCAGCGCCGCGGTGGCACGGACCATCGCCGCGGGGCTGCGGGATCTGGCCGATGGCCGCCCCATCGACCGGGTGGTGGTCGCCGGCGGCGGCGCCCGCAACCGGGCCTTGGTGGCGGATCTGGCCGCCGCCGTCGGCTGCCCGGTGGCGCTGTCCGATGACCACGGCGTCCCGGTCCAGGCGCGCGAGGCCTTAGCGTTCGCCTGCATCGGAGCCCTCTGCGCCGATGGCGTGCCGATCACCCTGCCGGCAGTGACCGGCGTCCGCCGGGCACCCCGCGCCGGCCTGACCGCCCCTGTCCCATGATCCCCGACCGCAGCCACATCCTGACCGAGCAGGTCCACCCCGGCAGCCATGCGCTCGGCTCCGCCGATCCCGCCGGCATCGTCGCCCTCATGAACGCCGAGCAGGCGGCGGTGGGGCGGGCGATGGAGCAGGCCGCTTCTGCCCTGGCGTCGTTCATCGCCGCCGTGGAGCCGGGTTTCGCCGCCGGCGGCCGCCTTGTCTATGTCGGCGCCGGTACCAGCGGCCGGCTGGCGGTGCTCGATGCGAGCGAAGTCGGGCCGACCTTCTGCGTCGGTCCGGACCGGGTGATCGGCATCATCGCCGGCGGCGACCGCTGTCTGCGTGAGCCGAGCGAAGGCGCCGAGGACGACCCCGCCGGCGCCCTTGCGGACCTCGCCCGGTTGGCCCTCCGGCCTGGCGACGCGCTGCTCGGCATCGCCGCGGGCGGCACCACGCCTTATGTGCACGGTGCGATCGCCGCCGCCGCCGCCGCCGGCGCGATCACCGGTCTGCTGACCTGCGCCCCGGTGGCCGCACCACCCGGATGCGGCCACCTCATCGTCGTCCCCACCGGGCCGGAAGTCCTCACCGGCTCGACCCGGCTCAAGGCTGGCACCGCCACCAAGCTCGCCCTGAACACCATCAGCACCGCCCTGTTCGCCCGCACCGGGCATGTCCACGGCAACCTGATGGTCGATGTGCGGGCCACCAACGCCAAGCTTCGCGACCGCGCCGCGCGCATCATCATGCGTCTGGCCGGCGGCGACCGCGACACCGCCTTTGCCCGTCTTGATGCGGCCGGCGGTTCGGCGAAACTCGCGGTCGCGATGGCCGTGCTCGGCCTCGACCGCGTCACCGCCGCGGCCCGGCTCGCCGCCGCCGGCGGCCGGCTGGCGGCCGTGCTGCCTGTCCCACCTCCGTCGTCACCCGGTTGAGCCCGTCCCGTTCTGGCAAGGATTCCCGCATGCGCTTCGTCTTGATCTCCGCCGCCCTCTCAGCGCTCGCCGCAGCCGATCCCATCGCGGCCACTGCGCCGGCCATGCCCCCCTTGACCCTGGGCGAGGCCATCCGCCTCGCCGAGGCGCGCAACGAGGATCCTGCCATCGCGCTGGAACGCCTGCGTGCCGCCCGGGCCGCCCAGCGCCAGGTCACCGCCCGCCTGCTGCCGACCCTCAGTGCCAATGGCCGCCTGGCCCGCAGCGACACGGATGGCACCGGCGGACCGGTGGATCGGGCCTCGGGCAGCATCGGGATCGAGATGTCGCTGCTCGATCTCGAGACCTGGATGGACCGCCGGGCCGCCCAGGAACGGGTCGCGGCCCAGGGTCTGCGGGTCGAGGACGCCCGCCGCTCCCTCGCCTTCGAGGTGGCCGATGCCTACCACGCCCGGCTTGCCGCCGGGGCCCTGGTCATCGCCGCCGACCGCCGGGTCCAGGTCGCCCGGCAGATCGTCGACCGGGCCAGGGCCCGCTTCGCTGCTGGTCTCGACGACCGCCAGTCGGTGACCCGGGCCGAGCTCGACCTGGCCACCGCCGAGCAGTCCCTGACCGCCCGTCGCAACGACATCCTGACCAGCGGACTGACCCTGGCGGCGATCATCGGCGATGCGCCGGACTTGGCGGAGCGGCCCCTGGCCGAACCGGCGACCGCCCCGATCCCGGCGGCGGCCTTGGCGGACCTGGTCCAGCGCGCCCGTCAGCGCCGGCCGGATCTGCTCGCCCTCGAGCGCGAGGTCGCCTCGGCCCGGGCCTCCGCCCGCGGCCCCCGGGCGGACTGGGTGCCCGTGGTCAGCGCCGGCGCGTCGGCGGACAGCGCGTTCACCGATCCCCCGGGCGAGAACGACCAGGGCTGGAATGCCTATCTCCAGGCCCGTTGGACCCTCTACGACGGCGGGGCCCGCTATGCCCGGGCCGAGGCCACCGATGCCGACCTGCGGATCAACGAACTGACCCTGGCCAAGGCGGAGCGGCGCATCGCCACCGACATCCGCAGCGCCCAGGCGGACCTCGACACGGCGGAATCCGCGGTGCGCCAGGGCGAGGCCCGGTTGCGTCTCGCCCGCCAGAATGCCGAGGAGGTCCGGGCCAAGGCTGACGCCGGCCTGACCACTCCCATCGATGCGGCCGACGCCCTGGCCGAACTCTTCCAGGCCGAAGCCGACCTCGCCACCCGCCAGTTCGCCCGCGCCCGGGCGGCGCTCCGGGTCCGCGAACTGGTCGGCGACTGGCCCGAGGACCGACCCTGATGTGCACTGCCGGCCCCGCGTCGTGGACCCTCGCCACCGTGGGTGCCGGCATCGTCCTGGTGCTCGCCCTCGCCGGCTGCACGGGGGATGCCCCCGTGGCCGCCGGCGGTGTGGCCGGTCCATCGGCGACCGCCGCGTCGGCAGCCGGTTCCCGCCGTCCGGTCCGTCCGCCACCCGAGGTCACCACCCTGACCGCGACCCTGAGCGACACCCCGCGCCATCTCACCTTTCCCGCCTCGGTCGAGGCGGCGGAGCAGGTCGATGTGACCGCCCGGGTCGCCGGCGTGGTGGATGCGGTGCTGATCCGCGAGGGCGACGCGGTGGCCGTCGGCGAGCCGCTGGCGCGGCTGGCGGATCTCCGTCTGCGGGCGAGCGCCTGTTCCGCCCAGGCCGCGGTCGGCCGGGCGGCGGCGCGGCTGGCCGAGGAGCGTGCCGCGGTCGAACGGCGCGAGCGTGCCGCCGCGGGCATCAGCGTCGATGAACTCGCCGCCGCCCGCCTGCGCTGCGAGGTGGCTGAAGCGGATCTCGCCCAGGCCCGGGCGGACCTGCGCGCACGGATGATCGATCTCGAGGATGCGATCATCCGCGCGCCCATCACCGGGGCCATCGACACCCGTCCGGTGCGTCCGGGCCAGCAGGTCACGGCCGGCACCCGTATCGCGACCATGATCCAGCGCCTGCCGCTCCATGTCCGGGCGGCGGTCGTCGAGTCCGAGGCCCTGCGTCTGCGCCCCGGCATGCCGGCCTTCGCGGTGGCGGGTGCGGCCACCGCCGCCGGCACCGTCGTCCATGTGGGGCAACGGGCCGACCCCGCCACCCGCATGGCGGACGTGGTGGTCCGCCTGGACGGGGATCCCGGCTGGCTCGCGGGCGCCTTCGTCCGCCTGCACATCGAGGTCGAGCGGGGCGTGGCGCCCTGGCTGCCGATCGCCGCCCTGCGCACTGGCGAGCGGGGGCCGATGGTGTGGATCCTCGACCGCTCCGAGGCCACCCTGCGGGTGCGCGAGCGGCCGGTGGTCCTCGGCCTCCAGGACGGTCGCGAGCAGGTCGAGATCCGCGCCGGGGTCGTCCCGGGCGTCGAAGTCCTGGTCGGGGGCATCGACGGTCTGTGGACCGGTCGCGAGGTCCGTCTCAGCGGCGCGGCGAGCGCCGCGCGGTCCGCCAGCGCCGGCGCGTCGGGCCGGCCGCGATGAGCCTGACCGACCTGTGCATCCGCCGCCCGGTCCTTGCCTGGGTGGTGTTCATCGCCGTCGTCCTGGCCGGTGGCTTCGCCCTGTCGCGGATCGGCGTGGGACTGCTGCCGGAACTCGACAAGCCGGTGCTGCGCGTGAATCTCACGTGGTCCGGGGCCTCCCCGGAGCAGATCGAGCGCGAGGTGGTCGAGCCGATCGAGGAGGCCCTGGCCCAGGTCGAGGGCGTTCGCCGGATCGCCGCCTTCGCCGAGCGCGGCCGCGGCGAGATCACCGTCACCCTCGGCCTGGAACGGGATGTGGACGCGGCCCTGCAGGAGGCCCAGTCGCGGCTCGCCGGCGTGGTCCGCCGCCTGCCCCGGGATGTGGATCCGCCATCGATCTCCAAGACCAACCCCGCCGATGAGCCGATCCTGCGCCTGGCGATGACCGGGCCGCAGCCGCTGCCGGAACTCACCGACATCGCCCGCCGGCAGGTGGCCGAGGCGCTGCAGACCGTGCCCGGGGTGGGAGAAGTGCAGATCTGGGGATCCGCCGGGCGGACCCTGCGCATCTGGCTCGACACCGACCGCCTCGCCGCCTACGGGCTGACGGCCGCCGATGTCAGCCGGGCCATCGCCCGCCAGCATCGCGAGGACCCGGGCGGCTCGGTGGTCAACGGCCCGCGGGAGGCCACGGTGCGCATCCGCGGCGAGGCGGAGACGGTGGCCGAGATCGCCGCCCTGCCGGTGGCCAGCCGGGCCGGACCCGGCGGGGTGTCGTCGCCGATCCGCCTGGGCGAGGTCGCCGACATCGAAGACGGTTTCGATGACGAGCGGTCCATCCTGCGCTTCAACGGCGAACCCGGTCTGGTGATCCCGGTGCGCAAGGCGCGCGGGGCCAACGCGGTCGCCGTGGTCGATGCGGTCAGGCTCGCCCTGCCGCGCATCCAGGCCGGCCTGCCCACGGACACCAAACTGGTCATCCAACGCGACGAGACGGTGTTCGTGAAGGAGAGCCTGGCCCACCTCGGGGTCGAGATCGCCCTCGCGGTGCTGCTCACCGCCATCGTCTGCCGCTTCGCCCTCGGCGCCTGGGGCGCGGCGGTCAATGTGCTGCTCGCCATCCCGATGTCCCTGCTCGGCACCATCGCGGTGCTGTGGCTGTGCGGGATGACGCTGAACACCTTCACCTTGCTCGGTCTCGCCCTCGCGGTGGGGCTGGTGGTCGACGACGCCATCATGGTCCAGGAGGCGATCAGCCGCCGGCTCGCCCTGGGCGACTCCCCGCGCGAGGCCGCCAGCCGCGGCACCGGCGAGATCCGCCTCGCCGCCGCCGCCTCGACCGCGGCGGTGATCGCCGTGTTCGCGCCGGTGCTCGCCATGGATGGCGAGCTCGGGCGCAGCTTCGCCCAGTTCGGTACCGCCCTGTCGGTGGCGGTGGCCCTGTCCTACCTGGAAGCGGTGACCCTGACCCCGGCCCGTTGCGCCCTGATGATGCGCCATCACACGGAGTCCCAGCCGGAACGGCCGGTGCCCGGATGGGCCACCGCCCTGGTCCGCCGACCGGCCCTGGTCCTGACCGCGGCCCTGGCGGTCACCGTCGCGATCGGCTGGCCGGTGCGCCATCTGGGCATGGAGCTCAGTCCCGAGATGGACGAGGGCTCGCTGCAGCTCGGCGTCCGCATGCCCACCGGCGCTCCCCTGGAGGCCACGGACCAGGTCCTGCGCCGCATCGAGGATGCCCTCTCCGCCGACCCGGATGTGGAACGCTGGGTGGTGCGGGGCAGCGTCGGCAGCGGCTGGGGGCGCATCAGCCTGCGCCGGGACCGCGACCGGGACCAGAAGCAGATCTCCGCCGATCTGCTGGCGGTCATCGGCCCGATCCCCGAGACGACGGTCGACATCCGCAGCCGCAGCCAGTCGGTGATGCCCGATGCCGCCGGCGGCAAGGTCGATGCCGCCCTCGTCGGCGAGGACTGGGACCAGTTGCGCAAGGTGGCCAAGGCGCTGGAGCGCCGGGCCCGGGACACCGATGCCATCGGTCACGTCGAGACCGATCTGCGCGAACCGGGACCAGAGGTCGCGGTGATCCCGGATGCGGAAGCCTGCGCCCGGCTCGGCATCGCGGTCGAGGATGTCTCGACCACCGTCGGCACCCTGGTCGGCGGCAGCCGGGCCGGCCGTTATTCCGTCGGCGACCGGCGGATCGACATCCGCCTGCGGGCCCGGGCGGACCAGCGCCAGACCCCGCAGCAGATCGGCGACCTGCTCATCCGCGCCCCCAACGGCACCCTGGTCCCCATCCGCACCGTGGCCACCCTGGAAGAGGTCACCGTGCGTCCGCGCATCAACCGCCTGGACCGCTCCCGGTCGGTGACCGTCACCGCCTATCCGGAAAAAGGCGCGGATCAGGCCACCGCCCAGCGCGCCCTGGACCAGGTCGTCGCCGAGACCGCCAGCGGCGGCGTGCGTGCGGTGCCTGGCGACGCCTCCCTCGCCTTCAGCACCGCTGGTTCAGGCATCGGGGTGGCGTTCCTGCTCGGGATCATCGCCGCCTACCTCGTGCTCGCCGCCCAGTTCGAATCCTGGCGCCATCCCCTCACCGTGCTGGCGATCATCCCGTTCTCCGCCGCCGGGGCGTTCCTGTCGCTGTACCTCGCGGGTTCGACCTTGAATGCGATCACCGGCATCGGCCTGCTCCTGCTCATGGGCCTGGCCAAGAAGAACTCCATCCTGCTCGTGGACTGCGCGAGCCAGTTGCACCGCCAGGGCATGGACCGCCGGGCGGCGGCGGCGGCGGCCATCGCCCGCCGGGTTCGGCCGATCCTGATGACCACCATCGCCACCGTTGCCGGCGCCCTGCCCATCGCCCTTGGCATCGGCCCCGGTGCCGAGATGCGCCAGCCCATGGCCATCGCCATCATCGGCGGGATCGTGGTCTCCACCGCCATCGCCCTGGCGGCGATCCCGGCCCTGTGGGTCCTGATCGCCTCCCGCCGCACCCCGGCGCCATGAGCCATCCGATCGAGCGCTTCACCGCCCCGGCCACGATCACCGCCGGCGAGCCCCTCAAGGACATCCTCGACCGCACCGCGGTCCGCTTGATCGGTGAATCCCTGGTCCTGGCGGTGCCGACCTTCGACCGCGCCGCGTTCGGGCGTGAGGCGGTCCGGGGCCTTGACGCCTTGGAACTGAAACCCCGGGCCGCCCACATCGCGGCCGCCATGGCCCGCCATCTGGCGGCGGTGCCTGCCGCCGCCGCGGCCCAGCTCGTCGCCAGCCTGGGACCGGAGCTGACCGCCTGCGAGGGGTATGGCCTGCGCCCGTTCTTCTACCTGCCGCACTCCGCGTGGATCCATGCCCACTGCCCGGACCACGACGCGGGGCTGGCGGCGTGCCATGCCCTGACCCGCCGCTTCACCGCCGAATTCGCCATCCGTCCGTTCCTGATCCGCGACCAGTCAGCCACGCTGCGCGTGCTCGCCGGCTGGGTCGCCGACGCCAACCCCCATGTCCGCCGGCTGGTCAGCGAGGGCACCCGCCC
>CAMCAC010000021.1 GCA_945872305.1 Candidatus Kuenenia stuttgartensis | reverse complement strand
GGCACGAAGCGCCCGAGCATGCGGGTGAGGTTCCCCCAATGGTCGAGATCCCGGCCGGAGCCATGGATGCCCGGCAGCGAGATGCCGACGGCGATCAATGCCACGACCACCAGGACCCGGGGCAGGGTCACCGCATCCAGGGGCCGGGGGTGGTCGGGTTTCAGCGGACAGGCGGGGGCGGTGGAGCTCATGCGGCCTCCGTCAGGTGCCAACCGCCGGCCCCGTCCAACTCCAACCGCTGGTCGCACAGGTCGGCCAGGGCCGGCTGATGCAGGGCCGCCACGACCACCGCATCGCTGACCACCGCCCGGGCGCGGACCAGATCCATGGCCACCCGGGCGGTGTCCGGATCGAGCTGGCTCACCGGCTCGTCGAGCAGCCACACCGGCGCGCCGGTGAGCATGGTCCGCGCCAAGGCACAGCGCTGACGCTCACCGCCGCTCACCCGGCGGGCCTCCCGGTGGGCGAGGTGGCCGATGCCAAGCCGACGCAGGAGATCCATCGCCTCGGTCCGGTCCGCCCGCCCCGGCCCCCAGGGGAAGCGCAGAAACGGGCGGGAACGCAGGCGGCCATTGGCCGCATTGGCGAGCAGGGAACTGGGCCCCGCCAGGGCGAGTTCCTGGGGCAGCAGGGCGGTGACCGGCCGCAGGGCCGGGTCGCTGATCAGGGATCCGCGGGTGACCGCCACGCTGCCCGAGCGGGGCCGAAGCTGGCCGGCGAGGACCGCCAGCAGGCTGGATTTGCCACACCCCGACGGCCCGAGCAGGGCGCACACGGTCCCCCCGGTCAGCCGCAGGTCCACCCCCTCCACCAGGGTCCGCTCGCCCCGGGCGACGGACAGGCCATGCACCGCCAGGCTGGTCACTTGGAGGACACCAGGGCCAAGGCTGCGCGGACGGTGGCGAGATGCGCCGTCGCAT
This sequence comes from Candidatus Kuenenia stuttgartensis, assembly GCA_945872305.1. Lineage (GTDB taxonomy): Bacteria > Planctomycetota > UBA11346 > UBA11346 > UBA11346 > CAMCAC01. Next base: position 21,255 of record CAMCAC010000021.1, on the reverse strand, counting down.
CGACCGCCACCAGCTTCGAGGTGAAGACCTTGTCGCGGAGCTGGGCGGCATCGGTGTCCATGGCGGTGATGGCAGCGACCAGGGCTTGGCGCTCCTCGGCGGCCATGCCGGCGCGCACCGCCAGGCAGTGGGTCGGCACCGGGCCCTGGCGCTGGATGACCTTCAGCTTCGCCTTCTGCTCGGGCTGCAGGTGCTTGTTCTGGAGCATGACGTAATCGCTCACCGCCGCCGCATCCGCCTGACCGGAGAGGACGCGCTCGATGCCCGAGACGTAGCCGGTGCCGTAGAAGACGTTGCCGGCGCCGAAGAAGGACTCGGGATCCGGCGTGCGGCGGTCCACCAGGCCCTTTTCCACCAGGTCGAGGAGCGGCATCAGCATGCCCGAGGTCGAAGTCTTCGAGGCAAAGGCGATGGGCTTGCCCTTGAGGTCGGCGATCGAGGTCGCGGTGCTGTCCGCCCGGGCGACCCAGAAGGACTCGTAGCTGGTCTTGCCGGCGATCTCCCCGGCCAGGAGCAGGTCCCCAGCCTTGGCGTCGATGATGCGGACCATCTCGGTGCCGCTGACATAACCCAGGTCCACGGTGCCGTTGGCCAGCCCCTCCTGGATCACCGCCGCCGACAGGGGCACAATGACCGTCACCGGCCGCCCGAGTTTCGCCGCCAGGTACGCGGTCAGGGCGCTGCGCTCCTGGAGCATGGCCTCCGGGTTCTTGTCCGGCTTGAGCGCGATGACGAGGTCCGCCGCGGCGGCTTGGACCGCGAAGAGGACCGGGAGGAGCAGGGCGAAGGGGCGGATGATGCGCATGGACACCAGGATGCTGGGAGTCAGTTGCAAGTCAATATCATTTGCAAGTAATTGTGAATCAAGGCATTAGGATTCTGACATCCTGTTTTCCGAACGATGGTCTCCGTCCGCACCACGGCAGCGTGGCAGACCCCTTACCGACGCTCGGTGTGCAATGCCAACAGCAGCCGGTTCAACGGCAGCGCCAACGGCTCATCTGTGGTCGCCTGGGCAAACGCCATCCGCCGCCGCCGGCAGTGGGCCAGGATCGCTTGGCGGTGGGTCTCGACCACCTCACGGTAGGCGGCGCGCAGCGCCCGGGGTTCCGCCACCAGCCGTTCGGGGCCTTCGAGGTGCTCGAACCGGGACACGGTGCCGACTCCGAGATCCACCTCATCGGGGTCGAGGACCCACAGACAGGCCACATCGTGCCCGCGCCGGGCGAGGCGGTCCAGGACCCCCTCCACCACCGCCGGATCGTCGACGAGATCCGAGATCAGCACCACCAGCCCCCGGTGGCTGTCGGGCCCGACCAGGTGGGCGGTGGCTTTCTGGCCGTCGGTGGCGCCGGCGGGATCGTGGGCCTCCAGGGCCCGGCAGATGCGCACGAGCTGGCCACCGCCCCCGGCCCGCAGCTCCACCACTGGGCGGTCCGCGAAGAGCACCAGCCCGGCCCGGTCCTGCTGGGCGAGGACCAGGTACGACAGGGACGCGGCGACCATCGATGCGTAGCGGTACTTGGTCACCGCCGACCGGGACCCGCGGTAGCCCATGCTCGCGGAGCCGTCCACCACCACGGTGCAGGACAGGTCCGTCTCCTGCTCGTAGCGCTTGACCACCAGCCGGTCGGACCGGCCGAGCACCTTCCAGTCCAGGTGGCGCAGGTCGTCCCCTGGCACATAGGCCCGGTGGTCGGCGAAATCCACGGACACGCCCAGGTGCGGGCTGCGATGGGCGCCGTTCTGGAGGCCCTCGACCACCAGCTTCGCCACCACGTCGAGGTGATGGAGCTTCGCCAGTTCGGCGGTGGGGATCAGCTCGGTGCGCGCCGCCTGGTGCATGGCGTGATTCCACCCGCCGCCCCGGTTGGCGCAACCGCCGGGGCGGCCCTGCCGGTCAGCGGGCGGCGGCGACCTGGGGCCAGCGCTCATCCGCCTTGCGGACGAGGGTGGCGGTATCCTGGTCGAAGATCCGGCGGACCTCGGCGTTCTTGTTCAGATACAGCCGTCCGTCGATGATCCGCCAGGTGGCGATGTCCACCGGGTAGCGCCCGCCGTAGGCGACCCCCACGGCGCAGAAGCCGCCGTACTGCGGGAGGTAGCGCCCCGGATCCGCCACGAAGCGGTCCCGATTGTCGGCACTCGCGAAACGGTAGACCGCGCCGCCGTGCTCGACCTGGAACTCCCGCCGACCCGCCACCGCGGCGCTGGCGCTGAAGAAGGCGACCACGTCGTGGCCGCGGACCGCGATCCGGTCATCGTCCATGAAGACCGGCTGGGGATCCTGGGCGATGAGGATGGCGGTGGCGCACAGGACGGCGCCGATGCAGGGGATGCGGATCATGACCATGAGTCGGCGGACGGGGGACATCCTTACAGCACCCCGGGACCGGGGATGGGGAGGGGATGGGGAACAGGGATCGCGGTGAAGCACAGGACCGCCCCGCGGACCATGCCCGTCCTCTCATCCTGGATGGATCGATTGCCGACCCTGTGAGAGGCTGGTGCGCCCATGCTGGTGTGTCGGTCTCTGGGCCAACCACGGCAGGAAACGACCTCCGGAATGGACGATGCGCGTGTTCACCTCGACATGGCCACGGGCCGTGACACGTGTACCCATGTCGTGCCAATCGCCACATCCACACGGACGACCATGGTCCGGATCGTGCGGTGACCACCACCGTCGTGACCGTCCGAGCGTGGACACCATCAGGAAGGCGCTTGACGACCGTTCGCCGAGCCATGCTCAAATCACCATGGAACCGATCTACGATGCGTCTGGGCGGCAGGTCGGACATGTCCATACAGATGGCACCGTGACCGATGACCTCCACACCACGGTTGGCAGGTCGGATCCGGTCACCGGGCAGGTGTCCACGATCGAACCGCACTTCACCGGCGTCTCCCCAGGCGGACAGTTGCATCGCCAACCACCGGCCGCCCCGGTCAGCAGGGCACCGGCGAGCGACGGGGGCGGCATCAATCCCATCTCGCTGCTCGTATGGTGGTGCTTGGCGTGCATGCATTGGGTGGTTGATGTCAGCCTCCGCGACACCATCGCCGACCTCGCCGCCCGCCATCTGCCTTCCTGGCTGGGGTGGTATGTGCTGTATCCGCTCTTCGGCCTGGGCACCTGGTCGGTGACCGGAGCGTGCTTCGGTTGGGTGGAGACCGCCTTCGACGGAGGCACCCGGATGGATTCCCTGGTCATAGCGACGTACGTCCTGCTGGTCATGGTGCCGGCGCCTGTGGTGCTGGCGCCACTCGTGAAACTCGCCCGTCTGGCGCACAGGTGGGCCGGCATCGCGGTTTTTGCCGGATTCGTCGTGGCCGGCGTGCTGGGACTGCTGCCGATGCTGACTTGAGTCTTGCTGCCGGATTGGCTGACCCACGCCAGGATGCTCGTCTGCCCTGCGGGCTCCCGGCCGACCCTCAGCCGCGCAGCATGCCCATGACCTCGGGGTAGAGATCCGGGTTGGAGCGGAATTCCCCGCGGATCACCGTGGTGATGGTCGAGGCCCCCTGCTTGCGGGCGCCGCGGACGCACATGCACAGATGCTCCGCCTGGATGCGCACCGCCAGGGCCTTGGGATGCAGATGCTCGTCGATGGCGTCGGCGATCTCCCGGGTCAGGCGTTCCTGGACCTGGGGCCGACGGGCGAAGACATCGCAGGTGCGGGCGAGCTTCGAGAGGCCGACCACCCGGCCGTCGCCAGGGACATAGGCCACCGACGCGGTGCCCATGAACGGCAGCAGGTGGTGCTCGCACAGGCTCTCGATGCGGATGTCGCGGACCAGGACCGCGCCCTCGTACTCCGCAGCGAAGGTCCGGCGCAGGTGCACGCCGGCATCCTCGCGCAGGCCCGCGGTCTGCTCGACCAGGGACTTGGCCACCCGCTTGGGGGTGTCTTCCAACCCCTCCCGGTCCGGATCCTCGCCGATGGCGATGAGCAGTTCCCGGACCGCCGCCGCCGCCCGCTTCAGATCGGGCACCCGCGGCGTCGCAAGATCCATGTGGATGATGTGGCTGTCGGCGTGTACAGGGCTCATCGGGGACTCCGTGACAGGGGGCGGCACCTCGGGAAACATCCAAAGCATTCACGGTTTCCGCCATCAGGATCCCCGGAGGTTCCACATGCCCTGCATTCTCATCACCGGCGCCGGGGGCGGCATCGGCCGTGCCCTGGTCCCCCTCCTCACGCGGGAGTGGCCCGATCATCGGCTCATCCTGGTCGGCCGCGATCGCGCCCGGTTGGAGGTGGTGGCCCCGGCCGACGCGGTGGTCCATCCCGCCGATACCTCCGACGAGGCCCAGGTGGCGACCCTCGGCCCGGTCATCGAAGCCCACGGCCCATTGGCCGGGATTGCCCACCTGGCCGGCTCGCTGCTGCTCAAGCCCCTGCACCGGACCTCGTTCGCGGACTGGCGGGCGACCCAGGCCGCCAGCCTGGACAGCGCCTTCCTGGTCACCCGGCTGGCGGTGGAGCGGATGCTCGCCCAGTCCTCGCCCGTCTCGGTGGTCCTGATGTCGTCGGTCGCCGCCCGTCTTGGACTGCCCAACCACGAAGCGATCGCCGCGGCCAAGGGCGGCGTCGAGGGTCTGGTCCGGGCCGCCGCCGCCACCTACGCCGACAAGGGATTCCGCTGCAACGCCGTGGCCCCGGGACTGACCGTCACGCCGCTGACCCAGGGCCTCGTCTCGACTCCCGCGGCCCAGGCGGCGAGCACCGCGATGCACCCGCTGGGCCGGCTCGGCACTCCCGAGGACCAGGCGTCGGCCATCGCTTGGCTCCTGTCGCCGGCGTCATCCTGGGTCACCGGCCAGGTGATCGGCGTGGACGGCGGCCTGGGCGTGCTGCGCCGGCGGTGAGCCCGGGGGCATTGGTCCCGGAGCGCAATTCCCATTCATGTAAATCACAAGCATTCTCAATAATGACCGCCACCCTGATTCACATGTTGGACTTCCGTGCGGTCTTGACCATCAGCGTGCTGATCTGGCTCGGATCGCTCACCGTCCTGGTCTTCCAGGTGCAGGGTTGGTGGTGGTTGGGCCTGCTGCCGATGCTGTACGAGTGCTGGCTCGGCTGGCATCTTCTCCACCGCGGCACGTGCGCACCGTCCTTGACCGTCGTGCCGCCCGGGGGGCTCCCTGCGGTCAGGATGGCGGTCCTGATCGCCGCCCGCAACGAGCGGGCTGCATTGCCGAAGACCGTGGAGGCGGTGCTCGCGGACCTGGGTCCCGAGGACGAAGCGATCGTCATCGATGATGGCTCCACGGATGATGGCGCCGCGGTCCTGGCGGAAACCTTCGGCCTCGTCTGGTCGGGTGACGAGGCCCGTGCAGGCACCGGGGGGGCGGGACATCGCCTCCGCGTGCTGCGCCGGCCGGTGAACCGGGGGAAGGCAAGCGCGCTCAACGATGGGCTCGCCACCACGGGGGCGGACGTGGTGGTCACGCTGGACGCGGACACCCTGATCCGGCCCGGGGCCCTGGGTGCCATGCGGCAGGCCTTCACCGCGGATGCCGACCTGGTGACGGCATGCGGGGTGGTGGTCCCCACCACCGCGGAGCGGGGATGGGCGGCCAGGATCTTCACCTGGTTCCAACGATTGGAGTACCGGCGCAGCTATGCGTGGCGTCTCGGCTGGAGCGCCGACCGCTGTCTCGCCCTCGTCCCCGGGGCGTTCGCCGCATTCCGGCGCACCTCGCTCCAGGCGGTGGGCGGTTTCGCGGTCGACAGCCTGGTCGAGGATTACGAGGTGATGTTCCGCCTCCATGCCGCGGCGCGGGAGCGCATGCGGACGGCGGTTGTCGCCGACGCGGTGGCCTGGACCGAGGCTCCGGTCACGCCTTCGGCCTTCCTCCGCCAGCGCCGACGCTGGTTCGCCGGGTTCATCGCGACGATGATCCGCCACCGACGGATGGTCGGGGATCCCTCCCTGGGCCGGTTCGGGCGCTGGCACCTGCGGCTGAAGACCATCGACATCGGTCTGCCGCTGGTCACCCTGAGCGTCTGGGTCGCGCTCGTCATCCACGCCCTCGGCGGACACGTTTCCGGCCTGGCCATCGCCGTGGTGGTCGCCGGCAAGGTGCTCCATGACCTGATCCTGCACGGGGCGGCTGACCGTCTCACCGGTACCCGTCTCGGTCCGGCCGGCTCCGCCGGACGCGGAACGACGCTCCTGCTCGTGACCGATCCGTTCATCTTCCAGCCGATGCGTCAGCTCGGCGCGGCGCTGGGGTGCCTGGCCGCGCTCCGCGCCCAGGCCGGCTGGGTTCCGCAACGGAGCGCCACCGGCCGGGATCGACCTCTCACCGGAGGGGCCGGCGGTGTCACCCCCCGGGGGAACCCGGGTCCTTCACCGACCACTGGTGCAGCCCAGGGCGTGGGGGATCCCTCCCTGCGCACCACCCTTGAACCAGGATGGCCCAGCCGATGAGGAACCGACGGACGCTCCCCGTGCTCATCCTCGCCTGGACCGCCCTGGGTGCGGCGGATCCGTACAGCGAAGGCCTGGCCCGCAAACAGGCCGGGGATCTGCCGGCCGCCCAGGGCGCGTTCCAGGCGGCCTGGGCGGCGGACCCGGAAAACCTCGATGCCCTGGAGCAGCTCGCCACGGTGACTGGCTGGCAGGGGGAGCATCGGCGAGCCCTGGAGCTGTGGGACACGTTGGTGGCCCGGGATCCGCAACGGCCCAGCGCCCGCCTGTCCCGCGCCCGGGTCCTCTATTGGCTGGGTAGGCTCGATGAGAGCCGCATCGCGCTGGACGACCTGGACCGGACCCATCCCAACGACACGGACATCCTGGAATTGCGCGGGGATGTGGCCCGGGCCGCCGGGGACCGCGCGGGCGCGGAATCCGCCTACGCGGCCGCCGGCACCTCCACGGCCCTGGACAAGCTCGCCCGCACGAGGGCGGAAGATGCGGTCCGGGTGCGCCGGTGGCGGCTCGACCTCAGCGGCAATCTGGATCGCTATGTCGACACCCCCGAGGGCGGTGTGGCCCGCGACAACGAACATCTGCTGACCATGCAGGTCGGACGCACACTGGGCACGGAGGCGGCGCTCAGTGCCGGAATCGAGGAATCCCTCCAATTCGGCGAGACGGACCATCGGCTCAATGTCACGGGATATTGGAGCCCATCCCTGTCCGATCAGCACCGGCTCGCGCTGGATCTCCGGCTCGCCTTCACCCCGGACGCGGAGATCCTGGCCGATTCGGAGGCCCTCCTGGGGGTGGCCGCGACCCTCACGCCCGACATGGCGGTGGTCTTCAGCGGCTACCGCCGGTGGTACCCCGGAAACCAGGTCGACAGCCTGCAGGCCGGGGTGCGGCTGCGTTTCCTCACCATGGTGGAGGTGGATGCCCGCTGGGTCTTCGGCTCGAGCGATCTCGAACCGGACACCGATGCGATCCTGATCCGGGCCGGGCTGCAGGGACTGGGCCGCTGGCACCCGTCGCTGCTCTACAGCGATGGTGAGGACAACCTCCCGCCCACCGGGGTCGCCCGGACCACCACGTATGGGGCGACGGTCCAGGTCGACCTCGGGGATGGCTACGGGCTGCGCGCGGATGTCGGCCACGAGACCCGGGAGGACAATCCCGACCGCAACTCCGTCGCGCTGGGCTGGACGCTCCGGTGGTAGCCGGCCGCCGGCACGGCCGGCGGCCGAAGATCAGCGCAGAATGCTCTTCTTCGGCTCGGTGCCCGAGCGGATAAACACCGGCTCGCCGTTGCGCAGGCGGACATCGACCACGTCGCCGGCCTTGATCTGGTTGCTGGCGATGAGCCGGGCCAGGGGCGCGACGAGCATGCGTTCCACGGCCCGGCGCATCGGGCGGGCGCCGAACTGAGGGTCGGTGCCCTCCTTGAGCAGCGCGTCGAGGTACGCCTTGGAGTAGTGGAGGATCATCGGCACGTTGGCGGCGTTGAGCCGCTTGTAGACGTCCGCGAGCATGAGCTTGAGGATCTTCTTCAGGTCGTCGTTGCCGAGGACGCGAAAGCAGATGATGTCGTCGAAGCGGTTGAGGAACTCGTAGGGGAAGACCTCCTTCGCCGCCTCGATGGCCTTCTGCTTGATGTCGCGGTTGATCTCCTCGGCGCTCGACTGGACCTCGAAGCCGATCGACCGGTGGCGCAGGGCCGCAGACATCTCCTCGGCACCGACGTTGGTGGTGATGACGATGAGCGAGCGGGTGAAGTCGACGGTCTTGTTGTTGCCCAGGGTCAGGTGTCCGTCCTCCATCAGGCCGAGGAGGGCGTTCCACAGCTTGGGATGGGCCTTCTCGACCTCGTCGAAGAGGACGATGGAGAGGTAGTGGCTCTTCACCTGCGGGAAGAGCTTGGCGATCTTGCCTTCGCCCTCGGCGAACACGCCGCGGCCCTCGGCCTGGGCCTCCTTGTGGTGGCGGTCGAGGTTGTCCTGGGAGAGCATCGGCTCGACGTCGTTGCCGACATAGCCCGGGGGCGATCCGAACAGTTTGGAGACGGTGAACTCGCTGGAGAATTCCTGGCAATTCACCCGGACGAAGGCGCTGCGCTTGCCGAAGATCGTCTCCGCCAGGGCCTTCACCGTCTCGGTCTTTCCGACGCCGGTGGGGCCGAGGAAGAGCATGGTCAGGAGCGGCCGCTCGGCGTTGCGGATCCCGGCGAGGATCTTCGAGAACGAGTCGAGGATCGCGTCGATGGCCGGGGCCTGGCCGACCACCCGCTCGCGCAGCATCGCTTCGAAGCGCGAGACCTGGAGGGAGCGGCGGCTCGGGTCGAGGACATCCTGGGACCGGCGCGGGGCGGACTGGCTCATGCGGGCGACGGTGTCCGCCGCCGCCTCCTGGCAAGCCTGGGCCGGTCAGCGATCCCGCTCCGCCTCGACCTCGTAGGTCTTGGGCCGGCGCGGTGTGCGGTCATCGGGCTTGAGCCCGGCGAAGGGCATCATGCCCGGGAACGGCGAGCCACCACCGGCCGCGCCACCGATGCCGCCGAACAGGCCACCGCCGGCCATCATCTTGCCCATGGTCTGCTTGGCGATGCTCATGGCGATGCGCGCCGCCAGGGCGGCCAGCAGCATCTGCACCGGCGGCAGGAGCAGCAGGATGCCGACGACATCCGTCGCCGGCCCGGGGATGGCGAGCAGGATGCCGCCGAGGATCGCCACCACCCGCCGGCCAAGGCCCTTGCCCGGCACGCCCATGAACGAGCCGAGGAGCTCCTGGGGCAAGGCCGCCGCCTGGCGCTTGACGATGACCACCCCGACGATGGAGGCGACGGCGGTGGCCAGGATCGCCCCCAGCCACTCCGGGTGGGTCCAGCCCTCGCCGACCCCGGACCCCAGCGCCGAGGCGAGCAGCCAGAGGCCGGTGCCTTCGACCGCGGCCCAGACCAGGATGATGCCGAGCAGGAGCAGGCAACCGACCAGCTTCATCGCACCATCTCCACCTGCTGGATGCCGAGTTCCTGGCACCACTGCACGACCTGGCCGACCTGGCCATAGTCGGCGCCCGGGGTAGTGCGGATACGCACCATCATCCGGGCGCTGCCGGTCACCTGTCGGCGCCCGGCGTCGGCGATGCGGGCAAGCTCGGCCCGGGCCTCGGCGGGGCCCATGAGCCGGGCGCCGACCTGATAGAACGACGGATCCGCGGTGGCGGTCACGGTCACCACCGGCATGGGGTCCCGGTCAAGGGGATCCGGGCAGCCGGCCAGGGCCAGCAGGGCGAGGATGAGCAGACCGCAGCGCATCAGCGGACGAGGATCGCCGGCCGGGTGAAGCGGGCGCCGGAGGGCGCGGTCACCGTGACCGTGGGCCAGTCGGGGGACGATGCGGTGATGACCAACCGGTCCTTGCCGGAGAGGATGAAGGTGTCCTCGGTCTTGGTCCCGGTGATCGACGGATTCCAGGCCACCGCCTGGCCGTCGACCACCGGCCGCTTCTCGTCCGGGGTGGCGAGGAAGTCGCGCCCGGCGTAGCCGGTGGGGCCGCCCTGGTGGTGCAGCTCCCACTCGTCCTTGAAGCCTTCCTTGGCGTACTGGGCCATGCCCGCCTTGAAGACCTCGCCATAGGTGCGGCCGGCGGTGGTGGCCTCCCACAGGGCGGCCTCGACCCGGCACACGGACTCGTGGCGCTTGAGCAGGTCGGGGGTGGGCTGACCGACATGGATGAAGCGGGTCAGGCTGGCGATCAGACCGTGGCGCAGACCGCAGACCACGAGCATCGCATGGCGGCGCAGGTGGTTCGCCCCGGGTGTCGGATGGCGGTAGCGCTGGATGCGCTGGTCGAAGGCGACCAGGAGGACGAACGGCTGGATGCCCCGGGCGAGCAGGTGGCGGGCGAGGTCCGCCTCGACCTGGTGCTCGCTGTCGCCGGGGGTGAGCTGGCGGGCCACCGTCTCCAGGGCCAGGGCGCAGTCGCGGCCCAGGGCCTTGTAGCGGCGGGTCTCGGTCTCGCCGAGGGGGGCGCGCAGCTCGTAGAAGCCGCCGGGCAGGGCCGGCAGGCCGGTGCCATCGGGATCGTCGCTCACCAGCTTGGCGAGCTTGTCCTTGCCGCCGAGGATCTTGGCCAGCCCATCCGGCAGGGACTGGGTCCAGGGATAGACCTTGGGGGTGAAGGCGGACAGGGGCTCTTCGGTGGTGACCCGGTCGTACTCGATCCGGGTGGTCACCATCAACGCCTGGCGGGCGGTCACCACCAGCGAGGCGAAGCCGCGCTCGCTCTGGCTGACGATGTGGTTGTCGCCACCGCCGGTCAGCCAGGCGAAATTGGCGCGGGAAGAGAAGACGACGCCGTCCTTCTTGCTGGTCTTGAGCCAGGCACGGACACGGGCGAGCTTGTCGGCGGACTCGGGCATGGGATCACCGGGGGGCGGAGGGCGGGTTCTGACCGGGGGCGGCGGGCGGCGCGGGAGGCGCGGGAGGCGCGGGATCCCGGCTCACGGAGCCGGCCGGGGGCTGGGGCGGAGCGGGCGGGGCCGCCGGCGTCTCATCGGTGCTCATGCCCTTCTTGAACTCCTTGATGGAGCCACCCAGGCCACGCATGATCGACGGCAGCTTGGGCCCGAAGATCAGCAGCGCGATGACCAGGATGATGATCCATTCGGCGCCGCTGGGCAGCCCGAAGGCGAGGACGAGGGCCGACATGGGCGTCTCCAGGTGGGCGCGGACCCTAGCCCAGCCGGGACCGGCCACAAGATCGCCAAGGCCCCCGGCCACCGTCACAACCGCCGGGGGATCGCGTTCCATCGCCGGAGTCCCCCATGCGCATCCTCCCCCTCCTCGCCCTCGCCGCCCTCGCCGCCGCCCCGGCCCAGTCCCTGCGGGCCGAAGACGCCACCCCGCCAGTCGCCGTAGCCCCCGCCGCGGACAAGTCCGCCCTTGAGGCGAAGATGAAGGAGATCGGCGCCAAGCTGAAGGAGATCAGCAAGGGCTTTGAGAAGGACGAGGCCATCATCGCCGCCAAGGCCAAGGAATCCGCCGCGGACAAGGCGTTCAAGGCCATCCTCGAAGGCGAGGCCTATGCCGAGCAGCGCCAGCAGGTCGCCGCCGCCAAGGCCGAAGAGGACGCCGCCAAGAAGGCCGGCGACGAAGCCGGCAAGAAGGCTGCCGGTGAGAAGAAGAAGGCCGCCGAGCGCGCCCTGCGCGACGCGGTGCTGGCCAACGAGGATGCCAAGAAGGCCGATGAGGAGAAGGGCGCCGCCAAGAAGGAGCGTGAGGCCCGCCAGAAGGCGCTTGAGGTCGAGAACGCCGAGTTCGCCGCCCTCAAGACCGAGGAAAAGACCATCAAGGACCAGATCAAGACCCTGGACAAGGCCGCCGGCAAGTAATCGGCCACGGCCACCGGCCGAGCCCAGCGACCCCCGGCGGTTTCCGCCGGGGGTCGCGTCGTTCAGGCGCAGGCGGCGTCGATGGCGGCCAATTCCTCGGAACCGAGCGCCGGCCCGGTCAGGGCGCCGAGGGCATCGTCGATCTGCTCCAGCCGCGAGGCGCCGATCACCGCCGAGGTCACCCGGGGATCCCGCAGCACCCAGGCGAGGGCCAGTTGGGCCGGGGTCTGCCCCCGGGCCCGGGCAATGGCCGCCAGACGGCGGGCCCGCTCCAGGGCATCCGGCGACAGGCGGTCGGCGGTCAGGCCGCCGTTGCCCTGGCTGCGGGCGGCCCGGGAGTCCGCCGGGATGCCGTCGAGGTAGCGGCCCGCCAGCAGCCCCTGCTCCAGGGGCGAGAAGCAGATCACCCCGACCCCCTCCCGGCCGGCGGTGGGCAGCACCGCGGTCTCGGCCCGGCGGTCGAGGATCGAGTAGCGGGGCTGGTGGATGGTGATCGGCGACAGCCGGCGGCCCAGGTCCACCGCCCGGGTGAAGTGGGGGTCCGCGTAGTTGCTCACCCCGGCGTAGATCGCCTTGCCGGAGCGCACCAGGTGGTCGAGGGCGCCGATCGTCTCCTCCAACGGGGTGTCGGGATCGAAGCGGTGGGAGTAGAAGATGTCCACATGGTCGATGCCGAGCCGGGTCAGGCTCTGCTCGCAGCTCTGGATCAGATGCTTGCGCGAGCCGCCCTCACCATGGGGTCCGGGCCACATGCGGTAGCCGGCCTTGGTCGAGACGACCACCTCGTGCCGGGGCAGATCGCGCAGGATGCGCCCGAACAGGGTCTCGCTGGCGCCGGCGGGATTGCCGTAGTTGTTGGCGAGATCGAAGTGGGTGATGCCCCGCTCGAAGGCGCCGGTGACGATGCGCCGGCTGGCCTGCTCATCGACATAGGACCCGGTCCCCTGCCACAGACCCAGGCTGATGGCGGGCAGGAGGAGTCCGCTGCGGCCGCAGCGGCGGTGGGGGACGGTCATGGACGGCTCCTGGGGATGGTGGCGCGTTCGACGGCGGTGAGGTCGGGCAGGGATTCGCCTCGGAAGCGCACCACCACCAGGGACGGGACGGTGGCCCCCCGGGGGGCGATCCAGTCCCGGGCGAAGCGGCCGACCGCGGCCCGGGCCGGCTCCCGGGCCGCCTCCAGATATGCGGGGGTGCCGGCCCGGGCGGCGGCCTCGCCGGTCAGATCGCGCAGCACCCGGTCGCGCAGCTCGCCGGCGTTGAACCGGGCCCAGCCGTTGGCCGCGTGCAGTTCCAGGCCGGCGGTGTCGATGGCCGGGGGCTGGACCGGCAGCACCGGCGGGGCCACCACCACCAGGACCTCGCCGGAGCGCAGCAGTTCCCAGCCATCCCCCAGGCGGATCTGGTAGCGGTAGCGGACCGGAGCGCGGACCACCGCCTCGCTGGTCCCCAGGGAGATGCCGGTCCAGAACTCCCGCCGGGTGTCGGTCTGGCGGACCTCCAGCACGCTGTCGATCTCCGCCACGAGCAGTTCGTCGCCCCGGGCGGCGCGGATGCCGACCAGCCGGTCCGACAGCCGGCGGGCCACCTCGACCAGGGGCTCCCGCTGGCCGACCACCGCATCGGCGATCTGCCGGCATTCCCGCAGGGACAGGTAAGCCAGGGCCAGGGCGGCAAGGATGACCAGCCAGCGCAGGGCGGCGGACCAGCGGAACACAGCAGGAAGGCGCATCAGGCGGGCTCCAGGCCATCGATGACGAAGCGGGCGCCCCGGGGCGCCACCGGCTCATGGCGGATGCGGGCGGCCAGCGCATCGACCACCGCCCGGACCAGATGCAGGCCAAGCCCGGTGCCCCCGGGCCGGCCGCTGGCGAAGGCGTCGAAGAGATGCGGCGCCAGGTCCGCGGACACGCCGGGGCCGTCGTCCTCGACCGCCAGGGTCCCGGGGCCCATGCGCACCATCACCCGGGTGCCGTCGCCCCGCTGGCAGGCCTGGATGCCGTTGAGGATGAGATTGAGCAGGCATTGGCGCAGCCGCCGGCCATCCCCCAGGACCCGGGCGGAGCCCTCGACCGCCAGATCCACCCCGGCGTGGTCCGCCTGCCGGCGGAGCAGGGCGACCACCGAATCCGCCAGCTCGCGCAGCTCCACCGGCACCCGTTCCGCCTGCACGCCCCGGGCCACCGCGAGCACCTCGTCCACCACCAGATCCAGACGTTCGCTCTCCTCGCGGATCAGCCGGGCGGCAGGATCGTCGCCACGGCCCTCGGCGAGCATGCCGGCGGCCAGGCGGATCGCGCTCAGGGGATTGCGCACCTCGTGGGCGATGGCGGCGGCAAAGGTGCCCAGGGCCGCGAGCCGCTGGTCCCGGGCCCGGGCCTCGGTCAGTTCCCCGAGCCGGCGTCGGGTGCCGTCCAGGGCCGCCGCCAGGGCCGCCACCTCCCGGTCGCCGCCCGCCGCCACCGGGGTGGTCCAGTCACCGTCGCCAATGGCCCTGGCCGCATCGGCGAGGCGCTCCACCGGATCCGCGAAGCGGGCGCTGACCACGACGGCGATGAGGGCGAAGACCACCGCTCCACCGCCGGCGACCACCAGGATTCCGAAGCCCAGGGCCGAGCGCGAGGCGGCATAGGCGGGGGTGCGGTAGTCCACCACCACCACCTCGTCCCCCGCCGCCACCGCCACCTGGCCCGCATCGGGCTCGGTGCCGGCGGGAGCGATGCGGAAATCGTGGCCGGTGAGGGCGCGCATGCGCGCCAGGACCTCGGGCGACCGGGAAAACCCGCCACCGGCAAGCACCTGGCCCACGGCGGTGGCGGCGGACCGGGCCTGGTCGCGAAGCGAGGATTCCAGGCCCCACCACGCGATGGCGCCGACCACCAGGGTCAGGAGCAGATGCCCGCCCACCAAGGACCACAGGAGCCGGTGGCGGACGCGCATCAGGCGGACGCGAGCCAGGCGGCCATGGCGCGCAGGGCCTCGCCGCGGTGGGAGCGGGCGTGCTTTTCCTCGGCGGTCAGTTCGGCCACGGTGCGACCCAGGTCAGGAACCAGCACAAACGGGTCGTAGCCGAAACCCCCGACCCCGCGGGGTTCCGGGATGTGCTCGCCAGGAAAGATCCCAGACCACGTGCGGACGGGGGCCCCGGGCATCGCCAGGGCGATGGCGCAGCGGTAGCGGACGAAACGGTCCGCGATTCCGGTCAATTCCTCGACCAGACGGCGGTTGTTGGCCGCATCGTCGCCGTGCCGGCCGGCGTAGCGGGCGCTGTGGACCCCGGGCCGCCAGCCCAGGGCCCGGGCCTCGATGCCGCTGTCATCGGCCACGCAGGGCAGGCCCGTGGCCGCCAGGCCGGCCTCGGCCTTGAGGATGGCGTTGCCCTCGAACGTGTCGGCGGTCTCGTCCACGTCCGGAGCATAGCCGATATCCGCCGGGGCGACGACGGAGATGCCGAGGGGTGCGAGGATCTCGCAGACCTCGGTCAGTTTGTGGCGATTGCCGGTGGCGAGCAGCAGCCGCTCCGGGCGCCGGGCCGCGCTCGCCATGGCGCGATCACTTGCGCGGGACGATGATCGTCTTGCCGGCCTTGAACTCGCTGTGCGAGCGGAAGTCGTTGCGCTTGATCAGGTCCTCGACCGTGGTGCCGAACTTCTGGGCGACCGAGGTGAGGGTGTCGCCCTGGGCGACGGTGTAGACCTGCTCGTCGGCCCGGGGGACCTTCTGCCAGCTGGAACCGCTGTTGCCGGAGCCGGAACCGCCGGCGTGGCCGTAGCGCTCCGGGAGGTTGTTCAGGGAGTCGCGGCGCTCGCAGCCGGTGGCGACGAGGGCGGCGACGGCGAGGACGGGGAGGATGACGCGCATGGTCGGCGCAGCATGGATGCGGTTTGCGCCGCCTCAACCACCTTCCATCGCGCCATCCTCCGCCATCCTGCCGCCATGTCCGATCCGCTGCGCCCCGGGACCCTCGATGCCGAGGGCATCCGCGCCCTCGCCGCCGCGGGGGGGATCGGCCCCATCGATCCCCGGGCCGTCCAGCCCGCCTCCCTGGACCTCCGCCTGGGGGCCGAGTGCTACCGGCTGCCCGGATCCCTCCTGCCCCTGCCCGGGGAGCGGGTCCGGGATCTGGTCGCCTCGGTGGCGCTGGAGCGCATCGACCTGTCCCGGCCGGCCTGCCTGGGCCGGGGCCAGGTCCATGTGGTCCGCCTGCAGGAGCGCCCCGCCCTGCCGCCCGGCATGGCAGCGTACTGCAATGGCAAGTCATCCACCGGGAGGGTGGATCTGGCGACCCGGGTGCTCGCGGACGGCAGCCCGCGCTACGACCGCATCCCGGCCGGGTACACGGGCGACCTGTGGGTCGAGCTGGTGCCGCGCTCATTCGCGGTGGTCGCCCAGGCCGGGATCAGCCTGACCCAGGCCATCTTCTTTCATGACCGCCAGGTGCTCGGCCAGGCGGAGCTCGCCGCCCGCCACGCCGCCGCCCCCCTGGCCTGGACCGCCGCCGGACCCTGCGGGCCCGAGGCCCTTCACGACGGCAGGCTGCTGCTGTCCGCGGACCTCGACCGCCCGGTGGTCGGCTGGGTTGCCAAGCGCACCCACCTGCCGGTGGACCTGTCGGCGATCGCCGCCCACGATCCGGACGACTTCTTCACCCCCCTGCCCAAGCCCCGGGGCGGCATGCTCTACCTGGAACAGGACCGCTTCTACATCCTGGCCACCCGGGAACGGGTGGTGGTGCCCCTGGATCTGGCCTGCGAGATGGTGCCGTTCGACCCGTCCGCGGGGGAATTCCGCGCCCATTATGCCGGCTTCTTCGACCCCGGCTGGGGAGTCGCCGACGGCGGCCGCGGCCTGCCCGCCGTGCTTGAGGTCCGTCCGCACAGCGACGATCTGATCCTGCGCCACCGCCAGCCGATCTGCGCCATGGCCTACGAACGGCTCACGGCCCCCTGCGCCGACCCGTACGGATCCTGCGGCAACACCTATGCCGACCAGGACGGCCCACGGCTGTCCAAGCATTTCACCCGGTGAGCCGGCAAGCCGCGCGGCGCCGCCCCGTCATCGCCTCCATCATGCGCCCGACCATCCCCGTACTCCTGGCCGCCCTGCTCGCCCTGGCCGCCGGCCTGCCCGCCGGCGAAGCCGACGGCCGCACCAAGGCCCGGGAGGAACTGCGCGCCATCGAACGCCAGGCGGCGGTCCTGTCCCGGGCCTTCGAACTGGTCCACGAGGTGGTCGCTCCGTCGGTGGTCTCGGTCCGCACCCGGGAGACGGTCTACAACCCCTGGTCGCCCCGGGCCGGCGCCCGGGAGGTCGAAGTCGGCGAAGGCAGCGGCTTTGTCATCCGCTCCGACACGGAACGGAGCTGGATCCTGACCAACGAGCACGTGGTCATGGAGCGGGACCGGGCCGGCCGCTCGACCCCCTACGACAAACTGCGGGTGGTCCTGTGGGACAACCGCGAAGTGGACGCGGAATATGTCGGCTATGACCAGAAGACCGACCTGGCGGTGATCAGCATCCCGGTCGGCGGCCTGCCGGCGGTGGAGTGGGGCGACTCGGACCAGGTGCATGTCGGCCAGTGGGTCCTCGCCCTCGGCTATCCCCTCGGCATCGGCTACTCCGCCAGCCAGGGCATCGTCAGCGCCACCGACCGCTCCACCGGCATCTATGCGTCGGTGGGCGGCTTCGAATCGTTCATCCAGACCGACGCGGCGATCAATCCCGGCAACTCCGGCGGCCCCCTGGTCGACATCGGCGGGCGGATCATCGGCGTGAATGCCAACATCGTCTCGCGCACCGGCTCCAACATCGGCCTCGGCTTCGCCATCCCCTCCAACCTCGCCCGCCGGGTTGCCGAAGATCTGCTCGAATTCCGTCAGGTCCGCCGGGCGGCGGTCGGCGTCCAGCTCGCCTCCCTCGCCCCCGCCGACGCGGAGCGGGCGGGCCTGCCCAAGGCTCCGGCGGTGCGCATCGACCAGGTGATCCCGCTCACCCCGGCCGCCGAGGCGGGGGTCGAGCCGGGCGATGTCCTGCTCACCATCAACGGCCAGCGGGTCCAGAGCCTGCACCACTTCCGCGCCCGGGTCGCCGCGGCGCCGGTGGATGCGGAGATCGTGCTCGGTCTGTGGCGGGGCGGCAAGGCGGTCGAGCGGCGGATCAAGCCGATCACCACCGAGGAACTCCAGCGCCGCCTCGACGAGGCCGCCGCCCGCACCCGCCGCCTCGAACTCGCCCAGTTCGGGCTGACCCTGGGCGAGGACGACCGCTCCGCCCGCCTCGGCCTGGTCGTCCTGGCGGTGGCGCCGGGGGTGGATTTCCTGCGGGTCGGCGACCGGGTCCTGCGCGAGCGGGCCCTGGGTGACCTCCGGACCCTGGGCGATGCGGAACCACTGCAGCGCGCCCGGGAAGCCAGCCTCCAGGTGGTCCAGGACGGCCGCACCTTCTGGCTGACCCTGCGCCGGTGAGCGCCCAGCCCGGCCCCGGCTTGCCCGGCGCAGGGGATCCGCACGGTGCCTGCATGCCCATCACGACCCGCGCCGAGGCCGCCCAGGCGGTCGCCACCCTGTCCGCCGAGCTGGCCAAGGTCATCGTCGGCCAGCAGCGGGTGGTCGAGGAGACGCTGATCGCCCTCTCCGCCGGCGGCCACGCCCTGCTCGAAGGCGTGCCCGGGCTGGCCAAGACCCTGCTCGTGTCCTCGGTGGCCCAGGCCAGCGGCCTGTCGTTCAACCGCATCCAGTTCACCCCGGACCTGATGCCCGCCGACATCACCGGCACCGAGGTCATCCGCGAGGACCGCGCCACCGGCGAGCGCCATCTCGTATTCCTGCCCGGGCCGGTCTTCGCCTCGGTGATCCTCGCGGACGAGATCAACCGCACCCCGCCCAAGACCCAGGCCGCCCTCCTCGAAGCCATGCAGGAGCGCCAGGTGACCGCCGGCGGCGAACGCCGGCCCCTGCCCAAGCCCTTCTTCGTCCTCGCCACCCAGAACCCGATCGAGCAGGAGGGCACCTACCCCCTGCCCGAAGCCCAGCTCGACCGCTTCCTGCTCAAGATCCACGTCGGCTACCCGGACGAGCAGGACGAGCTGGAGATCATCCGCCGCACCACCGGCGCCACCGGCGCCACCATCGGCGCCGTGCTCGACGCCGCCGCGATCCAGGACATCCAGCGGCTGGTCCGCGAGACCCCGGTGGCCGACGGCGTGCTCCGTTACGCCCTGGCCCTGGTCCGCTCCACCCGCCCGGTGGCCGAAGGCGGCCTGCCGGCGGTGAGCAGCCTGCTCCGCTTCGGCGCCGGCCCCCGGGCCGGCCAGGCCCTGGCCCTGGCGGCCAAGGCCCGGGCCACCCTGCGCGGCCGGGCCTTCGTCGCCCTCGAAGACATCCGTGCGGTCGCCGCGCCGGTGCTCCGCCACCGCCTGCAGCCGAGCTACGAGGCCGAGGCCCAGGGATTGGACAGCGCGGCGATCATCGCCCGCCTGCTCGCCGAAGTCCGCCTGCCCGAGGGCGCCATCGAGGCGGATCCGGTCCTGGCCGCCGCCGCCCGCTGACACACCCGCCCCCCGTCCGGACCACGGTGGTCGCCCGACCCCGCTTCTCCGGAAGGATCCGCCCCATGCGTCCCGGACCCCTGCTCGCCGTCGCCGCCTGTGCCGCCCTCGCCGGCGGCTGCGTCGCCCAGGCCGAGCGGCGGGCCACCGCCGACGACCTCTCCCGCTTCTCCGCCCGCTCCGTCGAGGAATGGCAGCACACCAAGGCCGGCGTGGAGCGGTATGTGGTCAACCACCGCCTGGGCGCCACGTCGTCCGTCCTGGATGCCTCGCGCTTCCTCGAATGGCGCCGGCGCGAGTGGTGGAACCTGACCGACGAACTGGCCTGGCATGCGGCCTATGACCGCGAGCGCATCTTCCAGCTGCTCGACGACAGCGCCCGCTTCTACGGTTACGAAGTCCGCAACGCCCCGAAAAGCGTCGACGACTTCCTCGACTTCTTCCGCCGGGCCGATGACGAGTGGCGGGCCCTGGCGATGGACATCACCATCTTCCTGGAGTGGCGCGACCGGGAACTCATGCCCCTGCGCAAGGACCTGCGCGAATTCTACGCCGGCGCCGGTGCGGACCTCACCCATCTCGGCACCGACCTCGCCTCGTTCCTGCGCTGGCGCGAGCGGGAATATCGCAAACTCATCCGCGACGGCCGCGAATGGTTCGTCGCCTCCCTCGACGAATGGGACCGGATGGTGGATGGCATCGAGCGGATGCAGGCCGCGGCCATCGCCTCCGGCCGGCGCATCCCGGTCGACCTCGCCGTCTTCTGGTCGGACGAGATCGGCCAGGCCCCGCGCCTGGTCGACGACGTCTGGCGCTTCGCCCGCTGGCGGCAGCGCGAGTGGGAAGTCCTGAGCCGCGATGTCGCCGACGCCACCTTCGCGGTGGCGAGCGACAGCAAGGCCCTGGTCGATGACATCCGCCGGCATCTCGCCGAGAACCGCGCCGACACCGCCCAGGCCCTTCTCGATCTCGAACGGTTCTTCGCCACCTACGAGCGGGAGGTCGGCCCCCTCAGCGACGGGATCCGCGCGTTCTGGCGCAGCAACATCGCCGCCGGCCATCTGGCCATCGCCGATGCCAAGCGCTTCTTCCAGGCCGCCGGTCCGGAAGCTGCGGAACTCGGTGCCGGCATGTCCCGCTTCATCGCCTACGGTGGCACGGAGTGGGAACGCCTGCGCAAGCGGGTGAAGAACTTCCTCGACCCGGATCTGGTGATCGGCGACCCCTACGTCCCCCGCCATGTCGGCCCGACCCCACCCCCCGGCCAGGGCAACGACCCGGTCCCGGTCCAACCCGGCTTCCCCCGCTGACCCTGCCCCCGGGGTTGACGCCGCGCCGGGAGCAGGATCCTCCCGGCCGCTCCACGGACAGGTGGCTGAGCGGTTGAAGGCACGCGCTTGGAAAGCGCGCAACGGGGAAACTCGTTCGGGGGTTCGAATCCCCCCCTGTCCGCCATGAACGCAGAAACCCCGGCCTGAGCGCCGGGGTTTCTGCGTTCATGGCGGACAGGAAGGGATGCGCATGGCCCCCCGCCGACCACGGAGGGTCGGCGGTCGCTCGGCCGCTGGCCACGCAGGGGCGTGAGGGAAGCCGCCAACGGCGGCCGCGTGGCCATGGGATGGCGACGCGCCGAACGCCGCTCCAGCGCGGGGCGCTGGACCACGCGGGGCGAATCCCATGGCCGCTCTCATGACCGGGGATCAATCAGGGATTCCGTTGGCGGGCGGCCACGCCCGCGGGAGGTCGATGGGACGGGAACCTGCGACGGAGGGACACCTTGCGGCGGAGGGTGGTGGGCCATGCTTGGCACCATGCGGTCCTTTCAGCTTGGCGAGGCCGGAGGGTGGCCGACGGGATGCGAGTGCGTCCGGACCGGGGACGGGGCG
>CAMCAC010000020.1 GCA_945872305.1 Candidatus Kuenenia stuttgartensis | reverse complement strand
CCGAGCTGCATGAGCTGGGCCACGGACTCGCGGCCGTCGCGGATGCGCTCCAGCACCACCAGGGCGATCAGGCCCACCGCCTCGGGATGGTTCAGCCGTAGACCCCGGGCGAGCCGGCGCTGGGCGAGCAGTCCGACCTGGCAGAGCGTGAGCTTGTCGAGTTCGCGGGGGATCAGGTGCATGGGGATTCCTTCACGGGCGGCGCAGCCAGGGGGCGCCGCCGACGAGATCGGCGAGGGGGGCGATGTGGGCGTGGATCCAGTGTTCCGCCTGCTCCCACTGGCGGGCGGCGATGCGGACCAGGGTGCCGGGGCAGCGGGGCAGGGGCGTGCTGGCGACGAGGAGTTCCCGGTCGGGTTCCGCCGCCCGTTCGCCCAGGGACCGGTGCAGATCCGCCGCCCACTCCGCAACGGGTTCACCCATGACCACCAGGGTCGCCACCGCTCCCCAGGGGGCCAGGGAGGCCGCCGGTGGGGCCAGTTCCAAGGCATCGCGCAGCAGCGGCGCCCCGGCCCGGTCCACCGCCAGCCGGGAGCGGTGGGCGGTGAAGGCCCAGCGTTCGTCCCGGGCCTGGCGGCCGGCGGTCAGGGCGTCGAGCCACACCAGGCCCGCGCCGGGTTCCAGGTCCACGGTGGTCGCCGCCAGGGACCGGGCCCCGGCGAACGGGCACACCGGATCCGCGATCCAGGCCAGCAGTCCGCCCGCTCCGACCCGGGCCCGCAGGTGCTGGGCGGCGGTGGCCCCGTCATCGCTGCGATAGACCTTGGTGGTGGCCTGGGTGGCGAGCACGAGCCGGGCCCCGGCCCCGACCTCGACCTCCAGGTCGGTGCGGTCCCCGGCGAGCAGGCCGCCGCCATAGGTTGCGACCCAGGCCCACGCCGCCACTCCTCGGGGCCGGGTCGTGATGAGCTTGAGCGGGTCCCCGGCGCCGGCGCCGATGATGGTGCTCTGCCCTTCGACCATGGCGACCCGCAGGCGCCCGGGGTCGGCTGCGATGCGGTGCGGGCGCTGGACAGGCAGGGGGGTCATCGGGTCGTCCGCTCGGTTTGTCGCCCCCGGACTCACACCGACAAGTGCTTACCCACGTTGTCCATGCTCAGATCGGCACAGTTGCCGCGAGCCACCACCCGGCCGCGGTCGAGGATCAGGAAGTCGTCGCCGATCCGCTGGACGAAGTCAAAGTACTGCTCGACGAGCACGATGGCCAGTTGGCGCTCCTTGGCCAGCCGGCGCAGGATGCTGCCGATGTCCTCGATGATGTTGGGCTGGATGCCCTCGGTCGGCTCGTCGAGGAGCAGGACCTTCGGGTTGGTCACCAGGGCGCGGGCGATGGCGAGCTGCTGCTGCTGGCCGCCGGACAGGTCGCCGCCCATGCGCTTGAGGAACTGGCGCAGGATCGGAAACAGATCGATGAGGTCGTCCGGGACTTTTCTCAGGCCGTCGCTGCGGGCGGACAGGGCCACCGCCAGGTTCTCAGCTACGGTCAACTTGGGGAAGATCTCGCGCCCCTGGGGGACCAGGCTGACCCCGGCCATCGCCCGGGCATGGGCGGGAGCCGTAGACAGGTCGTGGCCATCCACCGTGACGGTGCCGGCATGGGCCTTGATCTGCCCCATGATGGTGCGCATCAGGCTGGTCTTGCCGGTGCCGTTGCGGCCCATCACGCAGGTGATCCGCCCGGCCTGGGCGGACAGGTCCACGCCGTCCACGGCGACAACCGCGCCGTAGCGGGTGGAGAGGCTCCGAACATCAAGCATGCTCATCGCCCGGCCTTTCCACGGCCGAGGTAGGCCTCGATGACCTGGGGATCGGAACTCACCTGGTCGAGGGTCCCGTCAGCGAGGACGCGGCCCTGGCACAGGCAGGTGACCCGGCTGCCCAGTCGGCGGACGAACTCCATGTCGTGCTCGATGACGATGAGGGTGTGGTTGCCCTTCAACTCCAGCAACAGGTCCGCAGTCAGGGCGGTCTCGGTGTCGGTCAGGCCCGCGGCGGGCTCGTCGACCAGGAGCAGGCGGGCGCCACTGACCATGAGCATGCTGATCTCCAGCCACTGGCGCTGGCCGTGGGAGAGGTCCCTCGCCAAATGGTCCTTGCGGCCGATGAGGTGGGTCCGCTCCAAAAGGGCGAGGATGCGGTCGCGCTGCTCCGCGGTCTCGCGGCCGAACAGGTTCTGCCAGGCGCGGCGGCGGCCGGGCAGGGCGAGTTCCATGTTCTCGTAGACGGTGAGCGAGTCGAAGACCGATGGGGTCTGGAACTTGCGACCCACCCCGAGGGCACTGATCTCGGTATCGCGCCAGCGGGTCACGTCCTTCTCGTCGATCACGACCTTGCCGGTGGTCGGCTTGGTCTTGCCGCTGATAACATCGCAGAGGGTGGTCTTGCCGGCACCGTTGGGCCCGATGACCACCCGCAGGTCGCCCCAGTCCACGCCGAAGTAGGACACATCCAATGCCTTGAAGCCGTCGAAGACCGCGGTGACACCCTCGATCTGGAGGAAGTCGGAACGGACGGGCGTGCTCATGCCCTGGCCTTTCCACGCTGGGCCCAGGCGATGAGTTTGCGCCACTGCCCGACGATGCCGTCGGGCATGAACAATACGACGGACACGAAGACCGCACCGAGGATGAACGGCCAGAACTTCGGCATGTGGGTGGTGAGCAGGGCGTAGATCAGGTTGACCAGGAGGGCCCCGACTACGGCGCCGGTGATGGTGCCGCGTCCGCCCAGCGCGACCCACACCACCACCATGATGGAGGGCACAGCGGCCATGTCCGAGGGGGTGACGATGCCGGTCTGGGGCACGTACAGGGCTCCGCCGATGCCGGCGAGCACCGCCGCCAGGGTGAACACCGCGGTCTTGAAGATCACCGGCTGGTATCCGGCAAAGCGCAGGCGGGCCTCGCTGTCCCGGACCGCCACCAGGATGCGACCGAACCGCGTGGTGGTCAGCCACCAGGCGAACAAGGCCGCTCCGATCAGGGCCAGGGCGGACACCCAGTAGAGCGCCAGCTTCGCCTCGCCGGTGCGGATGTCGCAGCCGAGCAGATGGGTGAAGTTGGTCAGCCCGTTGGTCCCGCCGAGCTTGAGCAGGTTCAGGCTGAACAGGGTCATCAGGGCGACCGTCAGGGCCTGGGTGATGATCGAGAAGTACACGCCCTTGATCCGGCTGCGGAAGGCGAGCCAGCCGAACAGGCCGGCGACGATCGCCGGCACCGCCAGCACCGCGACCAGCGTGAACCACTCGTGGGCGAACGGTTGCCAGAACCATGGCAGCGCGAGACCGTCCACCTCGCTGCTCACGTAGCTGATCGAGGTCGGCACGCCCTTGCCGTCCTTGGGGCCCTGCATGGCGAGGTGCATGCCCATGGCGTAGCCGCCCAGGGTGAAGAACATCGCCTGGCACAGACTCAGCATGCCGGTGTAGCCCCACACGAGATCCAGGCCGATGGCGACCAGGGCGATGGCGCAGTAGCGTCCGAGCTGGTTCACCTGGGCGAGGTCGAGGAGTCCCACGGCGTAGAACACCGGGATGGCGAGGAGGAGGAAGGCGGCCCCGATGGCCGGGGCTCGTCGATCGAAACCGAGCAGGGTGCCCCGCCAGCCGAGGCCGGCGATGGCGCGGGTCAGGGCGAACTGGCGCGGATCGATGGGGTACTCAGCCATCGGAGAGCCTTCCCTTCGGCGGGAACAGGCCCTGGGGACGGGCCTGGAGGAAGAGGATGATGCCCACGAGCACGATCACCTTGGCGAAGACGGCCTGGGTCCAGGGCTCCAGGACCTTGTTGAGGATGCCGAGGCCGAGCCCGGCACACACCACGCCCCACAGGTTGCCGACCCCGCCGGCTGCCACGACCAGGAATGAATCGATGATGAACTCCTGGCCCATGTCTGGCTTGAGGCCGCCGATCAGGGTCAGGGCACAGCCGCCGGCCCCGGCAATGCCGGAGCCGAGGGCGAAGGTCAGGCCATCGATGCGGCGGGTGTTCACGCCCAGGCTCGCGGCGGTGCGCCGGCTCTGCACCGTGGCGCGCAGGACCAGTCCGAGCCGGGTGCGGTTGAGGACCCACCAGACCAGGGCGATGGCGGTGATCGTGACCGCGATGATGAAGAGGCGGTTCCATGGCAGCACCAGGTCCTGCACCGGCTCCCAGCCGCCGGTCAGCCACGATGGCGCGACCACCGCCTGGTTGTCACCGAAGGCGGCGCGCACCGTCTGCACCAGCAGGTAGCTGATCCCCCAGGTGGCGAGCAGGGTCTCCAGGGGTCGCCCGTAGAGGTGGCGGATGATGGTGAGTTCGAGCAGCCAGCCTACCGCCGCGGCGGCCAGGAACCCCGCCCCCAGGCCGAGGATGAAGTAGTAGGGCTGGAGCGGGGCCGGCAGGTAGGCGAAGACCCACTGCACAACCAGGGTCGCATAGGCGCCGATCATCAGCATCTCGCCATGCGCCATGTTGATCACGCCCATCAGGCCGAAGGTGATGGCAAGCCCGAGGGCCATGATGATGAGGATCGAGCCGGCGCTGATCCCGGCGAATGCGGTCTGGGCGGCGCGGACGCCGGACTGGTAGCGTTCGATGTCGGCGATGGCGGCGGTGGCGGCGGTCTTGACCAGCGGATCCGGATCCTCGGCGGCGCGGGTGCGCAGGGGCCCGAGGGCGCGGCCCGAGCACGCCTCTCCGAGCAGGGTCGCCGCCGCGGCGCGGCTGGCGGCCTCGGTGCCGAGACTGAGTTCGATCAGGGCGAGGGATTCCCGGGCGGCCTTGGCCACCGACTGGTCGCTCTCGCCGGCCAGGACCTGGACCAGGGCGGCGCGGTTCGTGTCACCGCCGACGTCACCGGCCTTCACCACGGCGGGGAGGCGTACGGCGCGATCGGGGTTGGTGAGCTGGAGCAGGGTTAAGGCCCCGGTGATCGCCCGGATCTCGGGGCGGCTCACCTCCAGTTCCACGAGTTGGCTGCGGGGGACAGGGGCGCCCAGGGGCGCCCGGGAGAGGGGGTCGAGGGGCGTGGCGGGGTCGGCGGCATCCACGACCAGGACGATGCGCTCGCCGAGGCGGAAGGCGTTGCCGAGCCTGTAGGCTTCGAGGAAGGCGGCGGCGGCAGGTTCGCGGCTGGCGCCGATCGCGGCGATGGCGGCAAGGCGCTGCGGGCGCTGGTCCGAGGCGAGGCCGGTGAGATCGAGGGCCGGGAGATGGGCAATCACCGCCAGGGCGATGATCAGAAGCCGGCGGACGAACGCCGACAAAGGGGACGGCATGCGGTCTCCAAAGGCACGGCCGCCCGAGGCGGCCGTGCGGGTGGACGCGGAGGTGGACTCCGGGGCGGTGGTGGGCGTTCCCATCGCGTCCGGGCCTCACGGCCCGGACCGCCCCGCCCCGGAGCGTCAGATCACTTCTTGGGGCCGCCGGTGGGGGCGGGGAAGCCGCCGTTGGGCCACAGGTAGGCGCTGTAGCTGTCGGGCTTCACCAGGCCCTTGGACTGCCAGACGATCTTGAACTGGCCGTCCTTCTTGATCTCGCCGATGTAGACCGGCTTGTAGGTGTGCTGGTTCTTCTCGTCCATCTTCTTCTTGCCGCCGGGGGCGTCGAACTCGATGCCGTAGGTGGCGGCGCGGACCTTGTCGACGTCGAAGGAACCGGCCTTCTCGACGGCGGCCTTCCAGACGTAGACGCCGTAATAGGCGGCTTCGATCGGGTCGGCGGTGACGCGGTCCTTGCCGTACTTGCTCTGGAAGGCGCTGATGAAGGCCTTGTTCTCGGAGGTGTCGATCGACATGAAGTAGTTCCAGGCCGCCAGATGGCCGACGAGGGGCGGGACTTCCATCGCCCGGAGCTCGTCCTCGGACACCGAGAACGCCATGATCGGACACTCGCCGGAGGTCAGGCCCTGGTTGGCGAATTCCTTGTAGAACGGCACATTCGAGTCGCCGTTGATGGTCGACAGGACGCAGGCGCCGCCGCCTTGGGCGAGGGTCTTGATCTTGGCGACGATGGTCTGGTAGTCCTTGTGGCCGAACGGGGTGTATTCCTCGATGATGGCGCTGTCGGGGATGCCCTTGGCCTTGAGGAAGGCCTTGAGGACCTTGTTCGCGGTGCGGGGGAACACGTAGTCGGTGCCGAGCAGCACGAACTTCTTGTAGCCTTGCTCCAGCATGTACTCGGCGGCGGGCACGAGCTGCTGGTTGGGGGACGCGGCGGTGTAGAAGACGTTCAGGGACTGCTCCTCGCCCTCGTACTGGACGGGGTAGTAGAGCAGCGCGTTGTTCTCTTCGAAGACCGGGAGGACCGACTTGCGGCTCACCGAGGTCCAGCAGCCGAAGGTGGCCTTGACCTTGTGGGTGAGGATCAGCTCCTTCGCCTTCTCGGCGAACAGGGGCCAGTTGGAGGCCGGGTCGACCACGACCGCCTCGAGCTTCTTGCCGAGCACGCCGCCCTTGGCGTTGATCTCGTCGATCGCCATCACGGTGGCGTCCTTGCACGAGATCTCCGAGATGGCCATGGTGCCGGTCAGGGAGTGGAGGACGCCGAGCTTGACGGTGTCCTCAGCGGACAGCGGGGCGCCGACGAGGGCGGCGACGGTGGTGACGACGCCGAGCAGGGTGGACTTGAGGGACATCCGGATCTCCGGGAGGTGGTGGCGGGTTGCGCCGGTGGTGGCGGCCCAGGCGGGCCGATGGTAGTGAGCAAGGGGTGTGCCGCTCATCGCGGGATCAGCGCGAACCGGCGCCGAGGACTGTTAGATGCTTGGGAAAGTTGCTGTTTCTGGAGACAGAGAGCGCCCAGATGGATTCCGGGAATGCTCACTCTGCACACGGAGCGGCGGCAAGGCTTGCTCGATAATCGTTCACGTGCATATCAGCCCAGCATTTCTAGGGCACTGCAGGTTCGCGAGTGTACAGGCATGGTGACGCCGTGCAGCACGGACTGTACAGCGGTGATTCTGTTTTGCGGGCCGATCAACGGGGGAGTTGATCTCCGGGAGCGGAGGTGGGCCACCTCGACGGACCAACGCCGCTCCCGGGAGCCGGTGTGAATCTATGGCGAAGCATTGGAAACCCACGCAGGCTCTTCCGGGAATGCAGTGGGAACGATCAGGCATGACGCCATGTGAGACTCATGTCGAGACCGCCCATGAAGAACAAGGCGGCCATCCGGAAGGTTTCGTGGGTACGATATCCCCGAGCGGCTCTGATGATGGACATCAGTTTGGCATTCATGCCTTCCTGTGGCCCATTGGTGATCGGATGGCGGAAGTAGCTGATGATGTCATCAATGCGGGTGGCAATCATCTCGGCGACCTTGGCAAAGGGTCGCAGCTTCGACCTTTTGGCCCATCGGACCCAGGATAGGAAGTGTGTGCGGGCGGTGGTTTCCAAGCGGTGATTCCAGCAACGACGAAGGTTCTCCTTCATAGCGTATCCTTTGGCCGTTTTGAGGTCGCTGGCTTTCAGCTGCGCAATGGTGGCTTCGTGCCGCTCGGGTAGGTTCTCCTCGCCGTAAAGGATGGCCTGTCGGACACCCTTGAGATCACTCCGTCCACTCTTCGCCAGGTCCCGTGCCTCATCTTTGCGCACCTGATTCAGCGCCGAGTTGGCATGGCTGATGATGTGGTATCGGTCATGGACCACGTCCGGCCGAGGGATCGGGAAAGAGAGGTCAACGGCCGTGCGATAGGGCTCCCACATGTCCATCGAAACCGCCTGAATACCAGAAATATGCTTGGAATCTAGGGATTTAATCGCTGTAACCAGGCTCTCTTTGGTGCGATCGGGGGTCACCTCAAGAATACGACGGCCCTCCAAGTCGGTGAGTACGGTGACGTAGTTATGGCCCTTCCGGATCGCCTTCTCATCGACTCCAAGATAGGCAATGATCTCTGCTTCACGACGCCCAAGACCGCGCACCACAGCCCGCTCCATGATCCCCCGAGCCTCTTCCCAGGAGATGCGCATGAGTCCACTTGCTCCCTGTACTGTTTGACAGGCAAGGATGGTCGCGATCACCCGCTCCTCGAACGCCATCGTGAAACGGCTTCCAGGTTCAGACCATGCTGCCGATCTTCGAAAAGGAGAACGGCATGCTGTACTACCCGACGTTCTACGAAGGCCTGGAAGCCTCGAAGAACGTCATCTACACCGGCCAGGAGGCCACCCAGCAGATCCTCTGGGGCCTGGACTGGGTCGCCAAGGAGAAGGGCGCCAAGACCTACTTCCTGGTCGGCTCCGACTACATCTGGCCGCGCACCTCGATGAAGATCGCCCGCATCCACATCGAGAAGCACCTGAAGGACAGCAAGGTCGTCGGCGAGGAGTTCAAGCCGCTCGGCGACACCGATTTCAAGACCCTGATCAACAAGATCAAGCTGGCCAAGCCTGATGTGATCTACACCGCCATCGTCGGTGGTTCGAACGTCAGCTGGTACAAGCAGCTCAAGGCGGCCGGCATCACCGGTGAATCGCTGGCGAAGAAGAACCAGACGATGCTGACCATCTCCACCACGGAAGACGAGATCCGCGGCATTGGCGGCGAGAACTGCGAAGGCTTCTATGCCTGCATGAAGTACTTCCAGAGCCTGCCCGGTGACAACAACACCAAGTTCGTGGCTGCGTTCAACGAGATGTACAAGGACAAGTACAAGGGCAACGCCGTGGTCGGTGATGTGACCCAGGCGGCCTATCTTGGTCCCTGGCTGTGGAAGGCCACGGTCGAGAAGGCCGGCAGCTTCGATATCGACAAGATCGCCGAGGCTTCCGAAGGCATCGAATACAAGGAGGCTCCGGAAGGCTACGTCAAGATCCACAAGAACCACCATCTGTGGTCCAAGGCCCGTATCGGCAAGATGCGCGCCGATGGACAGTTCGACGTGGTCGCCGAATCCCCGGAACTGATCGAGCCGAACCCGTTCCCCGAAGGCTACAAGTGAATCCAGGTCCAGCAGGGGTCGGGCCGATGTGCCGATCCAATGCTGGACCGGTCGGGCATCATCCATGATGGTGCCCGGCCAGTTCATGGGACACGCCCCGTAGTTCGGGCGATGCCCTTGAAAACCGGTTCGGTCGATGCCGAACCTTCCGATTCTGTTCGTCAACGCCGCCCATCCTGCCGCTTGAGGCGACAGGGTGGGCATGGCCTACCCTTTCCTGAGGCGTCTCGATGACCAAGATCTCCGCTGCGATCCTGCTTGCCATGTTCGGCGCCTACACCTGGGACGAGCTGCAGGTGGTGCTGATCATGCAGGGTTTCGCTGGCATCAGCCTATTCTCCATCTTTCTGCTCATGGCCCTCGGCATGGCGATCATCTTCGGCCAGATGAAGGTGATCAACATGGCCCATGGCGAGTTCATGACGTTGGGAGCCTACGCCACGGTCGTCTGCTCGTATCTGAGCGAGACCTAT
Source organism: Candidatus Kuenenia stuttgartensis (assembly GCA_945872305.1). Taxonomy (GTDB): domain Bacteria; phylum Planctomycetota; class UBA11346; order UBA11346; family UBA11346; genus CAMCAC01. Next base: position 13,683 of record CAMCAC010000020.1, on the reverse strand, counting down.
GCCCCCGGCCTCTTTCATTGGTATTTCCCGGTCGCCATGATCGTCGCCTTCGGAGCGGCGTTCGTGCTCGGATTCCTGGTCGAGATATCAATCATCAGATTCCTGTATAAACGACCGCTCGACACCCTGCTGGCCACATGGGGACTGAGCATGATCATGCAGGAGACGTTCCGCCAGGTGGCGGGTGCGCGTGAGACGAGTGCGACGATGCCCGATTGGCTCATGGGATCCTGGCAGCCGGCGGAAGGATTGGACATCCCCATCAACGGCATGTTCCTTCTCGGCGTCAGTGTCCTCCTCACTGCCGCCATAACCATCAACATGTATTATTCCAGGGCTGGGCTCCGGGTTCGTGCCACGGTGATGAACCGTGACATGGCGGGAGCGGTCGGAATCAATACGCGATTGACCGACAGACTGACCTTCGCGCTTGGTTGCGGTGTTGCCGGTGTCGCAGGATGCGCATTCACCACGGTCGGTTCCATCTCCCCCACGGCAGGTTCGCAATACATCGTCGATACCTTCATGGTGGTGGTCTTCGGCGGCGCGGGAAGCATCGTTGGCACCATCATCGCCGCGTTCACCATAGCCCAAGCCCAATCGATCCTCGAATTCCTGTTGTCCGGGGTCCTCGCCAAGGTCTTTGTCCTCCTGGCCGTCGTCGGCGTCCTCATGATCCGGCCCCAGGGCCTGATCGCGTCCAAGATCCGCAAGTGAGCATCTCTTCCATGCAACACCTCCAGGGATCCTTCGTGAACACACTCTATCGCAACGTGCTTGGCGGTCCGACCGGGGCGATAGGCCTCGGGCTCCTCGCCCTCCTCCTGCTCGTGTTCCTTCCGCTGACCATCGATTCCTTCCGGCTGAACCTGATGGGCAAGTACCTCAGCCTCTCATTTGTCGCCATCGGCCTGGTGATGTGTTGGGGCTATGGTGGGATCATGTCCCTCGGCCAGGGCCTGTTCTGGGGTCTGGGCGGGTATTGCATGGCGGCATTCCTCAAGCTCGAGGCTGCGGCAAGCATCGCAGGCGAGGCCGGTTCCGATCAGAACAAGGCGCTGACGACGGTCGGCATCCCCGATTTCATGGACTGGAACCAGATAACGGTCCTTCCATGGTTCTGGGAGCCGTTCCACAGCTTCCCATTGACGCTCCTGCTGATCTTCGCCGTTCCGACCATCATCGCCTACATCATCGGCGTGGCCATGTTCAAGCGCCGTGTCGGTGGGGTGTACTTCGCGATCATCACCCAGGCCCTGTGCTGGACGATGGAGATCCTTTTCGTCACCCGTCAGGGATGGACGGGCGGCATCAACGGCATCACCGATCTGCGGACGCTGCTTGGCTGGGACATCCGGACGCCTGAGAACCAGACCATCATCTACTTCGTCACCTGTTTCCTGATCATCGGCTGCATCCTCTTCGGGAGGTGGCTCCTGAACACCAAGTTCGGCCGCATCCTGCTCGCGGTCCGCGACATGGAGGATCGCGTCCGGTTCTCGGGTTACGACGTGGCCAACATCAAGACCATGGTCTTCTGCATCGCGGCGGCGATGTCCGCCCTGGGCGGTGCGATGTTCGTCCTCAATGTGGGATTCATGTCGCCCAAGCTGATCACCATCGAGCCCTCCATCTACATGGTCATCTTCTGCGCGGTCGGCGGCCGCATGTCGCTCATCGGCGCAGTCTACGGGACGCTGGCGGTCAGCTTTGGACGCACCTTCTTCTCCGAGCAGTTCCCGGCCCTGTGGTTCTTCCTCATGGGTTCGATCTTCCTTCTCGTCACGATGGTCTTCCCGGATGGTCTCGCCGGTGCGGTCCGCCGCTGGATATGGCCGCCGATCGAGCGCCTGTTCGGCAAGGGCCGTGCCATCTCTGCCGCGGTCAAGGAGGGCCAGCCGTGATCTATCCTCACTACGCTCTTGAGGTCGAGGAGCTCACCGTCAGCTTCGATGGGTTCAAGGCGGTGAATGGAGTGACGCTGTACGTCGAAAAGGACGAATTGCGGGTCGTGATCGGCCCCAATGGCGCGGGAAAGACGACGCTCCTCGACCTGATCTGCGGTCGTACGAAGCCGACGGGCGGCAAGATCACCTTCCTCGACAAGGTGCTCACCGACATGCAGGAACAGGAGATCGTCAGATCCGGTGTCGTGCGTAAATTCCAGACGCCTTCCATCTATCCGAAGTTGTCCGTGTTCGAGAATCTGGAAGTCAGCCATCCGAAGGGGCGGACCGCCTTCGGGGCCATCTTCTTTCGTCGCACCAGCGACGTGGTCGACAAGATCCATGCCGTTGCCAAGGAGATCTACCTTGACGGCCTCCTCGACATGGAAGGCGAGAAGCTCAGCCATGGCCAGAAGCAATGGCTTGAGATCGGCATGCTGCTCATGGCCGACCCGCAGCTGCTGCTTCTCGATGAACCGGTGGCGGGCATGAGCGTCCGGGAACGCGAGCAGACGGCTGATCTGCTGCGCCGGATCTGCAAGGGCCGATCCGCGGTGGTGATCGAGCACGACATGAAATTCGTCCGGAAGATCGCCGACAAGGTCACCGTCCTGCACCAAGGAAAGCTGCTCGCGGAAGGTCCCATGGACAAGATCGAGAGCGATCCACGGGTCATCGAAGTCTACCTCGGCCACTGATCGGAACCCGAAGCCATGCTCGAAGTCAAGAATCTCTGCGTCTCCTACGGGGAGAGCATCATCATCCGGGATCTTTCGTTCTCGGTCGCCAAGAACGAAACCCTGGCGATCATGGGGCGTAACGGCATGGGCAAGACCACGCTCATGAAAAGCATGATCGGCATGATCCGGGCCCGTTCCGGGTCGATCACCGTTGATGGCAAGGATGTGGCCAAGCTTGACAGCTTCCAGCGGGTCAAGGCCGGACTCGGATTCGTGCCCCAGGGTCGTCAGATCTTCTCTGCGCTGACCGTCGAGGAGAACATCCGGACCGGGCTTGAGACCGCCAAGGTCCGCAAGATCGAGGACTGGGTCTACAAGACGTTTCCCGTGCTGGATGAAATGAAGAACCGGAAGGGAGGCAATCTGTCCGGTGGCCAGCAGCAGCAGCTTGCCATCGCCAGGGCTCTGGTCTCAGGTCCCAAGGTGCTCCTCCTCGATGAACCCACGGAGGGCATCCAGCCGTCGATCATCAAGGACATCGCCCGCACCCTCAACGAGTTGAAGCGGCTGCGCGACCTCACCGTGGTCGTTTCGGAACAGGTCCTGAGTTTCACCCTTGAGATCGCTGATCGCCTGATCGTCATCGAGTCAGGGGCGATCGTGCATGAAGACCCGCGATCTTCCGTCGATGAGGCTGTGATTTCCCGTTATCTCTCGGTCTGATCCCGGTGATATCGCAATAAGCGGAGCCGACGCAGCGCCATCCGGTGGCGGTGATGGTGCGCCATGGTCCTGCGCTCCTGATGGCAGCATGGATCGGGTGTGGAGGTGCGGCGAGGCCCTGGATCTCCCCTCCAGGTGATCCACGCTCGTCGCCCATGGATCTTCGCGCCCGTGACCTCGCCAGCCTGTGGCACCCCGCCGCCCAGATGGCGGACTGGCGGGAACATCCGCCACTCGAGGTGGTCGGAGCCGAGGGCTCTTGGCTCCACCTCGCCGACGGCCGCCGGGTCCTGGACGGGATTGGCTCCTGGTGGTGCAAGATCCTCGGCCATCGCCACCCGGCGGTGGTGGCGGCCATCGCCGACCAGTGTGCCCGGTTCGACCACCATCTGCTCGCCGGGTGCACCAACGAACCGGTGGTGCGTCTGGCGGAGCGATGGCTGGCCCTCGCCAACCGGCCGGCCCCTGGCTGGTTTGCCAAGGTGTTCTTCGCCGACAACGGTTCCACCGGGGTCGAGGTGGCCCTCAAGATGGCCCTGCAGTGGCAGGCCCAGGCCGGCGACCCCGGGCGCACCCGCTTCGCGGCCTTGGAGCACGCCTACCACGGCGAGACCGCCGGCGCCCTGTCGGTGACCGACCTCGGCCGCTACCGTAGTCCTTTCGCCAGCATGCTGACGGAGCCGGTGCGGTTGCTTGGCCTGCCGGTGCGTTCCGGTTCGGCCGATCCCCGATGGCAGGATGCCGCGGCGGAGTGGCCGGCGATCCAGGCCCAGCTGGATGCGGAGTCCCGGTCCCTGGCGGCGGTGATCATCGAACCGGTGATGCAGGGGGCCGGCGGCATCCGCCTGTACAGCCCGGACCTGATCCGCCGGCTGCGCGGCTGGTGCGATGCCCATGGGGTATTGCTCATCGCCGACGAGATCGCTGCCGGTTGCTGGCGGCTTGGCGAACCCCTCGCCTGCCATCATGCCGGGGTGCTGCCGGACCTTGCGGTGCTCGCCAAGGGGATCACCGCCGGCGCCCTTCCGTTCAGCATGGTCCTGGCCACTGATCGGATCTACGGGGGATTCCTTGGGACCTGGGCATCGGGCCGGGCCTTCCTGCATTCGAACACCTTCGCCGGACATGCGCTGGGTGTGGCCTGCGCCCACGCTGTCCTGGATGTGGCCGGGGAGGGGGCGTTGGCTGGCCGGGTGGTGCAGGGCGGGGGGCGGATCCGCGCCCGGCTCGCCCGGGCCCTGGAGGACCGTCCGTGGCTGTCGGGCCTGCGTGGGATCGGTCTCGCGGTGGCGGTTGACCTGCGCTGCCGTGACGGTGCCGCCCTTGATCCCGCCCTGGCCACCGGCTGGCGTGCCGCCCGGTCCGCCACCGCCGCCGGGGTCATGCTCCGTCCGCTGGGGGACTCCCTGTACCTGATGCCCCCGTTCACCGCCACCGACGATGAGTTGGACGCGATGGTGGATGGGTTGTTGGCGGGTGCAGATGCCGCGGTGCCGTGACTTCCGTGCCGCGTCGTGGTACATTCTATCGGGAGACCGGCGATGGCCGATGACGGCATCAGTGCGGATGAACTGCAGGCCCTGATCGCCCGGGCCCCGGCCCCGCCGCAGGACCGCCGCTACGGACTTGAGGTCGAGCGCCGCGATGGCTGTCTTATCATCCGGCCGAGCGGAACCCTGATGCAAAGCGAACCGTCGGAATTCGAGGGACGGCTCGTCGATCTCGTCGGCGATGCCTCGGCCCGCAACTCGGTCATCGACCTGGCCCAGGTCCAGTACATGAGCTCTGCCGTGCTGGGGTGTCTGGTCGGCTACCTGCACCGGATCAAGGACCACCAGGGCCAGGTCCTCCTGGTCCGACCCCCGGACAAGATGCTGCGCATGATCGAGATCCTGGGTCTGACCCAGATCTTCCTGGTTGTCGACGACCTCGATACCGCCATCGCCTACTACCGGGTCAATCCGAGTCCCGCGGCGCCCCCTTGAGCAGACGGCAGGCGACGGACACTCCCGCCCATGCCCTTGCAACCCCTGGCCGTCACCCTGACCGATTGGCAGAAACGCGATGCCCTGAAGCGGGTGCGTGAGCAGTACCAGGAGGAGCTGACGCGGATCGAGGGCGAACTGGTCGAGCTCCTGACCAAGGGGCAGGAGGCGGATCTGATCGCCGCCTACCTTGGCGAGCAGGCCGAGGTGAAGTCCCTCCGCCCGGATCCCAAGGAGGTCGAGGTGCGCCAGCGCCGGCGCGACCACCTGGGTCAGATCCTCGACCGCCTCGACGCGGTGGTGAAGGAACTGCCCGCCGTGCAGGCGCCGCCCCCGGGCGGTGGCCGGCCCGGGGCGGGCGGCGGCATCCGGCGCTACTGATGGGGATCGATCCCGCGCTCTCCTGCCGGCCAGCCCGGCTGGCGGATGTACCGGCCATGCAGGCGCTCATCGGCTCGTTCGCCGAGGAGCGTCTGATGCTCTCCCGGTCCCTGGGTGAACTGTATGAGAATGTCCGCGACTTCATCGTCGCCGAGGCGGAGCCCGGCGGCCTGGCGGGCTGCGTGGCCCTGCATATCGACACCGCGACCATCGCCGAGGTGAAGGCCCTGGCGGTGGCCCGGGCGGTGCATGGGCGGGGGATCGGCCGCCGTCTGGTCGAGGCGGCCATCGCCGAGGCGCGCACCCTCGGCATCCAGAAGGTCTTCTGCCTGACCTACCAGGTGGACTTCTTCACCCGGCTCGGCTTCGTCCGGGTCGACCGCTCGCGCCTGCCCGACAAGGTGTGGAGCGAGTGCGTGCGCTGCCACCGCTTCCTCGACTGCGACGAGGTGGCGATGTGGCGGTCGGTGGATCCTGCCGCTCCGTCCGTCTGATCAGCCCGCGACGGCCATGGTAAGGACGACCGACACGGTGGTGCCGGTCCCCGGGATGCTGTCGACCCCGATCGTTCCGCCCATGTGCTGGACCAGTCCGCGCACGATGGCGAGGCCGAGGCCGCTGCCACGCGGCTGGCGCCCCGCCACCGGCTCGGTGGCCTCGGCGAAGGGTTCGAACAGGTTGGCCCGTCGGCTCTCGTCCATGCCGATGCCGGTGTCCGCCACCGTCAGGACGATGTCCGCCATGCCGGCGTCGACCTCTGCGCAGCGCACGCCGATCGTGATCGCCCCGGTGCGGGTGAACTTGGAGGCGTTCCCGACCAGGTTGGAGACGATCTGCTGGATGCGTTCCCGGTCGAAATGCAGATGGGCGGGCAGGCCGGGGTCGATCTCCACCTCCAGGCGCACCGGCCGGTCGCGGAGGAGCGGGCGCAGGGTCGCCACCAGCTCCCCCAGGGCGCCGCCCAGGGATTGAGGCCGGATGTCGAGCTGGAAGCCGGCGGATTCCAGGCGAGCCAGTTCCAGCACATCGTTCACCAGGCGCAGGAGCAGGGCCGCCGAATAGCGCATGGTGTCGAGGAGCTGTCCGCGTTCATCCTCGCTCGCGGCCCCGTCCATCAGGTCGATGGCGCTGGCGATCCCGTGCAGGGGCGTGCGCATCTCATGCGAGGCGTTGGCGAGGAAGCGGGAGCGGACCGCCGAGGCGCGGTGGGCCTCGGCGAGGGCGTCCCGGGCGGCGTGTTCCGCCGTCTTGATCCGGGTCAGGTCGAAGAGGTAGCTGACCTGACAGCGCACCCGTCCCGCATGGTCGCGGAACAGCAGGTAGGTGTTGCGGCCCCACAGGGTCCGGCCATCCGGCAGGATATAGCGTTTGTCGATGTCGAAGCGGTCATCCTCGCCCCGCCAGAGGCGCTCGACCAGGGCCTGCTGCCGGGCCTGGTCCTCGGGATGGGAGAGCCGGGCCCACAGGGTCGGCTCCCGGGCGAAATCCGCGTCCGAGAAGCCGATGAAGCGTTTCTGCGCCGGGTTCGAGCGCCGACGCTCCTGGCCGGCATGGAGATTGATCGGGTGGGGCGATTCCCGGATGACCCGCTCGGCCAGGTCGTGGCGCAAGGCCGTGGCCACCCCGTGGCGGACCATCGGCAGGAGGGCGTCGGTCAGTCGCCGATCCACGGGCTGATCCGCGGTGAGCACGATCCAGCCCCAGACCGGGGGCGGATCACCGCTGCCCACCCGGACCGGAAGGGCGTGGTCGGGAATGGACAGGGCCAGGCCATGGGATCCGGCGAGACCGAGCCACGCCAGGACCACGGCAGCCGGTTCCGTGGGCGGAGCCGTCGCCGCGCCGCGGAGGAAGGCCCCCACTTCGGGTTCCGCATCGGTGGACGGGGCCGCTTGCCGGCGGGCGGCCCCCGACGGCAGGGCGGTGATCGCCAGGATGCCCTCTGGCGCGAACCACGGATCCGCCTCCACGAGGCAGGCATCCCGGATGGGCTGAAGACCGGAGATCGCCGCGACCGCGGCGGTGACCACCGCCCGGGCATCGTCGTCGGGACCGATCCGGCTCCAGAAGCCGGCGATCGCGCTCAGGATCGCATCTGCGGTGGGCTCCATCCTGGGGATGATACCAAGGATCCTGGCGGAGCGGAATCGCCGGATCCGGGACCCCGGGCAGCGGCTCGGACTTGCGGCTCCGGTGAGGGCGCCAGGGTCCCGGCCATGCCGCATCCCTCCGTCTCCGCCGTGATCCTCGCCGCCGGCAAGGGCACTCGCATGGGCTCCGACCTGGCCAAGGTCCTGCATCCCCTGGCCGGGCGGCCGATGCTCGACCATGTGCTCGACACCTGTGCCGCCCTCGGTGTCGGCCAGACCGTGGTGGTGGTCGGCTGGCAGCGCGAGCAGGTCACGGCGGTGGCCGCGGCCCGGGGCGCCGGGACCGCCCTCCAGGACCAGCAGCTCGGCACCGGCCATGCGGTGATGGCGGCGATGCCCGCGGTCACCGGGAGCACGGTGCTCGTCCTGTGCGGCGACTGCCCGCTGACCCCGCCGGCGCTCCTTGACCGGGTGCTGGAGCGGCACGCCCGCACCGGCGCCGCCTGCACCGGGGTCGCGGCGCGCATGGCCGACCCCTCCGGCTACGGGCGGATGGTCACCGATGCCACCGGCCGGCTGGTGCGCATCGTCGAGCACAAGGATGCGACCCCGGAGCAGCGCGCCATCGACCTGGTCAACAGCGGCATCTACGCCTTCCGTGCCGACCTCCTGGCGGACTGCCTCAAGCGGCTGCGTCCGGAGAACGCCCAGAAGGAATACTACCTGACGGACGTGGTGGCGATGCTCGTCGCCGCCGGCCACGGGGTCGAGCTGGAGATCACCGCCCAGGCCGCCCATGTCCTGGGCGTCAACACCCCCCAGGATCTGGCCCGGGCCGAGCAGCTCCGCGCCGCCGGCTGACTCCGGACCCCCAGGTTCTGTTGCCTGGGGCCGGGGCTTGCCGGGCAGGAATCCTCCCTTCCACTCCTGGGTACGGATGCGTCGCATCGCCATCATCAGCGATATCCACTCCAACATCCCGGCCCTCGAGGCCGTGCTGAAGGATATCGAAGCGCAGAAGGTGGACGCCATCTACTGCCTGGGGGATGTCGTCGGCTACGGGCCGGAGCCGGTGGCGGCGATGAGCCGGATCCTCGATGTGTGCGACGAGGGCCGGGTGATCTGCGGCAACCATGATCACGCCTCGATCTACGAACCGATCGGCTTCAACAGCGCGGCCCGCGGGGCGGCCCTGTGGACCAACCGGCAGATCCGCAGCGGCATGTTCGGCTGGCTCACCGGCCGCAAGAAGCGCTGGGAATGGCTGAAGAAGCTGCCCAGCTCCTTCACCGAGGAGGATGTCCTCTTCGTCCACGCCAGCCCGCGCAACCACCTCGAGGAATACGTGCTGGAAGAGCACACCCTCGGGCGCAGCTACCTGGGCGAGGACCCCCGCCAGCTCCTCGAAGAGAACTTCGCCCTGGTGCCGCACACCTGCTTCATCGGCCACACCCACCGGCCCGGCGTGATCACCGGCGACGATCTCATCTGGCACAGCCTGCCCAGCCTGTCGAACCGCTGGGAGATCGATCCGCGCAAGACCATCATCAATGTCGGCAGCGTCGGCCAGCCCCGGGACCGGGACAACCGGGCCTGCTACGTGGTCTTCGACGGGGCGAGCGTCGAGTGGCGCCGCGTCGAGTACGACATCGAAGCGACCCGGCGGATGATCCACGACAACCCGGAACTGGACAACAGCCTCGGCGACCGGCTGCTCGAAGGCCGCTGACCACCGATTGACCCCTTGCCAACCCCGGCGTGGCGCTACGGTGCCCCGCCCGCGAGAAAACTGTCATGCCCAAGATGAAGTCCCATAAGGCGCACAAGCGCCGGATCCGTATCACCTCCACCGGCAAGGTGATGCGCACCCAGTGCAATGTCCGCCACATCCTCGCGGACCGCAGCCCGAAGCGGATGCGCAACCTGCACAAGACCCGGTCGACCAGCCACGCCGGCACCCTCCGGAAGGCCCGCGTCGCCCTCCTGATGGGCCAGGGCTGAACCAAGCCTCCTGCCGCCGGCCCGCCGGCGGTTCCACCAAGTGGGCCCCAGGCCCCGCCGTGCGCCCATCGCGTACGGCCTGAAAACAAGGATATCCCATGCGAGCCACCAACGGCGCCGCCCGCCACCAGATGATCAAGCGCCTCATGAAGCGCGCCAAGGGCTTCTGGGGCGGCCGGCACAAGATGTACCGCGTCGCCTGTGAGGCCGTCAAGCGCGCCGAGCAGCAGTCGTTCATCGGCCGCCGCCTGAAGAAGCGCCAGTTCCGCAGCCTGTGGATCAAGCGCATCTCGATCGCCGCCCGTGAGCACGGCATCACCTACAGCCGCCTGATCAACGCCCTGCAGCGCCTCGACATCCGCCTCGACCGCAAGCAGCTCAGCGAGCTGGCGATCCTTCAGCCCGCCGCCTTCGCCGAGATCTGCGCCAAGGCCAAGGCCGCCTGATCCGGCCGACCATCTGTCTCCGACAGCGACCCCGCGGCTGTGCCGCGGGGTCGGTCATTTGTGGGGTTCAGCGCAGTCGCGCCCGGAGCTCCGCCAGGATCTCCGTCAGGGGGTCTGCCGCCTGGAACCGGAATGCGAGCTGTCCGTTGGGATCGATGACGAAGGTGCTGATCGAGTGGGTCACGGTGTAGTGCCCGTTTCCGCGAGGGTCGTCCTCGATGCGCGCGGTGGCGCCGACCGAGCGGGCGGCGGCCAAGGCGGCCTCGGTCGCGCCGGTCAGGCCGATGATCCGGTGGTCGAAGAACGGGAGGTAGCCATTGAGCACCTCCGGCGTGTCCCGGGCCGGGTCCACGCTGATGAACACTGGCTGGATGCGTTCAGCCAACGGACCAAGACCATCGAGCACCCGACGCCAGTGGGCCATCTCGGTCGGGCATATGTCCGGGCAGTAGGTGTACCCGAAATAGACCATGGCCCAGCGGCCGTGCAGGTCCGTGGCGGTGATGGGCCGTCCGTCCGTCCGCAGCAGGGCGAAGGACAGGTGCGGTGCATCCGGGTCTGCCGCCGGCGCTCGGGCGCCCTGGGCCGCGGCGAGAGCGATCACCGCCACCGCGGCGGTGGTGAGCAGGGCGAGCAGCAGGACGACCTGCCGGAACAGCCGGCGGCCCATGGTGCGCTCCGGATCCGGCGCACCGCCCCGGCATCCACGGCGGCGCCGGTGTTGCCCCACTGGGTGCGGATGAAGGTCGCGACCAAGGCCACCTCGTGGTCGGTGAAGTCCGGCGCGTAGCCGCGCATGGCCATCCGCCATCCGGTGCCCGGTCCACCATGCAGGATCATCCGCACCGCATGGGTGGGATCATCGGTCACCCGGGGATTGCCGGCGAGCGGAGGGCCCAGCCCGCCCAGGCCCCGGCCGTCGATGCCGTGGCAGGCCTGACAGCGGGCATAGAGGGCACGCGGGGTCGCCGGATCGGCGGGATCGTAAGCGGGTCCGCTGATGCCGCCGGTCCGGCCATCGCGGGGTCCGCCCGTTACGGCGATCAGGGCGACACCGGCGATGGCCATGAGGAGGGCGACGGGAAACCAGCGGGGCATGGCCCCAGGCTAGGCCGGCGACGGGGAGCGGAAACGGCTGGTCCCGCCGGCCTCGACTCCGCCGAAGCGCCGCTCCCGGCGCTGGAATTCCCGCAGGCAGGCGGCGTAGGCCGCCTCGTCCATATCCGGCCAAAGCACCGGCGTGGTCACGTATTCCGCGTAGATCGCCTGCCAGGGCAGGAAGTTCGACAGGCGGTGCTCGCCGGCGGTGCGGATCACGCAATCGACCTCGCCGCCGGCGGGGTCGTCGAGGTGCGCCGCCACGGTCTCGGGGGTGATCGCCGCGGGATCCAGGGATCCGGCGGCGACCTGTGCGGCGATCCGCCGGCAGGCTCCAGCGATCTCCTCGCGGCCGCCATAGGACAGGGCGAGGGCGAGGGTCATGCGGGCGTTGCCGGCGGTTGCGTCCATCACCCGGCGCAGGCGCTCGCGCACCCGCTCCGGCAGGCGCTCCGGCTGGCCGATGACGGTCAGCCGCACGCCGTTGTCCATCAGGGTCGGCAGCTCATGGTCGAGGTAGTCCGCGAGCAGCCGCATCAGCCCCTCGACCTCCAGGGCCGGGCGCTGCCAGTTCTCGGTGGAGAACGCGTACAGGGTCAGCCGCCGCACGCCCCAGCGGGCGGAACAGGTGGTCACCGTGCGCACCGCCTCGGCGCCCCGCTTGTGCCCGTTGATCCGTTCCCAGCCCTTGCCCTTCGCCCACCGGCCGTTGCCGTCCATGATGACCGCCACATGCCCCGGCATGCGCGCGGGATCCAACCCGTGCGGCAGATCAGCGGTCATGGCTGGCGGCTTCGAGACTGACAGTTCGAGGCTTACAGGAGGTCGGGAGGGACCGGAGGGCCACGGAGAACCTCAGAGAGCGGCTTCGAGGCTTACAGGAGGTCGGGAGGTCGCGGAGGGCCGCGGAGGAGGGAGTGAGCTTTGGGAGGGCGGACGGATCCGACCGTGACACCCCTCCGCGGCCCTCCGAGCTCTCCCGCCCTCCTGTGGGCCCGCCGCAGGCGTCCACGCCATCACCCAACGATGGTCTCCTCGCGGCCGGGGCCGGTGCCGATCCAGCGGGCGGGGATGCCCAGGCGGCGTTCGATGAAGGCGATGTAGGCCTCGCAGGCGGCGGGGAGCCTGCTGCGGTCGCTGACCCCGCGGATCGAGGCGTTCCAGCCGGGCAGGGTCTCATAGATCGGCTTGGCCCGGGCGAGGTCGCTGAGCTGGGCCGGGACGGTGTCGATGCGCTTCCCGTCGAGTTCGTAGGCCACGCAGACCGGGATCTCGGGCTCCGGGTCGAGGATGTCGAGCTTGGTCAGGGCGATGGCCTCGACGCCGTTGAGGCGCACCGCGTGGCGCACCGCCACGAGATCAAGCCAGCCGCAGCGGCGGGGCCGCCCGGTGGTGGCGCCGAACTCGCCGCCGCGCTGGCGCAGGGCCTCGGCCCGGGCGGGGTCCAGTTCCGTGGGGAACGGGCCGCCGCCGACCCGGGTGGTGTAGGCCTTGACCACGCCGGCCACCAGGCCGACCTGGCGGTGGTTCAGGCCCGCGCCGGTGATCACGCCGCCGACGCCGGTCGAGGATGACGTCACATACGGGTAGGTGCCGTGGTCGATGTCGAGCATCGTGCCCTGGGCGCCCTCGGACAGGATGCGGCCTCCCTTGTCCATCAGGTCCTGGATCCAGGCGGCGGTGTCGGCGACCAGGGGGGCGATGCGGCGGGCGGCGGCGAGCCAACGCTCGACCGCGGCGCCGTGGGGGTCTACCGGCTTGGCGCCGTACTGGTCCAGGGTCCGGTTGTGGGCGCGGATGCTGGCGCGCAGGCGGGCGGGCAGCTCGGGGTCGAGGAGGTCCGCGCCGCGCAGACCGATGCGCGCGACCTTGTCGGCGTAGCACGGGCCGATGCCGCGCAGGGTGGTGCCGACCTTGCCCTTGCCCTTGGCCCGCTCGAAGGCGCGGTCGAGGGCCGGATGGGCCGGGGTCACCAGCTGGCAGCGGTCCGAGAGCATGAGTTTGGTCGAGGGATCGGCGCCGCCGGCGGCGAGCTCGTCGATCTCGGCGACCAGTGCCACCGGATCGACCACCACACCGGCGCCGATCAGGCATTTCCCAGGATGGAGCACGCCCGAGGGCAACAGGTGGAGGACGGTCTTGTGCCCGCCCACGACCACCGTGTGGCCGGCGTTGGCGCCGCCCTGGCAGCGCACCACCGCATCGAAGGTGCCGGCCAGGCAGTCGATCACCTTGCCCTTGCCCTCATCGCCCCACTGCAGGCCGAGGACCACCAAGTTCCGTTCGGACATCGTTTGCTCCGGGGGGGGCACGCTATGGGGGGACGGGGGTTG
>CAMCAC010000019.1 GCA_945872305.1 Candidatus Kuenenia stuttgartensis | reverse complement strand
GGGCAGCCAGCTCGGCAGGGTCCAGGGCGGGGTCGCAGTGCAGGCCGGGACGGGTCACGGGCCCTCGCCCTTGGCCTTGAGGTCCACATTCTGCAGGTCGGGCAGGCGGCGCGGGCTGTCGTCGCCGGCGGTGGCGGCAGCCGGACGCTGGGTCCGGCTGGTCTCATACATCGGCCAGAACTCGCCCTCGACCTGCCCATTGGGCACATCCGGGCTCGCGGGATCCCGGATGTTGTCGAGGAAGTAGCTGCCGTAGGCGATCTCGCGCCGGGCCTCGATGCGGACGAAGGCCGGCACCCAGCGCCAGCCGTGGGCGGCCATCCGGAAGCGGTCCTGGTCGCGGTAGTACTCGTCGCCCGGCCGGTCGAACTCGATGACGTAGCTGCGGCGCAGCCAGCGACGGTCGAAGTAGTTGTCGACCTTGCCCGACTCGGGCTCCACCTGCTTGGGATCCCGGCGCATCTTGTTGCTGAGGCCGGCAAGGGAGAGGGTGATCCGACGGCCGCGATAGCTCAGGGCGTCGAAGACGATGATGCCGTAGGCTTCGCCCACGAACCAGCCGTTCATCGCGTACTCGGGGGCTTCGATGTCGGCGACCTGGACCCGGGCCACGCCATCGAAGGGCGGCAAGGGGCGGCCGCGCAGTTCCACGGTGGTCAGCAGGCGGCGGCCGAAGCGCTCCTCGACCGCCCGGCGGACCTCATCCTCGGCGTGCTGGACATCGGGCTCGCCGAGATCCGCGAAGGCGGGATCCGGGCGGCCGGTGGGCGGCTCGCGCACATCCCCGTCCCGGCGCTCGGCGCGCAGCTGGGCGGTCTCGCGCTCCCAGGCCAGGCGGGCGGCCCGGTCGGTGATCTCGCCCAGGTGGCGTAGGCGGGTGCCGTTCTCGTTCCAGGCGGTGGCGGTCAGGTGGGCGGTGCGCGTGCGCGGCTTGGCCTCCTGGCGCTCCAGGATCACCGCATCCGGGCCCTCGACGCCGTCCACGACCAGCCGCACGCCGTCGCCCTGCTGGACCTTGGCGATCGCATACTGCTCGGCCATCGAGGCGAGGACCTCGTTGTAGCCCTTCGCCTTGAGGGCGAGGCGCTCGGTCGAATCGGTGACCTGGTTGCGGATGCGATAGACGAGGTAGTCGTAGGCCCGCTCACGGCCGAGCCGGTCGCGGAGGACGATGCGGTCCATCTCCAACGGCTCGAACTGGAGCTCGAACAGGTCCATGTCCCGCCGGGACAGCATCCCTTCGAGCTCGGCCCGGGCGGCCTTGTACTCCGGGGACGGTTCGCCGACGTCGCCGAGCGCCGGCTCCGCCGCACCGGCGGTGGCGGCCAGGGCCATGATCAGGCTGGGGATGCGCATGCTCACCTCGCCCTGCCACGGTAATCCCGGCGGACTCCGGGGCAGGCGGGCGGCCCCGGGGGCCGCAGGGGTGGATGATGCACCCCGGCCGGGTCGGTTCCGACCGCGGGGCGGCGGATCAGCGGATGGGCGGCAGCGGGTGCTCGACCGGACCCTGCCACAGGACATCGCCCGCGGCATCGGTCAGGCGGAGATCGATGCGGTACCAGTTGACCTGGGCGCCCTCGTGGACGCCGGGGGTCATGGTGGCGACGCCCGCGAGGGACACGGTGCCCTCGCCGGTATCGCTGACCGCCAGGCGGTCGCCGCCGGCCTCGCGCAGGCGGGCGACCATGGCGGCGCGGATGTCCTCGACCGGCAGGTGGTCGCCGGTGCGGTCCTCGACCGGGCGTACCACCACCACCGGGGCGGCGCCCTGGTTGCGGGCCTTCCACTGGGCGGCCCAGGCATCCCGGCCGGCGGCATCCATCAGGACCGCACTGACCGCCTGGGTCGCCTCGGCGGTCCAGCCGGTCGTGGGGGCCGGGGGCGGGGGCGGCGGCGGGGTTTCCCGCTTGGTGCATCCGACGGCGAAGCAGGCGAGGGCGATGAGGACGGCGGCGCGCATGGGCGGACTATGGCGCGGACCGGGGCGCATCAACGGCCCAGGGCGGCGACCACCGCCGGCCGGGCGGCGCGCAGGCGGATGCCGTCCTCGCGCTGACCATGGCCCGCCGCCAGGGCGCCGATGGCGAGATAGTGGCCGGCGAGCCCCTCTGCCGGCCGGAACCCGGCCCGCCGGTAACAGGCCAAGGCCCCGGCGTTGCCGGCCCGGACTTCCAGGGTGCAGCCGGTGATCCGCGCCGGGAGCCGGGCCAGCCCCGCCGCCAGCAGGGCATGGGCAAGGCCGCTGCGACGGCGTTCGGGGAGGGTCGCCAGGACCCGCAACCGGGCCGTCCGGCCGCCCCGGCGGACCAGCCAGACCGCCACCGCCAGCACCGCGGAGCCCTCGGCCGCGACCAGGGCCGACGCCCCGGGGGCGGCGAGCAGCCGGCGCCAGGTCCGCCGGGGAAAGCGGTCCTCGGGCGCGAAGCAGGCGTCCTGCAGGGCCAGGATGCCCGGCAGGTCGTCGGCCCGGGCGCGACGCGGACGCGGCGGCATGGGGACCAGCATGCCGCCGGCCCCGCCGCCGCCCAGGGCGCACCTTGCGGCATCCGCACCCCCGGCAGCCTGGATCGCGCCATGATGCATCCTGACACCCGCCTGGCGTGGATCTCGGACGCGGTCGGCCACGGCGTGGTCGCCACCCGACCGATCCCCGCCGGCACCATCGTCTGGGCCCCGGACCCCCTCGACCGCCGGATCACCGCCGCCGAGTTCACTGCCCTTCCGGACCTCATGAAGACGGAGGTCGAGCATTTCGCCTACGCGGACCAGGATGGCAACCGGGTGCTCGCCTGGGACCGGGCACGCTACGTGAACCATGCCTGCGCTCCGACCTGCGTCTCGGCCGGCTACGACTGCAACGTGGCGGCGGTGGATCTCGCCCCCGGCGACCAGCTCACCGATGACTACGGCAGCTACCTGCCGGGGCGGATGACCTGCGCCTGTGGCCACCCTGCCTGCCGGGGTGTGATCTCCCGGGATCTCGCCGGGCCCCTGGTCGCCGGCTGGGACACGCGCTTCCGGGCGGTGTTCCCGGCCATCGCCCGGGTCCCTCAGCCCCTGTGGCCGCTCCTGACGCCCGCGGACCAGGCGCGCATCGCCGAGGCCCTGGCGGGTCACGCCCCGGTGGCGTCGATCCGCGACCTGATCGGCCACCTGCCCGGGTGATTCGGCACGCCTGCCGCTTTACGACGCCCGCAAGACGGGCGGTGTTGCGCGCCGTCGCACCGGCACCCTCGCCATGCCTATTGATATCCGGGCGCGACCGCTCAATACCTCGCCTTCAGCGGCCCCTTGGCCGCTCCGGCCATCGCCCTGCGACGCCGGCCGAACCCCAAGGCGCGGTTCACGCCGCGAATGTATGAGCTATCGCCGCCACTCCTTCATCGACCCGCGGATCGAGATCCGGGGATCCACGATCGAAGGACGGGGGATGTTCGCGCTCGCCGCCATCCCCGCCGGCACCCCGGTCATCGAGTGGGGGGGCGTGGTCATGGACCTGGCCGAGGTCCTCGCCGGCAAGGCCCGGCCGCTGAGCGTCATCCAGGTCGACGACGGCCGCTTCCTGGTCGATCCCGCCGGCAGCGCGGCCCAGCCCTGCGAGTTCATGAACCACAGCTGCGACTCCAACCTGTGGATGACCGGCGACGTGACCCTGGCCGCCCGGCGCGACATCGCCGTGGGCGAGGAGCTCACCTGCGACTACGCCCTGTTCCGCAACACCCACTGGATCCATGACCCGGACTACAAGATGGCCTGCCGCTGCGGCTCGCCCCTGTGCCGCGGCCTGGTCACCGGCGACGACCACCGCCTGCCCGAGGTCCGCGCCCTGTACGGCCGCAACCTGGCCCCGTACCTGCTCGCCGCACCGGTGCTGGAGACGGTGGGGGCCTGATCTGGGGTTTCGGGGGCGCTGCGCGCCCGTTGCGGGTTGCGGGCGGGCATTCGCCCGCGCTGCGGACTCCCGTGACCCGAGTCCAGCAGGGACCGGGACGCAACCCATACACAACACGCATCCCCCCTGCTGTGGGGCTGCATGCGGCGCCCCTTGACGGCGGCCCATGCTCCGCGCCCAACGGAGATCCCCATGAGCGCGCTGACCCACGAAGTCGAAGCCGAGCTGACCCGCTACCAGAGCACCATCGACCTGCTCAACGCGAAGGCCATCGACGCCGACAAGGTCTTCAAGCCCTTCCGGCTCGTCCACGGCGTGTACGGCCAGCGCCAGGGCGGCACCAACCAGATGGTGCGCATCAAGCTCAAGTACGGCGTGATGAACCCGGCCCAGATGCGCGCCCTCGCCGACTGCGCCGAGAAGTGGTCGAACGGCATCAGCCACATCACCACCCGCCAGGCGATCCAGTACCACTACGTGCAGCTCGACTCGACCCCGGCGCTCCTGCGCGCCCTGGAGGACGTCGGCCTGACCACCCGCGAGGCCTGCGGCAACGCGGTGCGCGCGGTCTGCGGCAGCCCCAACGCCGGCACCCGCAGCGACGAGCCGTTCAACACCGACCCCTACGCCGAGGCGGTGTTCCGCCACTTCCTGCGCGGCAAGTACAGCGCCAACCTCCCCCGCAAGTTCAAGATCGCCCTCGCCGGCTCCGACGCCGACCCGCTGCAGCAGGTCAACATCCAGGACATCGGCATCACCGCGGTGGTGAAGGACGGCCAGGAAGGCTTCCGCATCCGCGCCGGCGGCGGCCTGGGCGCCATGCCCGTGGCCCCGGTCACCCTCTACGAGTGCCTGCCCAAGCAGGAGCTGATCCCGGTCTGCGAAGCCCTGGTCCGCGTCCACCACCGCCACGGCGACCGCCAGAACCGCGCCAAGGCCCGCCTGAAGTTCGTGCTCAAGAACAAGGGCGAGGAAGGCTTCCGCAAGCTGTTCGAGGAATGCCTGGCCGAGGTCCACCTCGAAGGCCTCGGCGGCCGCGTCCTGCCGGACCGCCTGCCCGCCGCCAACCCGACCGCGATCCCCACCGCCGCCGGCGACGAGGGCGCGTGGCGGAAGGTCAACGTCCGCAGCCACCGGGAAGCCGGCCTGGCGGTGGTCAGCCTGGCCATCCCCCGGGGCGACATCCCGGCCAAGGAGATGCGCATCCTCGCCGACCTGGCGGAGCAGTACTCCCAGGGCGACGCGCGCACCACCAACGACCAGAACGTGCTGTTCCGCCGCGTCCGCATCGAGGACCTGGCGGCCCTGTACGCCGCCCTCAAGCCCCTCGGCTACACCGGCCAGGCCCACACCCTGGTCGACGTGGTGAGCTGCCCCGGCGCGAGCACCTGCCAGCTCGGCATCACCCTGTCGAAGAACATGGCCAAGGAGCTCGAAGCCCGCCTGCTCGAGATCAACGCCGACGAGCGCAGCCTGGACGGCCGCATCAACATCAGCGGCTGCCCGAACTCCTGCGGCCAGCACCACATCGGCACCATCGGCCTGCACGGCGCTGCGGCGAAGATCGGCGACAAGCTGGTCCCGCACTACGTCCTGCTCGTCGGCGGCGGCGACGAGGGCGCCAAGATCCACCACGCCACCATGGTCGCCCGCATCCCCGCCCGGAAGATGCCCGCCGTGGTCGCCGAACTGGTGAAGATGTACCAGGCCGAGCGCACCGGCACCGAGACCCTGGCCCAGTACCTGCGCCGCATCGTCGGCGCCGGCCTGGAGCGCCCCGCCGCCAGCGCCGCCAAGGCCGCCCTCAAGGCCAAGCTCGACCCGATCTGCGCCATCAAGGCTGACGAACTGGGCGACAGCGACCTGCGCGACATCGGCGCCGACAAGCTGTTCAGCCTCGACGAGCTCGGCGCGGGCGAATGCATGGCGTAAGCCGTCAACCGGGGCGAAGCCCCGGTTGAGCAGGCTGCCTGCGCAGCCTGCGGCGGCTTCCGCCCGCCCGCCGTCCCGGCGGGCGGAAGCACACCCCGCCGCCGCGCAGCGGCCACCGCATCCCACGACGCACGCACACGCATGCGGCGCAGTCTCGCACCCGGAGCGCCCCACGCCGTGGGGCGCGCATACGCGCACCGCGGAGCGGTGCGCTCCGGGGAATGCACCCGGCGATGCCCGGTCACCCACACGCCGAACGTACGCACCCGGAGCGCCCCACGCCGTGGGGCGCGCATACGCGCACCGCGGAACGGTGCGCTCCGGGAGATGATCCATGCAACCACACGGACGACACACCCGGAGCGGTGCGCTCCGGGGAACCCTACCCCGCCCGCGCCACCACCAATTGCCGCAGGGTGCCGCGATTCACCCAGATGTACTCGGTGATCGAGCCCACGCTGACCACGGCGCACACCCATGCCATGACTGCGGCGAGCGGCAGGATCACCCCCGCACCGGGGGCGAAGACCGCTTCGACGCCGAGGGGCAGGATCAGGGCGAAGCCCTGGAGCCAGGCCTTCACCTTGCCGCTGGTGCGCGCCGCCAGGACCAGGCCCTTGGTGGCGCACATGGCGCGGAGCGCGCCGGCAATGATCTCGCGCAGGGCCATCAGGAAGACCGGGAACCAAGGCACCAGGGCGGCGCCGAGGACCGGGGCGCCGGCGGCATCGCGGCCGACCAGATGGACCGACTGGCCCCAGGCGTGCTCCACCGCGGCGAAGCCGATCCCGCCCGCGGGCAGGAGGAAGGCCAGGAACACCGCCAGCCGGTAGATCACGTCGCAGAATGGATCGGCGAGCTTGCCGAAGTCGCTCACCTCGCCCCGGGCCCGGGCCACTTTGCCATCGAGCCAGTCGGTGATCTCCGCCATGCCGCAGACAATGGCACACACCCAGAAGCACCACGGCAGGGGCAGGAGCAGATACGCCGCCACCGCGACCGGCGCCAGCACCAGGCGGGCGAGGGTGATGCGGTCGGCGGGGGTCATGTCAGGCCAGGAGACCCTGGGACTTCAGGCAAGCCACCATCGCCTCGCGCTTGGCCGGGGTCATGGGCACCAGGGGCAGGCGGACTTCAGGCCGGCAGTGGCCGAGGGCGGACACCGCGGTCTTGGCGGGGATCGGGTTGGTCTCGGCGAAGGCGTGCTTGGCCAATTCCACCACCTGGGCGTGGTACCGACGGGCGGCGGGCAGATCCCCGGCGGCGCAGGCATCGCACAGCCGGCGCATGAGCGCCGGGGCGAAGTTGGCGACCACCGAGATCACACCCTTGGCGCCCATCGCCATCATCGGCAGGGTCAGGCCGTCGTCGCCGCTCAGGACCGGAACCCCGAGCCGGAGCTGCTCCCAGGTCTGCTCCAGGTTGCCGGCGGCATCCTTCACCGAGTCGATGCCGCCCAGGGCGCAGACCCGGGCGGTGGTCTCGGGCAGCATGTTCACGCCGGTGCGGCCGGGGACGTTGTAGAGCACCATCGGCAGACGGGTGCCCTCGCGGACCGCCTTGAAGTGCTGGAACAGGCCCTCTTGCGTGGGCTTGTTGTAGTACGGTGTGATGGTCAGGATGCCGTCGGCGCCGATGCGCTCCGCGGCCTGGGCCAGGGACACCGCCTCGCGGGTGCTGTTGGAGCCGGCGCCGGCGATGACCGGGACCCGGCCCGCCACCGCCTGGACCACCGCGGCGATGACCTGGTGCTGCTCCTCGTGGGAGAAGGTCGCCGACTCGCCGGTGGTGCCGCAGGGCACGATGCCCTGGGTGCCCTGGGCGATGTGCCACTCCACCAGCCGCGTGAGGGCCGGGAAGTCGACGGACTCCCCTCCTGCCGTGAACGGGGTGACGATGGCGACGATCGAACCGTGGAAGGGCATGCGGGCTCCGAGCCCGGCATGCTACTCCGCGGCGGCGGCGGCCAAGCGTGGGTGTCGGCCGGGGGCCATCGGGGATCTCCCTGGTCCTTTGCGGATTCCGACCTCGCATGGTACGCTGGACAAAGGATACGCCCCATGCGCTGCGCCCTCCTCGCCCTTCTCGCCCTGGTCCTGGCTCCACTCTTCGTGCCGGCGGCCGCCCCCTTGGCCGCGGCTGCGGTGGCCGAAAAATCCTGGGCCGCCGCCATCAATGTGGCCGGTCGCCAGCGCATGCTCAGCCAGAAGATGTTCAAAGAGATGCTTCTGGTGCACCACCAAGTGGACCCCGACACCCATCGCACGGCGGTGACGGCGACGATCGCCCTGTTCGCCGACAGCCACCGCCGGTTGGTGGCCGGGGACCCGGAGCAGGACATCCCGGCCGCTCCCACCCCGGAGGTCGCCGCGGCCCTGGCCGCCATCGATGCCCCCTGGGCCGCCTTCCGCGATGGCCTGACCGCGCCGGGCGCCACCGATCCGACCCGGCTGGCCGCCCTGGCGGCCCAGAATGAAGCCCTCCTGTCCGCGGTCGCGGCCATGGTCGAGACCTACGAACAGGCCCAGAAAGCGGCCATGGGCACCGCCACCGGCAAGGTGATCAACTGGGCCGGTCGCCAGCGGATGTTGAGCCAGCGCATGGCCAAGGAGGCCCTGCTCATCGCCGCCGGGGCCGACGCCGCGGCCGCGACCGGCCGGCTGGCCAAGGCCCGGGCCCTGTTCGCCAGCTCCCACACGGCCCTGAGCCAGGGGTCCGCCGAAGCCGGCATCCCGGCCCCGGCCGAGGCCCCGGTCGTGCGTCAGTTCGCCAAGGTCGGAGATCTGTGGACCGCCTACCAGGGCCTGCTCGACCGGGTCGTGGCCGGCGATTCCGCCGCCCGGAGCGAGCTGGCCGAGGCCAGCGTCCGTCTCCTGAGCGAGACCAATCGCGCCACCACCCTGCTTGAGGCCGGGACTCGCTGATGCGCCTCACCCTCCGTACCCGGCTGCTCGGGCTCCTGGTCCTGCCCCTGGCGGCCCTCGTGGCGATGGTTGCCGCCTCGGCCTGGCTCCTCCATGGCCTGGCCGAGGACCAGCGCGTGACGGCGGATCGGCATATCCCCCTCATCCTCGCCATCGCCGATACCCGCAGCGCGATGTTCGAATCCCGCTCCCTGGTCCTGGCGATGGTGATCGAGGCCAGCCCGCGCCAGCGGGCGGCCCTCGCCTCCCGGCTGGTCGGAACGTCGGCCTCGGCGTCCGCCGGGCTCGTCCGGCTGGCGGCCCTCGACGCCGACCTGGACGAGGTGGCGGCAACCTGGACGGAATTCACCACGGTCCGGGACAAGGAGTTGCTGCCCCTGATCGAGCAGGGCGACACCGACGGCGCCATGCGCATCTCCACCGGGCCCCAGGCCGAGCGTTTCCGCCGTATCAGCACGGGTCTGGATCTCGCCCAGATCCGGATCCGCGATGCCGCCCATGCGATCGGCGAGGCGGCGATCCGGCAGGCGGATGCCAGCATGTGGATCATGGGACTGGCCGGTGCGGTGACGGTCTTCGGCTGCCTGACTGCCGGCCTGTTGGCGATCCGATCGCTGACCGGGCTGCTGAGTGGGAGCGCTGGACGCCTGGAAGCGGTCGGCCAGGGCACCGCCCAGGCCGCCGACCAGATCGCCCAGTCGAGCCAGACCCTGGCACAGGCGGCGAGCCGCCAGGCTGCCGCCCTCGAGGAGATCTCCGCAACCCTGGCCGAGGTCCGCACGGTGGCAGGGACCGCGGCGGGGCAGGCGGACAACGCCGGCCAGAGCGCGGCCGCCGCCGCGACCGCGGCGGAACGCGGCCGAAACGCGACCGAACAGGCGGCTGCGTCGGTGACCGAGCGGGTGGCCGGCCTGCGTACCCGTCTGGATGAGCTTGTGGAGCGCAGCCGCAAGACCCAGGCCGTGGTCGGCACCATCGATGACATCGCCTTCCAGACCAACCTTCTCGCCCTCAACGCGGCCGTCGAGGCGGCCCGCGCCGGCGAGGCGGGGGCGGGCTTCGCGGTGGTCGCCGACGAGGTGCGCAATCTCGCCCAACGCAGCGCCGAAGAGGCGGCGGCGACCGCCCGGCTCATCACCGCCAGCGACGAGGCGGTGGCCGCCACCCGCGCCCAGGCCACCGAACTGGCCTCCCAGCTGGAGTCGGTCCTGCGCGGCAACCTCCTGCCGGCGTTCGCCGAGGCGGCCCAGGCCGCGGCAGGTGTGGATCAGGACCTCCAGCGGCTGCGCTCCGCCGCCACCCAGCAGGCCCAGGCGGTGGATCAACTCGTCGCGGCGATCACCGAGGTCGACCAGCAGACCCAGGCGAACGCCGCCGCCGCCGAGGAGTCGGCATCCGCGAGCAGCGAACTCGTCCACCACGGCGACAGCCTGCGCGCCGAGATCCTCAGCCTGGAGCGGATCATCCGCGGCTGATCACCCCGGCGGCCGTGTCCGCCAGCGTTTGTGCCACCAGGCCCACTGGGCGGGGTGGCGGCGGACCAGGGCCTCGAACTCTGCGGTGGCGGCGGCGGTGATGGCCTCGGCCGCCGCCTGGCGGTCCGCCGCCCGGGGCACCGGATGGAGCGGGCCCAGATGGAGCCGCCAGCGGCCCCCGGCCCGGTAGCAGGCGGCCAGGGTCCACGCCCCGGCGCTCTGGGCGAGGACGCCCGGGGTCACCGGGGTCCAGGCGGGGATGCCGAACCACGGCACGAAGCAGCCCGCGAGACGGGGGATGTCCTGGTCCGCCAGGGTCGCCACCAACCGGCCGCCGCGCAGCTCCGCCAGGATCCGGCGCGGGTCCGTGTCCTGGTCGAGCTGGCGGGTGCCGGTGGCGGTGCGCAGGATGCGGACCAGCCCGTCCGCCCGGGGCGAGCGGAGCCGGCGGCCGATGACGGTCAGGGGCAGGGCCGCGCCGATCGCCCGGCCCATGAGCTCCCAGTTGCCGAGATGGCCGGTGAACACCAGGCAGCCCTGGCCGGCGCGCAGACGACGCACCGCGATGCGCAGGCGCTCCGGATCATCGACCACCAGCCGGCGCCGGCCGTGGCGGGCGTCCCGGCCGAAGGCCGCGATCACCGCCCCGGCCATCCGCCCCGCGTGGGCGAAAGCCCGGGCGGCGGTGGCGTCGGCCCAGGCCCCGCCGCGCTCCGGATAGGCCCGGCCCAGGTGCTCCCGGGCCCGGCGCACATCCCGCAGGGGCAGCAGGCCCATGGCCAGGCCGAGCAGGCCGCACAGCCGCTCCCAGCACTCCGGCGGCAGGGCCCGGGAACACGCCGCCAGGGCGGGCACGGTCCAACCCGCCGCCCGGCGTGGATCCGCGGCCTCCGTCGCACCGTCCGTCGCCACGGTCATTCACCACCCGTCCGCGGCGTGGCCGAGGAACGCCGCCAGGGACCGGCAGGCGGACCGCAGGTCGCCGAGATGGACCGACTCGTTCTCGGCGTGGGCCGCGCAGGCGGGATCCTCGACCCCGATGAGCAGGGCCGGGATGCCGCCCAGGGCCTCGGTCATCGCCTGGACGAACGGGATGCTTGCGCCACAGCCGATCGTCACCGGCTCCCGGCCGTAGCCCGCGGCCAGGGACCGGCGCATGGCGGCGAAGGCGGGATGGCCGGTGGCGGTGGCCCAGGGGGCGCCGTGGCTGGCGTCGGTGATGGCGAGCTGCATGCCGTCCGGGACCTGGGTGCGCAGCCAGGCGGTGAGCAGGTCGCGGACCTCCTCCGGCCGCTGGTCGGGGACGATGCGGATGCCGATCCGCGCCCAGGCCGCATCCAT
Source organism: Candidatus Kuenenia stuttgartensis (assembly GCA_945872305.1). GTDB lineage: Bacteria > Planctomycetota > UBA11346 > UBA11346 > UBA11346 > CAMCAC01. The sequence goes on along the minus strand of CAMCAC010000019.1, from coordinate 11,958 downwards.
GACCACGTTGCCCACCTGGCCCCGGGTGCCCGCCTGGATGCCGTTCACCGCCAGCGCCGGCACCCGCCACAGCCGCTCATGCAGGGTGGCGCCGTCGGGCAGGGGTGGATGGCCGGGGAGCAGCCCCGCCAGCTCCGCGAAGCGCTCCGGGTCGTAGGGCACCCGCCCGAGATCCGCCCGCTCGTCGGCGGTGGGCCCGCGCACCCGGTCGAGGATCCCCGGCACCCGGATGCGGCCGCGTTCGTCGGTGAGCCCGGCGATCATCCGGCACAGGGCCATGACCGGATCCGGCACCGCGCCGCCCCACATGCCGGAATGGAGGGGCGCGCGCAGCGCGCGGAGTTCGATCTCGATCCCGACATGGCCGCGCAGGCTGGCGGTCAGGGACGGCACGCCGGTATCGACATTCGCCAGGTCGGCGATGACCAGCGCATCCGCCTGCAGACGGGCCCGGTGGGCGGCGATGAAGTCCGCCATGTGGTGCGAGCCGCTCTCCTCTTCGCCCTCGATGAGCACCACCACGTTCACCGGCGGCGTGCCGCCCCAGGCGGCGAGGGCGCTGGCGATGACCGCGATGCCCGCCTTGTCGTCGGCGGCGCCCCGGCCGTACAGCCGGCCCTCCCGCTCCACGGGATCGAAGGGATCGCTGCTCCACACCTCGCGGCGCAGCGGTGGCTGGACATCATGGTGGGCGTAGAGCAGCACCGTCGGCGCCCCCGGGCCGGCCCGGCGGTCCTCGCCCACCACATACGGCAACACGCCGGGCGGGGTGATGATGTCCACCACCGGCATGCCCACCGCCCGCAACCAGTCGGCGGTGGCGACGGCGCTGCGCGCCACCTCGGCATGGTCAAACCCCGGAAAGGAGCAGGACGGGATGCGGACCAGGGCCTTCAGGCGCTCGACCAGGGCCGGAAAGCCGGCATCGGCGGCGGTCACGGCGGCGGCGGTGGCGGGATGGGGCATGGCGGTGGTGTAGGCTTTGCGCCCGCCGGGGAACGCGGGGCCCGGGCCGGTCGACGGCAAATCCCCGTCGGCGCTTGCCCCGACCCCGTTCCGGCGTCACCCTGGCTGTGTGGCCGGCTCCCATCCGTCATCCGTGGTCGTCGCCGGGGTGTGCGGCAGCGCCGCCGCCACCGCCCTCGGCCTGTGGGCCGGACCGTGGTGGATCGGTCTCGCCGCGACCGCCGCCTGGTTGCTGGTGACGGTATCGGTGGCCCGGGTCGCCGGCCTGTCGGCCTTGCTGCCGGCCCTCGCCCTGGCGGGGGGCGGCGCCGGCGCCCTGGCCGCATGGACCGCGGCAGGTCTGGCCGGGGGACTGCTCCTGGTCCGGGCCGACGTGGACCGCCGGCGGCGGATCGGCCGGGCCGACCGCCGGCGGCTGCGCACCCTGGAGATCGAGCGCGAGACATTGGATCGCCATCTCGCCCGCTATCCGCTGCTCCTTGATGCGTCGCTCGACCTCGCCTCGGCCCGGGACCCGGACCAGGTGGCGGCGACGATCAGCGCCGCCGCCCGCAAACTCCTCGTGGGAAGCCTGGCCTCGCGGGTGTATCTGGCCGCGGACAACGGCCCGCGGCTGGCGGCAGGGGACGGCGATGGGCCCGAACCGGACACCGATGCCATCGCCTTCGTCCTTGCCGAGGCCCGGCCCCTGGTCCGCCGCGCCCCCGGCCTGGCCCAGGTCCTCCTGCCCCTGCGCGCCGACCGGCGGGCCCAGCAGGGCATCCCCGAGCGGCGTGGCGAGGCCCCGCGCGGCGTGCTGGCGGTGGCCGCGCCGGTCGGGCACCTCGACGACCTCGACCTCGATGCGCTCGCCGCCGCGGCCCGGCTCGGCGGCCTCGGCCTCGCGGCGGTGGATCTGGTCGCCCAGGCCCGGGCCCTGGCCCTGACCGACGACCTCACCGGCCTGCTCGGGGCCCACGAATTCCATCGCCGGCTCGATGAGCAGACCGCCCAGTCGCGCCGGCGCGGCGAGCCGCTCGCGCTCCTGGCCTGCGACATGGACCACCTGAAGCGCTACAATGACGCCCATGGCCATCCGGCCGGGGACCGGGCGCTGCTGGCGGTGGCCCGGGCGATCATCGCCACCGTGCCCTCCGGGGCCCTGGCCAGCCGGAGCGGCGGCGAGGAATTCGCCATCCTCCTTCCCGGCGCCGGCCCCGACGAGGCCCGCCGGGTCGGCGAAGCGGTGTGCGCCGCGGTGCGCGCGGAGCATCCGGAACCGGACCGGCCGGAACGACGGGTCAGCGTCTCGGTGGGCGTGGCGGTCCTCGCCCCGGGCGAAGGCCCCCGGGACCTCTTTGCCCGGGCCGATGCCGCCTGCTACCAGGGCAAGCGTGACGGCCGCGACCGGGTGGTGGTGGCATGAGCAGCCGCAGGCTGCGAGGGGGAGCGCCGGAGGCGCGTTCCGGGGGCCAAGCCCCCGGGGATACGACGACTCCCGTGGCCCCGGCCACGGCGCCGGAGCAGCCGGCGGTCCCGCCGCAGGCGGGACGAGTCGTTGGGAGCAGCCACCGCATGCATCGGGGGACGACGGATGGACAGGCCGCCCCGGCAGGGCCCGCGGTGCATCCATCCGACGAGGAGTCCGACGATCGCCCGGTCGCCGCGCCCCTGCGCGCCACCTATCGCGACATCGCCGGCACCGTCCCGGCGACCCTGGCTCCCATCCCGTTGCCGGCCGTGCCCTCGGTGCAGCCATGGGCGTGGTTCGCCGCGGCGACCACGGTCGCCTGCGCGGTGGTCGCCGCCCCCGCCGCTCCCCTGGTGGCCGGTGCCGCCACCGCCATCGTCCTCGCCGCCGCCTGGTCCCTGCGCCGCCCGGCCCGGCCACCGGCGGACCACACCGCGGTGCTCGAGGTGGATCCGGAGCTGCTCGCCCTGCGCGCCCGCAGCCTGGGCGAGGAGCTCGTCCACCTCGCTGCGGCCCAGGACCTCCAGGCCGGCGTGTTCGAAGTGAGCACCGAGCTGGTCGGCTGCGTGGACGAAGCCGACGCCCATGTGCGCTTCGCCGCCGCCATGCGCCGCTACTGGGCCGCGGAACGCAGCGATCTGCTCATCTGGGAGCGCGGCACCTGGCGCGGGCTCGGCGAGTCGAGCGCGGACGCACCGCCGGTCCTGTCACGGCCGGTGCAGCTGCCCGAGGACACCGGCGGCGACCTGATCCTGGATCTCAGCCCCGGAGTGAGCGGCCAGGCGGCCCTGGTCATGCGCGGGGCCCGGCCGCAGCCGTCCCTCGACGGTTGCGACGCCGCCGCCCGCCGGGCGGTGGCCGAGGTCCTGCGCGGCCAGCTCACCCTGTCCCTGCGCCGGGTCGCCCTGTACCATGAACTGCAGGACATGGCGCGGATCGACCCCCTCACCGGCGCCCAGCGCCGGTGGTACGGCGATCTGCGCCTGCGCGAGATGGTCGGCTCGGGCCGGCCGCTCGCGGTGGCCGTGGTGGACATCGACCGCTTCAAGGCGGTGAACGACCGCCTCGGCCACGCCGCCGGGGATGTGGTCCTGGCCGGGGTCGGCCGCGCCCTGGCCGGGCATCTGCGCACCGGCGATCTCGTGGTGCGCACCGGCGGCGAGGAGTTCGCCGTCCTTTTGCCGGAGACCGACCTCGCCGGCGCGCGCCTGGTGGCGGAGCGCCTGCGCGCCGCGGTCGCTGCGCTCACCACGCTGCCGACCCCGGTGACCGTGTCCGTGGGCTTGGCGGTACGCGGCGACGGGGACAGCCCCGAGACCCTCCTCGCCCGCGCCGACGCCGCCTGTTACGAAGCCAAGCGCAGCGGACGCGATCGGGTCGTCGGCCCCTGAGCGCGTGAGCGGCCGTCAGGGGCGCGGATCGATCCGCGCGACCTCGATGGCGGTCGCAGTCTCGATGCCGTTGCGGTTCCAGGTGATGATCTGGTCGGTGGCCAGGGCGGCGCGGACCCGGCCGGCGGCGCCAGGGCCGCTGACCGTGACCAGGCGGATGCGTTCACCCGCCAGGGTCAGTTCGCGCACCTCGCCATCGGGCACCAGGCCCCAGCGGATCTCGGCGATCAGGGCGGCAGCGCGCAACCGGCGGTCGCCCGCGGCCAGGGCCCGGTCCAGGGGCTCGCCGGCGATCATCGCCACGGTGGCGCTGCCGCCGGTGTCGCCGGCCCCGATGGGCCAGGCGATCCCGGTGGCGCCGGCCTCGGCGAGGGCTTGGCGGCACGCGGCGGCGGCACGGGTCCTGGCCTCCGGTCCGGTGCCCGGGATGGCGGCCACCGCCACCAGCAAGCCGTCGGCGTGGCGATGCAGACCCGGGGCCGCGCGGGCGGCGCCCGGCGGGACAGCCACCGGAGGCGCCTCCCACGCGGGCTCCACCGCCGGGGCGGCGATGGACGGCGGCGGGACCGGCACCGGCGTCGGCCGGAGCAGGGCCATGCCCTGGCCCAGACCGAATCCGATCCCGGCGGCGGCGGCGATGCCGAAGACGACGAACAACCCTCGCAGGCTCATTTGCCGGTTCCGCTGAGCAGATCCCACAACCGGGTCTCAAGCTGCGGCTGCAGCTTCGGCGCCAGGGCCTCCATGGCGCGGTCGATGGCGATCTCCCGGCTTTCGGAACTGTCGCCGGCACCGACGGCCTTGAGCTGGCCGGCGACGCCGCCGTCGACCAGGATCTCGACCCGCACCGACAGTTCGACCCGGTGCCAGCCATCGACCATGCGATGGACCGGGGTGCTCTGCACCCGCAGCGCGAGACGGGCATCGCCATCCACATCCGGAGCCAGGGACAGGCCCCAGTCGCGGATGACCTGGAGGACCGCGTCGCGGGCCGGGCCTTCGCTCTCGCCGCGGTACCCGATGATCGAACCGTCCGCGAGCCGGCCGAGCTCCTTCTCGAAGGCGCCGGGCGGGATCGTCGAGGCGGGCGCCGGCTGGCCGAGGACGGCGAGGGCGCGGGCGACCCCGCTGCGCTCGTGGTGGTCCGTCACCGCGCGCATCAGCCGGCGACGCGCGGCGGGGGTCGTCTTGCCAAAAGGCAGGTCGGCCAGCCGGGCGTCGAGCTCCGCAAGGCGTTCGCTCAGACGCTGGGCGCCCATGGCCCGGGGCATGCGCACCAGCGTGTAGACGGTGCCACCGACCGTGGTCTGGGCGATGATCTCGGCCCCGCGGTAGGTGCGCTCATCGACGCGGATGCGGACATCCCCCACGAGCAGGTCGCGGACCTGGACCGTGGTGCCGTCGGTCTCGGTCACGGTCTGCGTCTCGGCGCGGGTCAGGGCCCCGCCGCTCACCGCGGCGGAGATCTGCTGGCCCAGGTCCAGCCGCGCCGCGGCGGTGCTCAGCGCGATCGCGGACGGCCCGGCACCGGTGCCCACGCCGTAGAGGAATTCCGCGTCGGCGGGGCGGTTGGCGACCCAGTCCGGCAGACCCGCGGCGGGCGCCGCCAGCGGCGGCACCGCGACGGGGGCCGGGGTGGCCACCGGGCCGTCGGTGGGCGGGGCGATGAGCGCGGCGGCCCAGGCGATACGGCCGTTGTCGCTGGTCCAGCGCAGGGTGCGCACCTCGGGCGGCAGTCGACCGCTGCGCAGGGACTGGGCGGCCTCGGTGAGCTCGCTGCGATGGCTGATGCGGGTCTTCACCCCGGCCAGCCGCTCTGCGGGAGTCGCCGTGAATTCATCCGCCACGGCCCGGGTCTCGCCATCCATCGTCGCCGCGGCGGAGGTCAGATCGCCGTTGAGGGCGCCGACCAGGGCATCCAGGGCGAGCAGTTCGGCCTGCTTGGCGGCGGCGTCCCCGAGCCGGCGGGCGAGTTCCGGATTGGCGCTGGGGGCGACCACCTGGGAGCCGTAGCCGACCAGGGCGACGCCGCTGCCGCCGGCGATCTGCACCGCACGGGCGCCCACCGGCGGAACCACGCCGGTGCGGATCTCGCGCAGGACGAGTTCCAGGCCCGCCGCCGCGGTGGGGGCGCTGACCAGCAGACCGCCGTCGCGCTCGGCCAGGCGGCGTGACGCCGGCAGGCTCGCCACGGTGACCCGGACCGACCCGGCGGCAGGGTCGTCCTGGACCGACCAGGTGACCAGACCGGCGAGGACCGCCGCGGTGCTCTCCTCGACCCGCTGGGCGGTGGCCTGGACATGCCTGCTGCGGGTGCCGTCGTCGTCGGTGACCGAGAGCATGGCGGTCAGCAGCGTGGTCCGGCCGGTCACGCTCAGGCCGGAGACCGCCTTGGCGAGCTCCGCCTTGGCGCCCAGCCAGGCGCGCAGGATGGCGGCTTGGCGGTTGCGCAGGGCCATGGTCGGATCCGCAGACGGCGGATACGCGGCGCTGGCGAATCCGGCCATGGCCTGGCCGTCGGATCCACGGACGACCACCGCGCCGGGGCCGGGCCGGTGCGCAGCGGCGGCCAGGGCGGTGGCGAGATCCTGGGCCTGGAGGACCGGGATCTGCTCCAGGGCCGCGACCTGGATCGCGGCGGCGGGCGGGGCCGGCGGGGCCACCGGCGTCCGCGGCTCGATCTTCTCGATGGCGTCGAGCAGGCCGGCATAGGGATCCGCCGCAGCGGCGCGAACCGGGGCGGCCACCAGGGCACCGAGCAGGGCGAGGGCGAGAAGGGACGGGGAGCGGAGCATGGAGTACCTCGGCGAGGCCGGACAGTGATCCGCCGGCAAGCGGTTTGCAAGCGCCCGGCGCAGGTCCAGTCTTCGTCCCCATGACCGACGAGGAAGCCCCCGGACACGAAGCGGCGACCGGGATTTCGTGCCGGCTGGCCGAGGCGATCCACCATCTCGGTCCGGCCCGGCGGGCTGACCTGCGCCGCGACCTGGACCGCCAGGGCTGGACCGGCGGACTGAAGGGCGGGATCGCGCTCCTCGCCGGCCTGCCGACGCCGTCGGTCCTCTCGGACATGCTTGCCGGACGCAGCCGGGGCCGACGCCACCTGTCGGCCCTCGCCCGGATCCTCGGGGTCGCCGAGACATGGCTGGCCGAAGGCCGGACCCCGGAGCCCGACTGGGCGCTGGAGCCCGAGACCGCTTTTCGCCGCTGGGCGCTGACCCTGGCCGCCCGCCTGGGCGCGTGGAGCCGGGCGGCGGGGGCCCAGCCGGGATCGTGGATGCCGGGGCCGATGCTGTCCCCGGCGAGCCGGACCACCCTCGCCGAACGCCTCGCCCTGGAAGCTGACGATCCCGTGCTGGAGCTGCTCGCCGCCCAACGGTGGGGCGAGATCCGCTTCGCCCTGCTCGAAGCCATCGCCGCCGAGCTCGGACTCCCGGCCGCCGAGGACCCCGACCACCTGCGCCGCGGTCACGCCATCATCGCCGCGGCGGTGGACGACGACCACGCGGTCACCGCCGCCGTGGCCAAGCGGCTGCGCCGCTACCGGCTGCCACCGGCGCTCTTTGCGACCACCCGGCTGGCGCTGACCGCGATGCGCGCGCACCAGCGCCATCTCGGCCAGGACACCGGCGCGATCGAGGACAGCCTGGAACTGCTGTGGCGGGATCAGCTCGCCAGCGACGGCGAACGGCCCCCGGCGCTACCGCCGGAAGGCTTCGTCGCGGACACCGGGCGCGGGGGCTGGACGCCAAGCGCGGTGATCCGCGCCCGCTACGGGGTCGTGGACTGAGCGGACCGGCCGAGGGTCCGCTCCAGGCGTTCGATCGCCTGGCGGTGCGGACCGCCCTGGCCGCTGCGTTCGGCCAGGGGCAGGCTCTCGCGCAGGATCGCCAGGGCGGCGGTCGCATCGCCGGCGGCCAGCCGTTCGCGGATCATCGCGAGATGGTCGTCGAGGGTCCGTCCGGGCGATGCCGGAAGAAGCGGGGCCGCCACCGGGGAGGATGGGACGGCCGGCGGGACGGCGGGAACCGCTGCGGAAGCCGAAACCGGGCCTGGTCCAGCGGGCGGGGCCGCCGCCTGGCGGGGCATCAGCGCCACGCCGAGCCCGGCGCCACCGGCAAGGACCACGACCGCAACGATGGCGATCACGGGCCCCTTCCGGCGGGCGGCGACCGGAACGGCCGCGGTGGGTCCGCACAGGGTGGGCGCCTCGCTCCGCGGCACCGCCGAACGGGCCTCGGGGGTGGCCAGGGCCCGCTCCAACGCCGCGGCCAGGGCCTCGGCGGTCGGCCGGCGATGGGGATCCTTGTCCAGACAGGCGGCCACCGCGTCGGTCAACGCCGTGGGCAGTTCGGGTCGGAGCTCGCGCAACGAGGGAATGGGGTCGTAGCAGTGGGCGTGCATCACCGCCATGTGGGTGCCGCGGCTGAACACCGGCTGGCCCGCCAGGATGTGGTACAGGCTCGCACCGAAGGAGTAGATGTCCGACGCCGGCCCGAGCAGCGCACCGCCACAGGCCTCCGGACTCATGTAGGCAGGGGTGCCCATGCACGACCCGGCCATGGTCAGCATCGTGCCCTGCTCCTGGCGGGCGAGACCGAAATCACCGAGTTTGGCCTGACCATCCCGGGTCACCAGGATGTTATCGGGCTTGATGTCGCGATGGATGATCCCGTGCCCATGAACGGCCGCCAACCCGCGCGCCGCCTGGGCGAGCAGGCGGACCTGCTCCGACCAGGCCCGGGACTGGCACCAGGCGCCGGCATTCGTCGCCCCGTCCACCAGTTCCATCACCAGCAGGGCATGGGCCCTCCCCGCCGCGTCGAGCGCCGCAGGCAGGAGATCGTGCACCACCAGCACATGCTGATGCTGGACCGAGGCGACCAGGCGCGCCTCGCGGGCGAAGCGCTGCATGGCATCCGGGTCGCCGGCCAGGCTGTCCGCGATCCGCTTGATCGCCACCGGCCGGCCGAGGGCGATCTGCTCGCCCCGGTAGACCTCGCCCATCGCCCCCCGGCCGAGGAGGCCGCCGAGCCGCAGCCCGGCGATCTCCTGACCGGGCGCGAGGGGCGGCGCCTGGATCTGGGTGGGACCCTCGCTCACCGGCCCCGCTCGACAAACTTCTTGATCTTCTCGTTGCCCATCCACACGAGCTCACCGGTCTCGAGGTCTTCCAGGGTCAGGTCCACGGAGTAGAATTTCACCTGGCTGCGGCCGTCCTGGTCGTCCTGGACGTTGATGACGCCGGTCATCAGGTAGTCGGCGCCGAGCTCCGAGAACGCCTTCTTCCGCGACTCCGGGGTGGCGTACTTGTCCGAGTTCTTGATCTCGTTGCGGGTCTGCCACTCGTTGCCGACCGCGCGCACGGCGCGGACCTCGCCGCTGTTGATGAACGAGCGGATGATGTCGTTGGTGAAGATCTCGGTGCTGATCACATCACCGTTGCTGCGCACGATGATGCCGCCGACCTTGACCACCGGCTTGGCGTTCTTGGCGGTGCGGAACTCGCGATGCCACGGCTTGGCCAGGACATCGGTGATCATCTTGCTGGAGACCTGCTGGCTGTCGACGTCGTTCCACTTGCCGCTGAGATCGCGGACGGTGCTCGCGTCGGTGCGCTGGACGGTGGTGCCGCCGCAACCGGTGAGGGCGATGGGCGCCACCAGGACGGGCAGGGCGAGCAGGGCGGGGAGAAGGCGCATGGGGATACCTCGGGGTCTGACAGGGTCAGTCGGTGACGATGATGGGCGCGGGGAAGGTGCGGGCCGGCAGCACGGTCGTGCGGTCCGGCTTGATGGTGACGACACCCAGATCACGGCCGCCTACCGCTACCCGGTAGCGGCCCGGGGGCAAGTCGATCAGGCCGGCCTCCACCCGGTTCGGCAGGAGGGCCGCACTGCGCAGATCCGCCCACTCGGTGGCGGACATGGCGGCGGAACCGACCGCCTGGGTCAGGAATGCGAGGAGTTCGTTGTCCTTCTTGAGGCTCTGGGCCGTAAGCCAGACCGCCAGCTGCTTGACCGCCACCCGGGTGAGGGTCTTCACGGCGGTATAGACCTGCTCATCCTTGAGATTGGCGCGGGCAAAGGCGTCGAGGTCGGCGATGACCTCGGTGGTGACGATGGTGGTGTCCCCGCCATCCACCGGGGTGACCGCCACGGTGGCGCTGGCAGGGTTCGGCGCGTCAGGGGCGTGGACCGGAATCTGGAAGCGCCAGAGCTGCGGGGCGCCGGCGGTGGTCAGGGGCTCGGTCAGGGCGGCCGGCAGGGGAATCGCAGCCCAGGTTTCGACGGTCTCCGATCCGGGTCCGGTGGCCCAGAAGATCAGGCTGCCGATACGGGACTGGTGGCGCTTGCCCCGGGAATCCTCGTAGGTGCCCAGCCCGACGGTGGCGACGACCGCATTGACGGTGAGCGGCTCGATCCGGGCGATGAAGTCCGCCTCGTTGAGGACCAGCAGGGAGCCCTGGCCGGCGGGTCGCGCGGCGGCGGTAGATGAATCGATGCCGGTGCGGGCCGCCCACTCGGTGAAGCCCACCGGGTCATAGGCCAGGCCGTTGCGGACCGCCAGGGTCTGGGCCACCCCGGGGAGACGGGGCACCTCGTAACGGAGGATGCGCTGGCCACCGAGGAGCTTGAGATGCTCGGCATAGGTCCCGACCGCGCCCTTGAGCATCGCATCCGCATACTGGCGGTCATCGGCGGCCCGCTCCGGCACCGCGTCCATCAGCGCCGCTGCATAGACCCGGGCGAAGGGATCGTCGGTGTAGCGCTGGCTGCTCAGCAGCTTCTCCTTGGCGGCGTAGTCGACTTCGGCCAATTCCTTCTGGGTCATGCGCCGGGCGTAGCTGACTGCGTTGGAGTAGTGCTGGGCCACCGCCTGGGGCTCGGCCTGGGCGGCGTAGGCCGCCAGGCTGGCGCCGACCGGCTCCCACATCCCCTCGGCGATCTGGCCGCGCATCAGCTCGATGAGCGAGCGCTGGAGATCCACCTGGATGTGCTCGAAGCCGGCCCCTTCGTACTCGGACAGGGTGTCATTGACGATGAAGGTGCTCACATCGCGGAGGATCGCCCCGGTGCGGACCCGCTCGCGCAGGGCCTCCACCTTGATCGAGGCCAGCTCCAGGGCCGAGCGGGCCCTCCCCAGGTCGCCGGCAAGCTTCTGGATCTGCCCGGATTCCATGCTCCACAGCAGGGACAGCTTGTCGTCTTCGACGATGTCCGGGTGCGGCACGCCCTCGGGGGTGAATGAACCGCCGTACTCCGCGTCGGTCAGGGCCTGGGCCTGGTCGTAGCGCCCCTCGGCCACATTCCGGAGGGTGTCGGCCGAGGTCCGCGAGGCGCAGCCCGTAGCAAAAACCATGGAGCACAGGACGGCGACCAAGGGGATGGAGCGATGGCGGGCGGCCGGGACCGGAGCGTGGAACGCGTGCATGGCGGACCATGCACGGCCACCCGGGCGAAGTCAAGACGAGCCGTTGACGCAGTCCGGTCATCCGGCGGATGGTTGCCTGACGGGGGGGCGACGCCATCGTTGCCTGCATGCACAAGCTCCTTCTCCTGTCCGCCGCCACCCTTCTCGCCGTGGGCTGCGCCCCGTCGACGCGGATGACCTTCATCAAGCCCAACACCACGACCCTGACCCGCCAGCACGACGAGCAGGAACTGGAGCGCACCCGCGGCGTGCGCCAGGCGATGATCTCCGCCGACACCACCAACCTCGCCACCCTCCAGCTCGACGTGAAGGAAACCGACAAGAAGCCCGGCATCACCAAGGCCCTGGAACTCGGCTACACCGAGACCAGCAGCCGCTGAACGCCCGCCACCGGCACCCGGCAGCACGGATTCAGGTCGAATCGGATCGCCGAGGTGCACTCGGCAGAGCAGGACCGGATCAGCGCGAATCCCGTCGATAACGTTCACTAGAATCAAATCCCGACCTGATCAACGCCAGTGCGTCAACCGGGGCCGAGTGCAACTCGGCGATCCCAGGGGGGGCGTCACCGGATCGGTGGGTTGCGATTGGTCGGATCGTCTTGAATCCTGCATCACGATGAGCACATCGCTGGTCGGCTGGCGCCATCGGGGGTATCTGCCGCATTTCGATGCGCCTGGTGCGATCCAGCACGTCACCTTTCATCTCGCTGATTCA
>CAMCAC010000018.1 GCA_945872305.1 Candidatus Kuenenia stuttgartensis | reverse complement strand
GGGCGATCACCCCCGCGGCCCCCGCCACCGCGCCCCAGGCCCCGGGCAGCGGCGTCCAGCCGGGCACCACCGCCTGCCCCGCGACCCCTTCCGCCGCCCGGCCGAGCAGCGGCGCCAGCCACCAGGGCCCGCCCACCCCCACCGCCAGCCCCGCCAACCCGAGGGCCAGGAGCGGCACCGCCATGGCCGCCGGCGGATCGTGGGGATGGCCCTCGACCTGGGCCCGACCGAGGACCGGCTGCACCCCGGTCCACCAGGCCACTGCGACCAGCATCACCGCCGCCAACCCCACCGCCGCGGACGGCAGCCAGCCCGCGGCGGCCAGGGCCACCTGCTCCTTGGCCACGAACCCGGCGAAGGGCGGCAGGCCCATCATCGACGCCGCCCCGAGCAGGCCGGCGGCGGCGGTCCACGGCATGACCCGGGCCAGCCCGCCGAGCCGGGGCAGCATACGGGTGCCGGTGCCGTGATCGATGGCGCCCACGGTCAAGAACAGGGTGCCCTTGTAGCCGGCGTGGGCGACCAGCAGCACCACCGCCGCCAGGGCCGCCTCGCGGCTGTCCAACGACAACAGCACCGCGAGCGTTCCCAAGGCCAGGACCGTGCTCCAGGCGAGCATCTGTTTGAGGTCATCCGCCCCGGGCAGGCGCAGGGACGCGACCAGCACCGTGGCCGCACCCAGGCCGCCGAGCAGGGCCTCCCACCAGACCGTGCCGCCGAAGCCGGGATGGAGCCGGGCGAGGAGGAATATCCCCGCCTTCACCATGGTCGCCGCGTGCAGGTACGCCGAGATCGGGGTCGGCGCCGCCATCGCTCCCGGCAGCCAGAAATGGAACGGGAACAGGGCGCTCTTGGTCGCGCACCCGACGACCAGGAGCACCAGGGCCGGCACCATCAGCGTCGAGCCGTGCAGGACATCCCGCAGCGCACCCAGATCCGACAGGCGGACCATCCCGGTGGCCTGCTGGGCCAGCAGCAGCCCCGCGAGCAGGGCCAATCCCCCGCCGCCCGTGACCAACAAGGCGGTGGTGGCGGCGCGCATGGCCGCCGCGGTACGGCTGTGCTGGACCAGCAGGTAGCTGCACACCGAGGTCAATTCCCAGGCCACGAAGAGCAGCCAGGGGTCGTCCGCCACCGCCAGGAGCTGCATCGCCGCCGCGAACACCAGCAGGGTCGCGAGCAGCCGGGCACCGCCCGGCTCGCCGTGGAAATAGCCCCGGGCGTAGACCACCACCGTCACCCCGACCACGGACACCAGCAAGGCCAGGACCATGGCCAGCGCATCCGCCCGCAGGGCGAGATCCGGTCCCAAGGGCGCCGCCCAGGGGATCACCGCCGCGACCGGCTCCGGCGCCCCCGCGAGCATCACCGCCGCCCCCGCGGACGCCGCCAGGGCCAGGGCCGCCACCAGGGTGCCGAGACCGGCCCTGCGGTCGCCGAGCAGCCCGGCGACCACCGCCCCGGCCAGGGGGGCCAGCACCAGCACCGCCAGGGCGGCGAGCATGATTCAGTTCCCCACCGTCCACAGCAGGAAGCCCAGATAGACGAGATAGCCGGCGAGCAGGCACACCCCCGCCGCGCGCCCGATGCGCAGCGCGGCAAAGCCCCAGGCCAGGGGCAGCACCAGCGCCACCGCGAGCATGACCCAGAGATCCCGGTGGAGGATCTCCGTCGCCACCGGCAGCGACCCCAGCAGGCCGGTCACCCCAAGGATGAACAGCAGATTGAAGGTGTTCGAGCCGATGATGTTGGCCACCGCCAGGTGGTGCCGGCCGCGCCGGGCCGCCACCAGGCTGGTCACCAGCTCCGGCGCCGAGGTCCCCGCCGCCACCACGGTCAGGCCGATCACCGTATCGCTGACCCCGGCCATGGTCGCCAGGCCGGCGGCGCCCCAGACCAGGATATGGCCGCCGGTCGCCAGCAGGGCGATGCCGAGGACGACCCAGCCGATGCCGGCGAGGGCTGGCGGCACCGGGGTCGGATCCACCGCCTCATCGGCCTGCCCACCCACCCGCACCGACCACACCACGTACCCCGCGAACAGGAGCAGGGAGATCGCCGCCATCCACCAGGTGATCGCGCCGATCGCCGCCACCACCAGACAGAAGACGGTCGTCACCCCCGCCATCACCCACCAGTCCCGGCGGGCGATGTCCCGGGCCACCAGCATCGGGGCGACCAATGCCACCATCCCAAGGATGAACGCCGCATTGAAGATGTTCGAACCGACCACGTTCCCCACCGCCATGCCGTACTGCCCGGCCAGGGCCCCGGACACGCTCGCCACCAATTCCGGCATGCTCGTGCCGCCGGCGACGATGGTCGCCCCGATCACCGTCTCGGACAGTCGAGCCCGTCTGGCCAGCCCACAAGCCCCGTGGATCAGCCGGTCCGCGCCCCAGCTCAACAGGACCAGACCACCGACCACCGCCAGCACCGAAAGCAGCATATCCATGGGTTCAGGTCTTGGCCCCCCCTCCCCACCGCGTCAACCCGGATCGGAGCACCGTTCGGCAGGGGGAATCCCTGGCCTCGGACTGATACGCATCTACATGAGCCCCATGCAGGATCTTGAGACCTCGTTCGGCCGCCTGGCCGGACTGACCCGGCCGTTCGCCGCCTTCGCCCACCAGCAGTGGTCCGGGGGCGTGATGCTCATGATCTGTGCGGTGATCGCCCTCGCCGCCGCCAACAGCCCCTGGGCCGCGGGCTGGGCCCATTTCTGGCACATCCCGATCACCGTCGGCGCCCCGGGCCTACGCATCGAGCATACCCTCGCCCATTGGATCAACGATGGGTTGATGGTGCTCTTCTTCCTGCTCGTCGGCCTGGAGATCAAACGGGAGATGGTGTGCGGCGAGCTGTCCACCGTGCGCAAGGCCCTGCTGCCGATCGCCGCGGCGGTGGGCGGCATGGCGGCGCCGGCACTGATCTTCACCTGGTTCAACCACGGCGGCAGCGGCTCATCTGGGTGGGGCATCCCCACCGCCACGGACATCGCCTTCGCCCTCGGGGTCATGCGGCTGGTGGCCGGGCGCATCCCCGCCGCCCTGTTCGTCTTCCTGACCGCCCTGGCGATCGCCGACGACCTCGGCGCGGTGATCGTCATCGCCCTCTTCTACACCGCATCAATCCAGTGGGATGCGATCCTCGGCGCGGCGGTGGTGCTTGCGGTGCTGACGACCCTCAACCGGCTGAAGGTCACCCATGGGCTGCCCTACGCCGTGGGCGGGATCGTGCTCTGGGCCCTGGTCCTGGCGAGCGGCGTCCATGCCACCGTGGCGGGCGTGCTGCTCGCCCTCACCATTCCGATCCGCAGCGATGCGGACCATGCTTCGACCCTGCACCGCTGGGAGCATGCCCTGCATCCCTGGACGACCTTCGTGATCCTGCCGGTGTTCGCCCTGGCCAACGCCGGCGTCGCCCTGTCGGGCAATCTGGCGGCGGCCCTGCACGACGCCCTGTTCTGGGGAGTCGCCCTCGGCTTGGTGGTGGGCAAGCCCCTGGGGATCACCCTGCTTGCCTGGTTGACCGTGCGCAGCGGCCTGGCCAGCCTGCCCGCCGGTGTCTCCTGGGCCCAGGTCGCGGCGGTGTCGGCGCTCGGCGGCATCGGCTTCACCATGAGCCTGTTCATCGGCTCCCTCGCCTTCACCGACGAGCGCCTGATCGATGTGGCCAAGCTCGGGATCATCTTCGGGTCACTGGCTGCGGCCCTCATCGGCGCAGCGGCCTGCGCCCTGGCTCCGGGACCACGCACGGAGCCTTCGCGCTGATCGGGATTCGGGTATCCGCATGGGCGATCATGCGCCAACCGGCGGCAATGGCCGATCGACACTGCCGGGCGGAATGATTCCTGGCTGATCCATGCATGAATCGGAGCCGTGATCCGCTGCTACCTTGCCTCCATGCATGCAGCCGCGGATGCTACCGACGAGGACCCCATGGACCCTATTCGCGCGTTCGGCATCTCCCCCACCGGCGGCAGCCACAACTCCGAAGCCAAGTGGCTCCGTCGCACCCTGCATCTCAAACTGCTGGCCCTTGGTCATGGGGATGCCAAGCCGGAGTTCGGTGAAGGCTCCCTCGATCTCATCACCAACCACCGCGAGCGTTGCCGGCTCCTCCATGACCGCCTGAGCCCGATCGACGCCCGCATCCAGGGATTCCTCGACCGGACGCTGGGGGCGGGATGCGGCCGTCTTCCCCCGGATACGCTTGCCTTCGATCGTCACGGCCTGGCCCGGGAAGCGAGCCTGCCGGAGAACGCGGATGAGCACCACAGCGCGATCCTGAGTTCGTACCGCCTCGCCAACGGCGTCCTGCACAACCCGCTCAACGACCGCCGCACCACCCAGGGCTCGTTCCACGTCGCCACCGGCGGCCTGGCGGTGCCCTTCGACAAGTACGCGGTGCCCCTGGGCACCTTCGCCAAGCTGTTCGCCGCCGCCCTGCGCCCCCCGGCCGACCACCTGGTGCTGCCGTTCACCGCCACCTGGGAACGCCCGGCCCGGGTGTTCGCCAGCCTGATGCTGCGCCCCCTGGTCCGCCCTGAGATCCCCGGGGTGAGCGCCGAGCAGCGCATGGAGATCCGCTTCCTGGTGCCTGGATCCCTGGTGGCCAACCTGGATTTCGTCGAGTCGATCTTCGGCAACGCCGGCGACCCCTATCTGCCGGAGAACGACGCCGGACTGGACACCGACCACTGGTCGGGCCACACCGGCTGCGTGATCCTCGCCCCGCACCTGACCACCCTGACCAAGCAGGAACTCGGCCTGCCCCATTTCGACCAGGCCGACGAGCGCCAGCGCCGCGAAGGCATGTGCTGGAAGGACCCCAAGGAGCGCTACAATGGCGGCTCCGCCTTCAAGCTCACCCACCGCACCGCCGATGGCGTGATGGTGACTCTGATCGCCGACAACTACTTCGGTTACTGTAAGAAGGAGGTGAAGACGCAGATCGGCTTCGCCGCCAACCTCGGCGGACTGGCCGAAGAGGAGCACGCCGGCGGCGCCCTCGCCTTCCCGTCATTCAACCTCGGCGACACCTGGGTCCCGGACCGCTCGATCGGCGCCAGCAAGCGCACCCTGGCCGAGACCCTGGCCCTGCTCGGCGAACGGGCCATCCCCCAGGCCGAAGGCCATGCGATCCTGCGCGACGACCCGACCTCGGTGCTCGTCCCCCACGATGTGAAGGTCGAGCTGCATGCACGGACGGTGAGCTGGAACGATGGCAAATCCTCGATCCCGCTCCGTCTGGGCCACACCTACATCCACCCCACCGGCTACCAGGTCCACGCTCAGAAGCATCCCGGCGCCCCGAGCTGGCGCCTGATCGGCACCAGCCCGGCCGGGACCTTTTGCCACAAGCCGTGCACCGTGTCCGGCGGCGGCAAGTCGGAGATCTCGAAGCGCCTGGCCGACGCCGTGCTCTACGGGCCCATCGTGGTCACCGATGTCGAGCGCGACATGGCCCTGGTCCAGAAGATCCTCGATGGGGCGCTGTTCGACTACAGCAAGCGGCTCAAGCCGCAGTTCACCCCGGATTACAGCAAGCGGGCCAGCCGCCCGGTGCTGTCACCCGAGCGCAGCCTCGGCTCGGTGATCAAGATGTTCACCCCGAACGACGAGTTCACGCCCGAGTACAACGCGTGGCTGGAATCGGTGCCGCACCACATCTGGCCCCTCGTCTTCATCGTGAAGCGCTTCTACAACCCCGCCTGGGGCACCGACTGGCGCAAGAACTTCATCCTCGACCAGATCAACGGCCGCCCGGGCTTCCAACTCAAGCTCAAGACCCGTCCGCTGGTCGGTTCCTACCTGCGGGTCGGTCTCGACCAGGACGGCTCCTGGAAGACCTTCAAGCTGCGCCAGGACTTCATGCCGGCCGAGAAGATCCAGATGGAGGACGACATCACGGCGTCAGTGGTCGTCCCCGGCGCCTGGGTCGGCCTCGACCCGGCGAAGAGCTACAAGCTGGCCCAGAACTGCGAAGCCCGCCTGTTCCAGCGCCCGGACGACGCCGTCCACCGCGGCTACGACAAGCAGACCGAGAAGGACATGTCCGCGGGCAGCCTGTTCTGCTCGAACTACCAGCCGATGAAGACCAGCGAAGTCCAGTCCGAAATCGACGACTTCGTCCGCTTCGACAAGTACACCGAACCGATGGCGAACCACCTCTCGGCCGCGGTGGCACATGGCGACAAGTTCACCATCAGCTCCGCAGTGCCCCGGCTGATCGACGGCAAGCCGAGCAAGAACCCGCGCTACCTGCAGCTCCGCCCCGATTTCGGGAATCCCCGCCCGCGCAAGGCGGCGGAAATGGCGCTGCGCATCCACCGCCGCATCCCGGCGGACAAGGACCTGGTCATCCCGGTCGACGGGGTGCTGTGCGGCCGGCGCAACAACCCGCCGGAGCCCGGTGTGCGCGCCCTGTGCGTGTTCAACCCGATCCATTACCAGGAACTGCCCGAACTGTTCATGGACTTCGTGAGCAGCCTCACCGGCAAGTCGCCCTCGACCACCGGAGCCGGCAGCGAAGGCGCCCTGACCAAGGGACCGTTCAACGCGGTCCGCGCCACCGCGGACCTCAACAACGCCCTCATCGGCATGATCCTCACCGGCCACGACGGGTTCTCATCCGCCGCCGGCTATGTCGGCCCCAAGGGCCGCATGGACCATGACATCTCCCTCCTCGTCCCCGAGGTGTGGTGCCGTCTGCGTCCCGAGGAGCGCACCGCCGCAGCCCTGATCAAGGCCGGCCACCTGGAGCAGGTGAAGGACTTCGAGTTCCAAGGCCGCACCGTCCTCGCCAGCCGCCTGGGCTGGCGCATCACCCAGAAGTTCCTCCACGACTACTTCGGGCGCATCTTCGACAACGGCACCGCGGTCTTCGACAACGCGCTGCTCCGCCCCGAGACCCAGGACCTGGCGGTGTTCGCCGACGGCGTCGACAACATCGTCGACGCCCAGACCAACGTGGCCAAGTCGTACCTCGCCGACGGCACCGTCGAGGATGCCTGCCCGCCCCTGAAGGCCCTGCTCCACATCATGGCCACCGGCTCGTGGAACGGGAAGGGCATCACCCATCCCGAGGTGCGCGCCATGTTCACCCGCGAGCACCTGCTCGCCTCGGACTGGTACAAGGAGCGGCTGGCCTGCCAGCAGGCCCTCGACATCGCCACCTGGACCCGCCACGTGGCCAGCCTGGAAGGCTTCCTCGCCGACGACCACGGCGAAGTGGCCCAGCGCCTCGGCCTGGCGGACCGCCTCGCCCGGGCCAAGGCAATGCTCGACCGCGTCTCGGCCCCGGCCTGGCGCGAGCGGCTGGTCGGCACCATCGGCGCCGATCCGGCAGTGCGCCGCAGCTGATCCTCGGATCATCCGGACGACGCGACGGGCCCCGGGGCGAACCCCCGGGGCTCGTGCGTTTCCATTAGGGAACTGACGCTGCAGAAACAGGAGGTCGGGAGGAATCGGAGGGCCGCGGAGGGATCCAAACATGGACCACGGGCTCCACCGTGGTCTGTACTGATGTCCTCCGCGGCCCTCCGCGAGCTCCCGACCTCCTTGTAAACCTCGAACTCCACCGCAAACGCCACCACGGCCAGGGGCCCGTTCCTGACGCTGCAGAAACAGGAGATCGGGAGGACACGGAGGGCCGCGGAGGGATGCAGACATGAACCAGCGACGCAACCGTGACCCGTACCGATGTCCTCCGCGGCCCTCCGCGATCTCCCGACCTCCTTGTAAACCTCGAACTCCACCGTGAACAGCACCGTGGCGAGGTGCCCGTCAGAAAAGTGGTAAATATGTGGATGCTATTATCCTGTTTGTCAACGGAAAGTTCCTCGCGCCCTCCTCCCATGCGATGCCGGCGGCGGGTGGGGCGCGGGGTCTGCACGGGGGCCGCATTGGTGGCCTAGAGGCTATCGGGATCCAACAGTCCTGATTACCATGCGGTCATCACGACGGAGCAGTCCCCATGACGATCGCCGCCCAGCCCCTTCCCAAGGCCGCCCCCCGCCTGACCTGCGATGGCAACGAGGCCGCGGCCCTTGTCGCCCATCGCCTGAGCGAGGTGATCGCGATCTATCCGATCACCCCCTCGACCAACATGGGTGAGTTCGCCGACGAATGGTCGGCCAAGGGCAAGACCAACCTCTGGGGCCAGGTCCCCACGGTGGTCGAGATGCAGTCCGAAGGCGGCGCCGCCGGCGCCCTGCACGGTGCGGTGCTCGCCGGTTCGCTGGTGACCACGTTCACCGCGTCCCAGGGCCTCCTGCTGATGATCCCGAACATGTACAAGCTCGCGGGCGAGCTGCAGCCGGCGGTGATGCACGTCACCGCCCGGGCGATCGCGACCCACGGCCTGTCGATCTTCGGCGACCACAGCGACATCATGGGCGTGCGCCCCACCGGCTGGTCGATCCTCATCGGCACCTCGGTCCAGGAAGCCCACGACCTCGCCGCGGTGGCCCATGCCACCGCCCTCGAATCCCGGGTGCCGGTGCTGCACGCCTTCGACGGCTTCCGCACCTCGCACGAGATCGCCACCATGGTGCCGATCAGCGACGATCAGCTCCGCCAAGTGGTCAGCGACGAGGCCATCGCCGCCCACCGCGCCCGCAGCATGGACCCGGACCGCCCGATCCTGCGCGGCACCGCCCAGAACCCCGATGTGTTCTTCCAGAGCCGCGAGGCCTGCAATCCGTTCTACACCAAGGTACCCGAGGCCTTCCAGAAGGTCCTCGACCGCTTCGCCACCGTGACCGGCCGTCGCTACGGCGTGGTCGAGTACCGCGGTGCGCCCGACGCCGAGCGCGTGGTGGTGAGCATGGGTTCCGGTGCCGCGGTGGTGAACGCCACCGCCGAGGCCCTGGCCGCCGCCGGCGAGAAGGTCGGCAGCCTGGTCATCCGGCTGTTCCAGCCCTTCCCTGCCGAGGCCCTCCTCGCCGCCCTGCCCGCCAGCGTGAAGCGGGTCGCCATCCTCGACCGGACCAAGGAGCCCGGCACCGCCGGCGAGCCCCTGTTCCTGAGCGTGGTCAGCGCCCTGGCCGAAGCCGGCCGGGCCATCATCTGCACCGGCGGCCGTTACGGCCTGGGCTCGAAGGAGTTCACCCCCGCCGACGCCAAGGCGGTGTTCACCGAACTGTCCACCGCCCGGCCGCGCCCGCGCTTCACGGTCGGCATCACCGACGACGTGGGCGGCCTGAGCCTCCCGGTCGATGCCTCCTGGACGATCGAGGATCCCAAGGCGCGCCGCTGCGTGTTCTTCGGCCTGGGCGCCGATGGCACCGTGGGTGCGAACAAGAACTCGATCAAGATCATCGGTGAAGGCGCCGGGTTGCACGCCCAGGGCTACTTCGTCTACGATTCCAAGAAGTCCGGATCGATGACCGTCTCGCACCTGCGCTTCGGCCCCAACCCGATCAACTCCCCGTACCTGATCCGCAGCGCCGACTTCGTCGCCGTGCACCAGCCGGCCTTCCTCGACCGGGTGGACTGCCTCGCCCTGGCCGCCCCCGGCGCCACGGTCCTGGTCAACACCCCGGATCCCGCGGAATCCTACTTCTCGACCCTGCCCACCGACGCCCAGCGGCACATCATCGACCGCAAGCTCCGCCTGTTCATCATCGATGCGACGAAGGTGGCGCACGCCGCCGGGCTCGGCCTGCGCATCAACTCGGTGATGCAGACCTGCTTCTTCGCCCTCGCCGAGGTCCTCCCGCGCGAGGACGCCATCGAGCGGATCAAGAAGGCCGTGATCAAGACCTACAGCAAGCGCGGCGAGGCGGTGGTCCAGGCCAACCTGGCGGCCATCGACTCCTCGGTCGCCGGCCTGCACGAGGTGGCGGTGCCCGCGGCGCCGACCAATGCCCGCGCCCTGACCCCGGCCATCGGCGGCGGCGCCCCGGCCTATGTGCGGGATGTGCTCGGCGCCATGGCCGGATTCAAGGGCGACGACCTGCCGGTCTCCGCCATGCCGGTCGACGGCGCCTTCCCCACCGGCACCAGCAAGTGGGAGAAGCGCGGCATCAACGTCGATGTCCCGACCTGGAACCACGATGTCTGCATCCAGTGCGGCAAGTGCGCCTTCGTCTGCCCGCACGGCTGCATCCGGGCCAAGGCTTACGACGGCGCCCTCCTGTCTGGCGCGCCCGAGGGCTTCAAGAGCCTGAAGTCGAGCTTCAAGGAGGTCCCGGGACTCTTCACCATCCAGGTCTCCCCGGATGACTGCACCGGCTGCCGCCTGTGCGTCGAGACCTGCCCCGCCAAGGACAAGAAGCAGGTCGGCCGCAAGGCCCTGGCCATGGTCCCGGCCGCGCCGGTGCGCGAGGCCGAGCGGCGCAACTGGGAGTTCTTCGAGACCCTGCCCGACGTCTCGCGCACCGTCGTCCCCCCGACCACGGTCAAGAGCAGCCAGCTCCAGACCCCGCTCTTCGAGTTCAGCGGCGCCTGCGGCGGCTGTGGCGAGACCCCCTACCTGAAACTGCTGTCCCAGTTGTGCGGCGACCGCCTGATGATCGCCAACGCCACCGGCTGCTCATCGATCTACGGCGGCAACCTGCCGACCACCCCGTGGACCACCGACCGCAAGGGTCGCGGCCCGGCCTGGGCCAACAGCCTGTTCGAGGACAATGCGGAATTCGGTCTCGGCATGCGCCTGTCCGTGGACCAGACCCACACCGAGGCGATGTCCCTGGTCAAGGCCTTGGCCGAGAAGCTGCCCGCCGACCTCGCCGCCGATGTGCTGGGCGGCGCCCAGAAGGACGACGCCGGCATCGAAGCCCAACGGGCCCGGGTCGAGCGTCTGCGCGCCCACCTGCCCGGCATCGCGGATCCCCGCGCCCGCCGGCTCGAGAGCATCGCCCACATGCTGGTCCGCCGCTCGGTGTGGATCATCGGTGGCGACGGCTGGGCCTACGACATCGGCTACGGCGGCGTCGACCATGTCCTGGCGAGCGGGCGGAACGTGAAGCTCCTCGTCCTCGACACCGAGGTCTACTCCAACACCGGCGGCCAGGCGTCGAAGTCGACCCCGACCGGCGCGGTGGCCAAGTTCGCCGCCAACGGCAAGGACGGATTCAAGAAGGACCTCGGCCTGATGGCCATGGCCTACGGGAATGTCTACGTCGCCCGCATCGCCATGGGCGCGAGCGACGCCCAGACCCTGAAGGCCCTCGCCGAAGCCGAGGCCTACGACGGTCCGGCCCTGGTCATCGCCTACTCGCACTGCATCGCCCACGGCATCGCGATGCACAAGGGTCTGGAGCAGCAGAAGCTCGCGGTGGCCTCGGGCCACTGGCCGCTCTACCGGTTCAACCCGGACCTGGCCAAGGAAGGCAAGTCCCCGCTGTGCATCGACAGCAAGGACCCGACCGCGACCCTCGACCAGTACCGCGCCGGCGAGACCCGCTTCACCATGCTCAAGCAGGCGGATCCGGGCCGGGCCGACGCCCTCGCGGTGATCGCCCGCAAGGAGGCGGTCACGCGCTGGGCCCTGTACGGCCAGCTCGCTGCGGCCCACACCCCGGCCGCGCCGTCCACCCCCGACACCGCCGCCAACGCCTGAAGGAACCCGACCATGACCGATCTGACCACGACCTGGTGCGGCCTGAAGCTGAAGACCCCCCTGGTCCTCGCGGCCTCGCCCCTCTCCAAGCGCATCGACTCCCTAGTCCGCGCCGAGCAGGCGGGAGCCGGGGCGGTGGTGCTGCCATCCCTCTTCGAGGAGCAGCTCCGCCACCAGTCCTTCGCCCTGGACCACAACCTCTCCCGGGGCGAAGGCGGCAACCCCGAGGCGGATTCCTACCTGCCCGAGGTCCTCGCCGCGGCCACCGGCCCTGATGAATACCTGAACCAGATCCAGGTCGCCAAGGGCACCCTCAAGATCCCGGTGGTGGCCAGCCTGAACGGGGCCACCGCCGGCGGCTGGACCGACTACGCCAAGCGCATCGCCGACGCCGGTGCAGACGCCCTGGAACTGAACCTCTACTGGATCCCCACCGATCCCAGCGAGACCGGCGAGGATCTGGAGCGCCGCTACTGCCAGCTCGTCACCCGCATCCGCGCCGCGGTGAGGATGCCCTTGATGGTGAAGATCCACCCGTTCTTCACCTCGCTGCCCAATACCGCCCGACGCCTGCACGAGGCGGGCGCCGACGGCCTTGTCCTGTTCAACCGCTTCTACCAGCCGGACCTCGACATCGACCAGATGGAGGTGGTGCCGAACCTGGTCCTGTCGACCAGCCACGACCTGCGCCTGCCCCTGCGCTGGACCGCCATCCTCAAGGGCAAGGTCGAGGCGGATCTCGCCCTGACCAGCGGCGTCCACACCGGCGCCGACCTCGTGAAGGCGATCCTCGCCGGCGCCAAGGTCGCCTGCGTCGCCTCGGCGCCCCTGGCCCACGGCGTGCAGCGCATCGCCCGCATCCTCGACGAGCTCAAGGGCTGGATGGCGGAGAAGGAGTACGCCTCGGTCGGCGAGATGTGCGGTGCCATGAGCGCCGCCGCGGTCGGCGATCCGGCGGTCTACGAGCGGGCCAACTACATGAAAGCCCTGCAGTCCCTGGACCGTCATTGGCTGTGAGCCCCTGACCGCCCGGAGCCGTCCACCGCCCCCGGCCCCCGCCGGGGGCGGTTCGTTTCCCGGTGGCTACCGGCCGGCCATCACCGCCGGATCGCGACCAGGACCACGAAGCCCGCGGCCACCGCGGCGGCAGTGGCGATCCAAAACCATACCGCGGGCCCCTGTTCCAGGCCCGAGTGGAGATTCATGCCGAGGACGGTGCCGATGGCGGTCACCGGCAGGAAGATCGCCGCGAGGATGTTGAGCCGGTGTTGGGCCCGGCCGTGGTCCGCCACCTGACGGGCGACGGCGTAGTCGAGACCGACCTGGGCCTCGGCCATGGCCAGTTCCACACTGCGTTCGACCCCCGCCGCCGCGTCGCGCAGGCGGATCAGCACGGGATCGTCGACCAGGGTCCGGGCCTCCTGCACGGCGGCGTGCAGGTTGCGGACGGACCGGTGCAGGGGCCGGCCGGCGCGCAGGGCCTGGAAGCAGGCCTCGGCGCTCGCCTCGTCGCCGGCGATGCGCGCCTCGATGGCCTCGACGGCGGTGCGGTAGGCGTCGATCAGGCGGCGGACCTCTTCGGGGCCGTGGTTGCCGCCGCTGTCCCGCCAGAAGCCGTCCGGCGAACGCCAGAACAGCCGGCCGACCCGGTCCTTGCGCCCCGGTTCCGGCGGCTGGTGGAGGACGAGCAGCAGGTGGCCATCCGCCGCCATCGCCCGTTGGCGGCCGGGCCCGTCACCCAGACGGCCGGTGATGGCGAGGGGCAGGGTCCACGCATGGGGGATGGGCGAGGGCAGAGGCTGTGCCATGCATCCACCGTATCCGGAACTGCCGACGGACTCCAGCCACCTGCCCGGCGAGGGTGGCTCACTGGAACATAACTCGACAAGCGCCGTTATCGGGATATAAGGCTCCCTTTCCCCGGAGAACGACCCGTGGTTGACGAGGCGACACGCAAGGCCGATGTCCTGATCGAGGCGCTGCCGTTCCTGAAACGGTTCCACGACCAGTGCATGGTGGTGAAGGTGGGCGGCGAGGCGATCGAGGACGACGCGGTGCTCGATGCGCTGCTCACAGACCTCGTGTGGCTGGAGCAGGTCGGCGTGAACCCGGTCCTCGTCCACGGCGGCGGCAAGTCGATCAGCCGCGCCATGGAGGCCGCCGGGCTGGTCCCGCGTTTCGTCGGCGGCCGTCGGGTCACCGACGAGGCGACCATGGCGATCATGCAGACCGAGGTCGAAAAGCTGAACGCCCGCATCGTCAACCGCATCTTCGATCTCGGCGGCTGCGCCGTCGGCCTGTGCCCGCCCCGCCACGAGGTGGTGCGCGGGCAGCCGATGGATCCCCAGCTCGGGCTGGTCGGCCAGCCCACCGGCATCGACCGCGAGCGCATCCAGCGCTTCGTCGGCCGCGGCCTGATCCCGGTCGTCCCGCCTTTGTCCATCGACGGCCAGGGCCGGGCCATGAACACCAACGCCGACGACATCGCCCTGGCGGTCGCCACCGGCATGGCCGCGGTGAAGCTGGTGTTCATGTCCTCGGTCCCCGGCGTGATGACCGACCCCAAGGACCCCCGCTCCCTGCTCCCGTCCCTGACCGATGTGCAGGTCCGCGAGTTGGTCGGCACGGGCGTGATCAAGGACGGCATGATCCCCAAGGTCGAGAGCTGCATCGCCGCCCTGCGCCAGGGCGTGGGCAAGATCCACATCGTCGCCGCCGGGCAGCCCCATGCCCTGCTCCTGGAGATCTTCACCCAGGAGGGCGTCGGCACGGAACTGAGGCTGGCGTCATGAGCGGCCACAGGCCGCGAGGGGGAGCGCCGAAGGCGCGGTCCGGGGGCAAAGCCCCCGGAAAAACCACGCCACCCGTGGCCAAGGCCACGGCGCCGGCGAAGCCGGCGGTCGCGCCGAAGGCGGGACGGGGGGTGAACAGCGGCCATTTCCTCTCCCTCGCCGATCTCGACCACGACGGCTTCACGGCGCTGCTCGACCTCGCGGTGTGGCTCAAGGCCCGCCGCCGGGCCGGCATCGAGGAGGACGCCTGCCGCGGCCGCGCCCTCGCCCTGGTCTTCGAGAAGCCGTCCCTGCGCACCCGGTTGTCCTTCGAGCAGGCCATGGTCCAGCTTGGCGGCACCGTCACCTACATCCGCGGCGAGGAGGTCGGCATCGGCACCCGCGAAGCGGTGCAGGACGTGGCCCGGGTCCTCGGCCGCTACTACGACGGCGTCATGGCCCGGGTGTTCCGCCATGACACCGTCACCGGCCTCGCCCGCTGGGCCGGCAAACCGGTGATCAATGGCCTGAGCGACACCGAGCATCCCTGCCAGGCCCTCGCAGACCTGCTCACGGTGCGTGAGCACCTGGGCCGGATCGATGGGCTGAAGGTGGTCTTCGTCGGCGACGGCAACAACGTCGCCCGCTCCCTGGCCCACGCCTGCCGCCTCGCCGGAAGCCGCATGGTCCTGGCCTGCCCGAAGGCCTACGCGTTCGCCGCCGCCGAGGCCGCCGCCCTCGGGGTCGAGGTGGTCCACGACCCGGTCGCCGCCGCCAAGGGCGCCCATGTGCTCTACAGCGACGTGTGGACGAGCATGGGCCAGGAGGCCGAAAAGGCCCAACGTCTGCGCGACTTCGCCGGCTACCAGATCAACGAAGCCCTTCTCGCCCACGCCGACGGCCAGTGCCGCATCATGCACTGCCTGCCGGCGCATCGCGACGAGGAGATCACCGACGGCGCCATGGAGCATCCGCGCTCCATCGTCTTCGACCAGGCAGAGAACCGTCTGCACGCCCAGAAGGCGGTCCTCCGGATGCTGCTCGGCCGCGAGCCCGCCGCTGCGATGGCCGCGGCCCGCTCCGCCCGCTGATCAGGGATCCAGCCCCGCCGGCCACGCCCCGGGGCCTGTCCCGGGAATGACGAAGCGCAGACCCACCCACGGCTCCCCGGCGGTGTCGGCGACCTCGTGCCGGGTGGCGGGGATCTGGGCCTTGGCCGGGTGGACGACGGAGCCGCCGCGCAGCACCGGCACCGGCTGGCCATCCCGCTGGCCCACCACCCACTCCTGGAGGTTGCCGCCCAGATGGCGCAGGCCGGTCCCCGGCGCCGCCGGCCGGGGCCGCACCGCGAGACCGGCCCGGGCGAGGGCGAGCCGCAGCTCCGGCAGCAGGGGCGCATCGTCGCCCTGGGACTGCCACCAGGAAAGGATCTCCGCCGGCGGATCCGCGGCGGGCTCCGCGTCCCGGACCACCCCGGCGGCCTGATCCCACTCCTCCTCGCTCGGGATGCGCGGCGCCAGGGCCGGCACCTTGCCGGCAAGGGCGATGATGAAGGCTTCCGCCTCGTCCCAGGACACCGCGGCCACCGGCAGGGCGGGATCCTCGGCGGATCCGCCGACCACCGCTGACCACAGCGCCCCGGCGATCTCGTCCTCAAGCATCCAGCAGCCGGCCGTGCCTCCAGAACCGGGGATCCAGCGGAACCGTGCCGGGACCCCGAGCAGACGGCCGGCGGCCACGGCACCCGCCGCATCGCTGACAGGCTCCGGCGCCGAGGCGGTGCCGGGCCGGTCTGCGGTCTTCGCTCCCATCCACGCCGAAAGCCCGGCAAGGGCCGCAATGGCCACCACCGCCGGGATGCCCAGGCGGAGGATGCGGCCCCAGTCGAGATCGGCGAGGAATCCCCCGCCGCCGCCACTGCCTCCGCCATCGCCGCCACCACCGGCCAGGGACGCTGGCCGGGGCGCCGGCGATCCGGCCACCTCCTCGAAGATCCGCGTCGCGCTCGGTGCGGCGACATGGAGGAGCTGTTTGCCGTCCCGCAAACGCTCCAGGTCGGCGCGCAGCTCCGCGGCGGACTGGTAGCGCTCGCCGCGGTCCTTGGCGCACAGCTTCGCGATGATCGCCACGAGCCCGTCGCTGACCTGCGGGTTGGCGGTGCGGATGTTGGGCAGGGGTTGGTTCAGCACCGCATGGGTGACCACATAGATGGTGTCGCCGTGGAACGGCTCATGGCCGGTCAGCACGGTGAAGAGCGTGGTGCCCACCGCATACAGATCGACCCGGGCGTCCTGGTCGGCGATGCCGCGCACCTGCTCCGGGGCCATGTAGGCCGGCGTCCCGCAGGCGGTGCCGGTCATGGTCATGCGGTCGGCCCCGTCGCTCGCCCGGGCCATGCCCAGGTCGCCGAGCCGCACGTCGATCGCCTGGGCGCCCCGGGTCTTGTCGAGGAAGATGTTCGCCGGCTTGATGTCGCGGTGGATCAGGCCGACCGCATGCAGCGCTTCGAGCGCCTCGGCGAGCTGGACGGCGATGTGCAGCGTCTCCTTTTCGAAGAGTTGGCCGCGCCGGCGCAGATGCCCGGCAAGGTCGCCACTCGGCATGTACTCCAAGGCCATCCACGGCCAGCCGGCCTCGACCCCCGCATCGACCAGCCCGACCACATGCGGATGGGCGACCCGCCGCATGACGGCGGCCTCGCGTTCGAAGCGGGCACGGAAATCGCCCTGCTCCAGGGCGCCGGGGCGCAGGACCTTGAGGGCGGCCCGGACACCGTCCCGGGTCGCTTCGTAGACCGCACCCATGCCGCCCATGCCCAGTCGCCGACCACGCACCCAACCGCCCAGGGAGGCGGGCGGCTCACCGATGGGTCCGTCGTTGCCCTGGAAAGCCGGGCCTCGATCGCCACTCAGGTCGGTGGCAAGCGTCTGGGTCCGGTCCGTGTCCATGCACGACCATACGCCGAAGCCGGCGCACCGGCAACCGGCCCACCCGGGGTCAGGGCCCGTCCGGGAACAGTTCGCAGCGCACCAGCACGGTGCCGCGGGTCAGGTTGATCGTCCACATGCCACCGGAATCGGCGCGCAGACCGGACACGCCCCGGTGCAGCTGCGGCTGACCGTTGATCCAGCTCCTGATCCCGCCCGGCTCGGCCTCCAGGGCGATGCCCAGGCGGGATCCGACCAGGCGTTCCTCGCGGAGCACGCCGCGGGAGGAGTGGATCAGGCGCAGCATGCCATCCTGGACCGACCAGCGCAGCCGATGCTGTGGTGGTCGGCGGTCGTCGCTGCACTCCATCATGAAGCCCTCCCAGGTCGGCGCCTGGAGGACCAGGTACCCGTAGGTCGAACCGATGCCGTAGGGACCCAGGGTCAGGGCCATGTCGGTGTCGATGCGCAGACCGCCGTCCGCATGCAGACCCCAGCGCGGGGTGGGGATGTTGGCCGCCAGTTCCAGGCTCTTCATCATGCCCGTTTGCACATCGGTCGCCTGATTGGCGGAGAACGCCACCACCAGACGGCGGTTGCGCAGCAGGCCCATCTCGACCGCGGCAAGGCGGTCCGCGAGGTCGTCATACCCGAGGCCAGGCAGCTCCCTGCGCAGGCGGTCCAGGGCCCTCGCTTCATCGCGGTCCGGCTGGGTGCGGACCCCGCCGGCGAGGTCCGCCACCATGCCCTCGAGCCGGTCGAGCTGGGCATCGGCGAGCCGGCGCCGGGCATCGAACAGCGGCACCACCCAGACCCAGGCGGCCAGGCACAGGAGGGCCGCGGCCCCGACACCGGAGCCCCAGGCGAGGCGCGGCCGGTAGCGGACCTGGAAGCGCAGCAGATCCCACGGCCGCACCCGGCCGATGGGCGAGATCCATTCACCGCGGGTGAAGCGGTCGAGGTCGGTGATGAACTCGGACATCGCCTGGTAGCGGTCCTCCATCCGGTGCGACATCGCCTTGAGGACGATGCGCTCCAAGCCGACCGGGAACCCGGGCAGGTGCTCCCGGGGCCAGCGCGGCGACACCCGGTCGCTGCGGATCGCACTCAGGCACGAATCCCGGTCGAGCTTGTGCGAGTACGGCAGCCCGCCGCCGGTGGCGAACTCGTAGAGCACCACGCCCAGCGAATAGATGTCGCTGCGGTGGTCGACCCGCTTGGCATCGGTGGCCTGTTCCGGGCTCATGTAGTCGAGGGTGCCGATGATCTGCCCGGTGCGGGTCAGCCCCTCGTCCTGCTCCATCTCCTTGGCGATGCCGAAGTCGGTGAGCAGCGGATGCTCGATGGAACCGAGGATGTTCTCCGGCTTGAGGTCGCGGTGGACGACCCCCTTGGCGTGGGCGTGGTCGAGGGCGGTGGCGATGCAGCGCACCACGTGGACCGCCTCGCCGATGGTCAGCCGGGTGTGGTCCCAGGTGCGGGTCGCCAGGTCCATGACCATGAACGCCACATCCCGGTAGCGGCCCCGGTCGAGTTCGACCCGGCGGGCCGCCGCGGCGTGGTCCAGGCCGCCGTTGACCGCATGCACGCTGACGATGTACGGGTGGTCGCCGAGCCGCGCCGCCAGCTCGGCCTCCTGGAGGAAGCGCTTGTGGCCGGCGGTGCCGGTGCGCGCATTGCAGATCTTGATCGCGAAGCGGGCCTCGGGGGGCAGGGGCGTGCCCAGCACCTCGGCGGCCAGGCGGGCCTGCTCGCCGCGCGGCAGGCCGGCCAGCTCGCCGCGCAGGATGTCGCGCTGCTCCGGGCTGTAGCGCAGGGTGAGGATGTGGACGAAGTCGTATTCCGCCTCGTAGACCTCGCCCATGCCGCCCCGGCCCAGGCCGCCTACGAGGCGCCAGAGACCCACCGTCTCGCCCACCATGGGGTAGTCGCGGTCACCGTCCATGACGCGGTAGATGACGCGACGGGGACCTACCGTCAACCCAGCACGGGCGGCGGCAGGACCCCCCTTGGCAGCCACGCCCCGGGAACGACAGTGCGGGGCCGCGGAGCCGACATGTCCCCCATCATCAGCGTACTCCTCGACCTCAGGACCATCGATCTGGAGCGGCGCAAGCTCCGCCAGGTCCGGGAAGAGAAGCGCGGCCACCTGGCCAAGGCCGAGCAGGCCGCCGCCCTGGCCGCCACCGCCGCCGCCGCCGCCAAGGCCGAGCACGACCGCCACGAGGCCCTCCTCCGCCAGTACCAGGGCGACATCGCCCGCTGCGAAGCCGAGATCACCCGCCTGCGCGCCGACCAGCCCAACGCCAAGACCAACCGCGAGTACATGGCGATCATCAACGGCATCGAGCATGCCAAGTCCGAGCGGGTCCAGCGCGAGGCGAGCGTGAAGGACATCACCGCCCGCATGGCCGCCCTGGCGGAGAAGTCCGCCGCCCTCCAGCGCAAGTCCGATGAGCTCGCCGCCCGGGTCGCCCAGGTCCGCGCCGCCGCCGCCGAGGCCGAGAAACCCTCGCCCGAAGAGCAGGCCCTGACCGAGCGCTACGACGCCCGCAAGGTCGACTGCCCTGCGGAATTCCTCGAATCCTACGAGCGGCTGGCCAAGGCCAACCACCCGAACCCCCTCTGCCGGGTCGATCCGACCACCCGCGCCACCCCCTACGGCCAGATCCTCTCGCACCACCAGGTCGAGTCGATCCGCCTCGGGAAGCTGGTCATCGACCGCGGGTCCAACGCGATCCTGTATCTGGGGTGAGCGGGTTCCGGGTTCCGGGTTTCGGGACCTGACGGATCGCGTCGGTCGCAATGGTGGTCGACATCGGCTCCGCCGGCAGGTTCCCCGTCCTGTCACCGTCCATCGCGGCCGGCCATGCCACACCAGCACCGTGATGCCTCCGTGAGCACGCCACCCGCCGGTCCCCCGCCTGGGCCCCCTCCCGAACCACGCCCTCCGGAGCCCACCACCTTGCGTGGCCTGCTCTGGCGCCACCGCGGCCGGGTCGCGCTCGGTCTGCTCGCCCTGCTCGCGGTCGATGCGGTGCAGGTGTGGTCGCCCTGGCTGCTCGCCGGGGCGGTGGACGATCTCAAGGCCGAACGCTTCGACCGCATCGGCACCTGGGCCCTGGCCATCGCCGGGGTCGGGCTGGCGATGGTCCTGCTGCGCATCCTGTGGCGGGAACTGCTGGTCGGCACCGCCCGGGTGATCCGCCACGACCTGCGCCGGGATCTCGCGGCCCATGCCCTGCGCCTGCCGGCCCGGGTCCGCGCCCGCACCGGGACCGGGGACCTGATGGCTTTGGCGACCAACGACCTCGACGCCATCGCCATGGCCTGCGGCTTCGGGGTGATGGCGACCTTCGATGCGGCGATGCTGGGCGCCTTCGCCCTCGGAGCGCTGCTGTGGACCGACTGGCGGATCGCCCTGGCGGTGGCCGCACCGTTGCCCCTGCTCGGGGTCTTCGTGTGGTGGTCCGGGCGGGTCGTGCACCGCCGCTTCGCCGCAGTCCAGGCCCTGTTCGGG
Source organism: Candidatus Kuenenia stuttgartensis (assembly GCA_945872305.1). Lineage (GTDB taxonomy): Bacteria > Planctomycetota > UBA11346 > UBA11346 > UBA11346 > CAMCAC01. Next base: position 2,869 of record CAMCAC010000018.1, on the reverse strand, counting down.
GCCTACACGGAATCCCTGCGCGAACACCTGACCGCCGCCCGGGTGGTGAAGGCCGCCGCCGGCGAACCCGCCGCCGCCGCCCGTCTGGCGGCACGCAACCGTGCGCATCTGGAGGCCAACCTGCGGCTGGTCCCGGTGAGCGCCCTGACCGATCCGGCGATCACCGCCCTCGCCGGCCTGGGCGGGGCGATCCTCATGGTCGCCGGCGGCGCGGCGGTGGTCGAGGGGCGGATCACGCCGGGGGCCTTCGTCGCCATGGCCGGCTGGCTGGCCATGCTCGCCTGGCCGATGATGGCGGTGGGCTGGTCGATCAACACCCTCAGCCGGGGCCGCGCCGCCCTCGACCGGGTCGAGGCGATCTTCGCCGAGCCCGCCGAGGCCCCGCCGGCGGACGCCCGCCCCCTGCCCCCGGGCGCGCCGGAGGTGGTGGTGCGCGACCTGCATTTCACCTACCCGGGCGCCGGGGCGTCGGCCCTGGCGGGCCTCGACCTGACCATCACCGCCGGGACGGTGCTCGGCATCGCCGGCCCCACCGCCGCCGGCAAGAGCACCCTGGCGTGGCTGCTGCTCGGCATCGAGGAGCCGCCGGCGGGCACGGTGCGGATCGGCGGGGTGGACCTGCGCGACCTGGACCGGGGCGCCCTGCGCCGGCGGGCCGCCATCGTCGCCCAGGAGCCTCTCGCCTTCGCCATGAGCGTGGCGGACAACATCGCCTTCGCCCGGCCGGACGCCCCGCGGGAGGCGGTGGCCCGGGCCGCAGCCCTGGCAGGGCTGGAGCGGGATCTCGCCGCCTGGCCGGCGGGCCTGGACACCGAAGTGGGCGAGCGCGGCGTGACCCTGAGCGGCGGCCAGCGCCAGCGGGTCGCCATCGCCCGGGCCCTGCTCGCGGAGCCGGACCTGCTCATCCTCGACGATGCGCTGTCGGCGGTGGATGCCCGGACCGAGGCGGAGATCCTCGCCCATCTCGCCGGCGCCCGGCGTGGCCGGACCACGATCATCGTCAGCCACCGCACCTCGGCCCTGGCGGCCTGCGACCGGGTGGTGGTCCTGGACCGCGGCCGGGTGGTCGAGGGCGGGACGCCGACGGAGCTCGCCGCCGGCGCCGGCTGGTACGCGGACCTCGCCCGGCTGGAGGCCGCCGAAGCCCGGGCCGCGGGGCAATCCCCATGATCCGCCGGCTCCTCACCCTCGTCCGGCCCGAGGCCAAGCCCCTGCTCCTGGCCGGGCTGTGCCTGGTGGCGGTGGCGGGGGCGGACCTGCTCCTGCCGTGGATCAGCGGCCGGATCATCGACACGGTGTTCCCCCGGGGCGCCGACGGCCTGCCGACCCTGCACGCCTTGGTCACCCTGGCGGTGGCCGCCGGGGCGGTGCGTTTCGCCGCCGCGTGGGCCCAGGGCGGACTGCTCCAGTGCGCCGGCCAGCGGATCATGGCCCGGCTGCGGGATCGGGTCGCCGGCCACTCCCTCGCCCTGCCCATGGGCCGCCTGGACCGGGAGCCGGTGGGCCGCCTGACCACCCGGGCGACCAACGACGTGGCGGCGATCAGCGATTCCTTCACCGGCGTGGTGGTCCAGCTCGCCCGGGATGTGCTGCTCATCGCCGGGGTGGCGGTGCTGCTCGTCTGGCATGAACCGACCCTGGCCCTGGCGGTGGCGGCGGTGCTGCCGGTGGTGGTGGTCCTGGTGTGGGGCTTCCACCGGCTCGGCGGCACCGCGGCCCGGGCGGTGCGCGCCTCGGTCGGGCGGGTGAACGGCCTGCTCCAGGAGCGTCTGCACGGCTGGCGGGTGGTCCGGGCCACCGCCCAGGAGGCCCGTTGCGACGCGGATCTGGCGGTGGTCAACGGCGCGGATCTCGCCCACGGCCTGCGCCAGGTGCGGGTCAACGGCTCGTTCCTGCCCATGATCGGCTTCTGCGGCGTGGTCGCCGGCGCCCTGGTCCTGTGGCTCGGCGGGCAGGCGGTGGCCGAGGGCCGCATGACCGTGGGCTCCCTGGTCGCCGCCCTGGCCTGGACCGAGATGCTCTTCGCTCCGATCCGCGACCTCGCGGACAAGATCGGGCTGTGGCAGAACGCCAGCGCCGGCGCCGAGCGGGTCTTCGCCCTCCTCGACGAGCCGGCGGAATCCCCCGGCGGGGGCGCAGCGCCCCCGGCCACCGGCCGGGTGGAGTTCGCCGGCGTGTGGTTTTCCTACCAGGAGCGTGGCGACGGCGGCGGCCCGGACTGGGTCCTGCGCGATGTCTCCTTCACCCTGGAACCCGGGCAGCGCATCGGCGTGGTCGGTCCCACCGGCGCCGGGAAAAGCACCCTGGTCGGCCTGATCCTCGGCCTCTACCAGCCCCAACGCGGGCGGATCCTGGTGGACGGCGTGCCGGTGGCGGACCACGACCGCGACGCCCTGCGCCGGCGCTTCGGTCTGGTGCCCCAGGATCCGGGCCTGACCACCGGGACCCTGGGCGACAACCTGGCGTTGGCCGGCGGCGATCCCGCCGGCGCCCTGGACGCCATCGGCGCCGGGGATCTCGAAGCCCGGCTTGGTGGACTCGCCGCCGCCATCGCCCCCGGCGGCGGCAACCTGTCCGCCGGCGAGCGCCAGCTCGTCGCCCTGGCCCGGGCGGTGGCCGCCAGGCCGGCGGTACTGCTCCTCGACGAGGCCACCGCGAGCATTGATCCGCCCAGCGAGCGCCGCATCGACGCCGCCCTGGCCACCGCCTGCGCCGGCCGCGGCGCCCTGCTCATCGCCCACCGCCTGGCCACCGTCCGGAACTGCGACCGCATCCTGGTCCTGGAACACGGCCGCATCGTCGAGACGGGCACCCATGCCGAACTGATGTCCGCGGACGGGCTGTACGCGGCCCTGGTGCGCTTCGCGCA
>CAMCAC010000017.1 GCA_945872305.1 Candidatus Kuenenia stuttgartensis | reverse complement strand
GCCCTGCGCGAGGAGCTCGATGCCCTCGCCCAGCGCCTGGAGGGCGAGCCCAAGGCCCAGGCGGATGCCGCCGCCGGCGCCCAGCAGTCCGCCGCCGAGGCGTTGCAGCGCGGCGACCGCGCCGCCGGCGGGGCCCAGGCCGCCGCCGCCGCGGCCCTGCTCCGCCAGCTCCAGCGCGCCCTCGGCGACCAGGAGGCCAAGCCGCCCGAGCAGGGTCCCACGGAGGCCGACATCCTGCGTCTGCTCGAAACCCTGCGCGATGAGCAGCTGGCCCTGCTCGTCGCCGCCCAGCCGGTGCATGTCGGCCTCGGCGAGGAGGAGCCCGGCTTCGCCGCCGGCCGCGCGATCCAGGACCTGGCGGAACGCCAGGACGGCATCCGCCTGCGCCTCCAGGCCGAGGTGCGCAGCGCCGCCGCGGAGCACCCGATCGTCGTCGCCGCCATCGATCGTGTCGCCGCGACCATGGACTGGTCGCACCAGCATCTCGCCCGGCCGGCCCTCGGCCGGCGCGGCATGGATCTGTTGGCGGTGGTGGTGGCGGAGATCGAACGCCTGCTGAACGTCGCCCGCAATTCGCCCCTGGCGAAGCGCGGCACCGATGGCCAGGGCGGCGGTGGCGGTCAAGGCGGCGGCCAGGCCCCGGCGATCCCGGCGGCGGCGGAACTGGCCCTGCTCGCGGCGATGGCCGAGGGGGCCCAGGATGCGGTGGTCGCCGGCCGTGCGGTGGATCTGGCCGCGCTCACCGCCCAGGTGCGGGATCTGGTCGAACTGCTCGAACGCTCCACCCGTCCCGGGTCCCGTCCGGCCGTGCTGCTCCAACGCGCGGGCCGGGCCGCCCGCTCCGCGGTGAGCCGGCTCCAGGCCGGCGACCGGGGGGCGGTGACCCTGATGGAGCTCCAGGTGGTCGAGAACAGCCTGCGTCGGATCCTGGCGGAATCGGACGGCGATGGCGGCGGCGGCGAATCGTCCTCGTCCGGCAAGCCCCGGGGCCCCCAGAACGAGCCCGGCCGTCCCCAGGGCGATCCCCCCGGTTCCCAGGGCCAGGGCCAGGGCCAGGGTGGTCAGGGGGGCCAGGAGGGCGGCCAGTCTCCGGCCCAGGGGACCGCGGGCGCACAGGGTTCCGGCGAGGCCGCCGGCACCGCCGAGGTCGATCGCAACGACGACGCCCGTCTGCTCGGGCTGCCCCCGGAGGTGCGCGAGAAGCTGCGCCAGGCCCGGGATCAGCAGCTCTCCCCCGCGGTGCTGGAAGTCTACCAGCGCTACCTCGAACTCCTCCTGGAGCAGCCGTGATCCTGCGCCCCGCCCTTCTCGCGGTGCTCGCCGCGGTCCTTGCCGCCGGCGACGCCCCGGATCCCGGTCCGGCCATCGAACGAGGTCTGGCCGCGTTGGCCCGCCTGCAGCAGCCCGATGGCCACATCGGCGGCGAAGGCGCGGGCATCACCGCCCTCGCCGGCATGGCCTTCCTCGCCGGCGGCCACACCCCGACCCGGGGCGCGTTCCGCGAGGTCCAGGCCAAGGCCCTGGCGGCGGTGCTCGCCGCCCAGGATGGGGCGACCGGCTACCTGGGCGCCGCCTACGGGAACATGTACGCCCACGGCTTCGCCACGCTCTACCTCGCGGAATGCTATGGGATGGCGCCCCAGCAGCCGGTGCGCAAGGCGCTGGAGGCGGCGGTGGACCTGATCTGGCGATCCCAGAACAGCCAGGGCGGGTGGCGCTACGCGCCGGCCCCGGTGGACGCGGACACCTCGGTCACCATCTGCCAGATCATGGCCCTGCGCGCCGCCTACAATGTCGGCATCGGCGGCGGCCGGACCCAGGAGACGATCCAGCGCGCCCTCGGCTTCGTCCGCGCCATGCACCAGGGCAACGGTACCTTCTCCTATGTCCCCGGCATGGGCACCGGCGATGGCACCGACGAGGTGCCCCGCTGCGCCGCCGGCGCCATGTCCCTGATCGGCTCCGGCATCCACGACCCCGCCGACGCGACCCTCGGGCCCGCTCTGGCCTTCCTCCGCCGGCATGTCGACGCCTATGCCAAGGACCGGGATTATCACTGGTGGTATGGCCAGTACTACACCAGCCAGGCGATGTTCCACAGCCCCGATCCCCAGGACTGGGAACGCTACTGGACGGTCACCGCCCCGGCCATCGTCCGTCGCCAGGGCGGCAACGGCCTGTGGTCCGGCGATGGCGGCAGCGTGGCCTACTCCAGCAGCATGGCCCTGGTCATCCTGCAGATCCCCAACCACTACCTGCCGATCTTCCAGCGCTGACCGGCCTACGGGCAGACGGTGACATGGCGGTTCCAGCGGATGCCCAGCCCGGCGGCCCGGGTCATGATCTCGGCGCTGAACGACGATGCGGTGACCAGGGTGTCCCAGGCCGATCCCGCCTGGGCGGCGGCATCAGCCACGCGCAATCCGGTCCCCGGGATGCCGCACCCGGCCTTGCGCGGATCACCGTCCACGACCGTGAGGCGCCCATCCGCGAGCAGGGCGTCATCCAGCTGGTTGAGGGCGATCACCGAGGCGGATCCGGCGCCCCACCACAGGACCCGGCCGCCGTCGGCGATGGCCGCCCGCCCGGTCTCGCTGGCCGCCCGCCAGCGGCCGGCGATCCCGGCGACCCGCCCGGCCATGGCCGCGTCCTCGGCGGGATCCGGGCTCCCGGAACCGTCCCCATGGGTGAGCACCGCGCGCACCACATTCCCGTCGCCGTGCAGGGACCGCACCGCCAGGCGGTTGGCCCTGGCCAGGCGGCGGAAGAACGGCACCGAGTAGTATTGCAGGTGCTGGTGGTGGAAACCGCAGAAGTCCGGGACCTCGATGATGATCCGCCCGCCGGGGCGGAGCGCGGACCGCATGGCCTGGAGCATGGCCGACGGATCCGGCACATGCTCGAACACATGCATGAGCACGAAGACGTCCACGGAGCCGTCCGCCAGCATGCCGGCGGTGAAGAAGCCGCGCCGGACCCGGCAGCCATGCGCCTCGGCCTCGTCGGCCTGCGGACCGGGCTCGATGCCGAGCAGGTCGGTCCAGCCCTCGGTGGCCAGGGTTTCGAGCAGGTAGCCCTCGTTGCAGCCGATCTCGACCACCGCCTCGCCGCGCCCGCAGTGGCTGCGCAGCAGGTCGAGCATGCCGGCGTACTTGCTGGTCCCGATGCCGTTGCGGGGCGAGATGTAGAGATAGTTGCGGTAGATGAAGTCCAGTTCGGCATCGGCGAGCGGGGTGGCGTTGAAGCCGAGCATGCAGTCCGGGCACCAGTGCACGGCGAGCGGGGCCCGGCGGCTGGCGGCGAGCAGGTCCGGGGGGCAGGCCGACAGCACCGTGGGCATGGCGCAGGACAGCACCTCGACGGTGCGGTCGCTCGGACAGTGGGGGCAGCGCATGGGGTCACTCCACGGGGATGAGGACGCCGGCCTCGGCCAGACGGTCGATGATCGGGATGCAGGCGCAGGGATCCGCGCCGATGCGCGCCGCCAGGGCGAGCAGGTCGTGGTCGCCGTCGCACCAGGCCAGGATGTCCATCTGCAGGGCGACCAGGCGCTTGGTGTCCCGGGTGCTGGTCGTCGGATACAGGCCGCGCTTGCCGAGCTGCGGCTCGCAGGGCATCGCGGTGCGCCAGCGCCGGTTGCGCTCCAGCACCGTGAGGATGCGCTGGTACAGGGCCAGGCTGCCGGCCAGGCCGTCGGGCGTGGCCAGGGTCGCATCGTCGAGGCTGGTGTGGTACTCGGGATAGGTGCCGTACTTGGACCGCATCACCGAGCACACCGGCAGATCCACCCCCGGCGAGCCGTACTGGCGTTCGTCGCTGCCGCGGTCGCGGTAGCCGTACCGGGTCCAGCCCGGGGCATGGTGGTCGAGCACCGCCACCGCCGCCCGGTCGGCCAGGGTCCCGCCCCGACGCGACTCCAGATAGGAGACGGCACGCTCGTCGCCGACACAGGTGAGGACGAAGCCCGCCGCCACCCGGGCGCGCATCCGGTCCAGATGCCGCGACAGGTAGGCGATGGCGCCGATCGTCTCCACCGAGAACAGGATCCGGTAGGTGTACCGCCGCCGCGGCAGGGCCGCCAGCCAGCGGCCCAGGGCGGCGGCCAGCACCGGTCCCGACAGCTCGTTGTTGGCCATCGACGGATGGCAGATGTACGTCGACAGCAGGACCTCCTCCGGGCTGTCGCCGGGGATCACCAGTTCGCCGATGCGCAGCTCGCCCGGGGCGAGGGTGCTGTCGATGACCGCCCGGTAGTGGCCGGGCGGCAGCGCGGCCCGCACCCGGTGCGGCAGGCAGAATCCCCAGGTCCGCCGGTAGTACGAGGTGACGTAGGGGATGGCGTCCGGCAGGTCGGGCAGGGAGTGCAGGTGCGGTTGCAGCTCGTCGAGGGACACGGTGCGGTCCACCGGTTCGGAATAGCCGACCACATGCAGGTTGTGGACGGCGCTGTCGGCGACCACGGCGCCGTCCGGGCCGAGGAGCCGGGCCGAGCGCAGGGTCCATGTCTCGGGCACGGTCCAGTCGAATGCCCGGCTGCCGCTGGCGAATCCCACGGTCTCCAGGCCGGGCAGCAGCCCGGCGAGGTAGTCCAGGGTGCGGTCGGTCCCCGGCCCGGTCAGGCTCCGGCACCAGGGCAGCATCTCGACCAGCCACCGGTGCATCTCGGCCCCGGCCGCGCGCTGGGCGTCGTCGATGGCGATCATCGGGGGCATGGCGGCTCCGTGGGCGGATGGGCGAGCAGGGCCCAGGGATCGTCATCCAGGAGCCGGTTGGCGACGGCGGCCACCGCCCGCACCCGCACCGCCCGGACCACGCCGTCGCCGAGGGGGGCTTCATGCAGGACGCCGGCCGCCGCCAGGGCGGCGCCCAGGCGGCCGAGATCGAGGACCACGTCGCGGTCCAGATGGCGGCAGAAGAAGGTCGCCTCGCCCGCCGTCTCGACCCCGCCCTGGCGTATCCGGGCGGGGAACGCCTTGATGAACCGGTAGGAGCAGCCGCGCAGCTGCTCGACCCGGTGGATCTGGGTCATGGACTGCAACGGGGCGCCAAGGAACACCAGCCACGCATCACGTTCTTCCAGCCGGGCGAAGACGCTCCCGTCGCCGAAGGCGTCGGGGCCCGAGGCGGCGAGCGCGGCGGCATCGGCACCCCGGGCGGCGACCGAGAAGATCGGATGGGTCCCGCGGACGGCTCCGGGCAGCCGGCGGAAATGCTCGCCCAGCACGCCCACCGCCGATGGTGTCGTCTCGACCTCGAAGACCTCGCCGCGGCAGGCGGAATAGGTGAAGACCGGCATCAGCACGGCGCCCTTCGCCCCGACCGCGGCGGCAAGCCCCTGGCACAGGCCGTCGAGCAGGGCGGTCCGCCCGCGGGCCGCCAACCGGCCGAAACCGGTGATGTCGCTGTGGACGAAGATCGTGTCGCCGGCGGCGATGCCGGTGCGCTGCAGCGCCGCGGCCACGTCGGCGGCGTACACCGGCCCGCCGGCGGCCTGGTAGAGGGGGCTGCGGTCGGACTCGGTGAAGCACACCTGGACCGTGCCGGTGCCGTCGAGCACCGCCAATCCATCGGGGCGGCGGATCACCGTGCGGATGGTCAGGATGCCGGTCGCCGGGCTGAAGGATTCCACCGTGCCGCGCACGGTCAGGCGGTCGCCCGGGCGGAACGGGTTGGGGTAGCGGGCCTCCTGGCGCAGGCAGACCGAGCTGCCGCCGGGCAGATGGCATCCGTACAGGCGCGACAGCAGGGCGTGCAGCAGGGCGGCATGACCGATCACCCCACCGAAGCGGGTGCGGGCGGCGAAGGCCGGATCCGCATGCACCGGGCTGTCGTCGCCGGACAGCCCGGTGAAGGCGGCGTGCAGCCCCGCATCGATGTCCACCGCGAAACCGTCCTCGCAGCCCGGAACCAGCCGGGCGGGATCCCAGGACGGCATGGCTCCGGTCATGGCCGCCCCGTCAGGGCGGCGACCGCCGCGCGCAGCCCCGGCAGGTCGTGGATCGCCGCCGGCTGGTCCACGGCGAAGCGGATGCCGTAGGCGCGCTCGACCTCGGCGATGAGCAGCAGGTGGTTGAACGAGTCCCAGGCCGGCTCGCGCTCCCGGGCCAGCCGGTCATCGACCGCCGCCCGGTCGATCCCCAGGGTGCGGGCGACGATGGTTTCCAGGTCTTCGCTCATGTCAGCTCCAGGCGCAGGTGGGATGGGCAGCCAGGCAGCCCCGACAACGGTCCGTGGACCCCGGGGCCGCCATCGAGGGGCTCCAGGCCGAGGCCGGCGAGGAATTCCCGGGCCGGCTGGTTGCGCGGCCCGGCCACGCACGGGATGGCCAGGGCGGTGGCCCCGGCCCGGCCGGCCTCGGCGGCCAGGGCGTGGAGCACCGCGTGCTCGACCATCCGGCCGAGCACCCGGCAGCTCAGGAGGAGCAGCCGGATGCGCCAGGTCCCCGGCCCCGGCTCGGCGACCACCAGCCCGGTCAGCCCATGGTCGCCGAAGCGGTCGGAGACCTGCACGGTGCGGATCACCGCGCCGGCCGCGGCGGCCGTCTCCAGCGCGGCTTCGTCGAGGCGTTCCAGGGTGGTGTTGAACTGGTTGGTCTTCACGCAGAGCTGTGCGGCCCGGGCCCGGGTCGCCGGGCTCAAGGGGGCGATGGCGACCACGGTGGCCAGTCCGGCCAGAAACGCGCCCAGGTCCCCGCTTTCAGCGCGATAGCGTTCGCGCTCCGCCTGGGCGGCATACTGGGCGCCCTTGGCCAGGTCCTCGGCGGTGAGCTGGAGGGACGGAAACCAGCCGGCATCGCGGACGAAGGCCGCGTATTCCGCCGGATGGGCCGGCGGCTCCGGCACCAGCACCCCCGGCAGGGCCCCGCGCACCGCCAAGCGGTTGGCGGGATCGTCATCGATGAAGACCAGGGCATCGCTGCCCAGGTTCAGCTCGGCGGCGATCCCGCGCACGCCCTCGGCCTTGCCGCCCCAGCCGATCCGCCGGGCGCTGATGTGGTCCGGGCGCAGGATCATCCCCGGATGGTCGGCGAGCATGCGCTCGATGTCGGCGGGGTCGTTGCGCGAGCAGATGGCGAGGATCACCCCGCGGCGGTGGAGGGCGAGCACCGCCCGCTGGAATTCCTGGAACGCCCGGCCGGCCCCGTCGGGCCCGAGCTGCACCCCGTCGGGGCCGTCCTCGCCCAGCACCCCGCCCCACAGGATCCCGTCCGCATCCAGGACCAGGCACTTGCGCACCCGGCCCGCCCGGGCGGCAAGGATCCCCGCCGCCGCCTCGGCGAGCCAGGGCAGCGCATCGGGGCGGATGCGGATGTCGCCATGCAGCCGGAGCGCCGCATCGCTCCAGCGGTCCAGGCCGAAGCGGGCCGCCACCGACTCGGCGGGGACCAGCCAGCAGCGCGGATCGGCGGCGCAGCGCTCCGCCAGCCGGCGGTTGATCGCCGCCAGTCCGGCAAGGAGCCCGTCGGCCCGCCGCCATTCCAGGATGCCGAGGGCGGTTCCCGCCGGCGGCACGAAGGAGCAGGCGAGCACGGTCAGGGCCGGATCGGCCAGGGCGGCATCGAGCAGCCGGTGCAGATGGGCCTCGCGGCCGGCGAGCAGCTCCGCCAGCCCGGCGGGACCGGCGGCGTAGGGGTCGAGCAGGGCGTCGCCGAGCAGCCATTCCGCATCCCAGACCAGCAGGAGCGCCCGGGGGCCGGGCCGGGCGCCGCGGCCCAGCACCGTCTGGTCGAGCTGGCCGTAGGGGGCGTTGTCCACCGCCACCGCCAGCCCGGCCCGGGCGCAGGCCACCCGCAGGCAGGCATCCAGGCCGCGCAGGGTCCCGGCCCCGGCCAGCTCGACGGTGAGGTCCGCGGTCCCGGCGGGCCGCCGGGCATCCGCCGCCCGGTAGGCGAGGAAGCCGGCGGCGGGGCCGTCGGGAAGCGCGACGGGATCCGGCGGATGCGTGGGCGTGGGGGACATCGGATCGGTGGAGGGGGGAGGTGAAGCCAGGGGCGTGCCAAGTGCCGGCCGCGCCGCGACCCGGGCGGTGTCATGGTGGACCGGGGCGGGCGCCGCTGCAACCCTCCCCGTCCGCCCCGCGCTTGCGCTGGTCCGGACGCCCGCACACCCACCCGCCCATGGGCCGCTACATCCATCCGGTGTCGATCGGGCCGGTCCACCTGGCCAACAACCTGCTGCTCGCGCCGATGGCCGGGTTCACCAACGTCGCCTTCCGGCTCATCGCCAAGGAGGTCGGCGGCTGCGGGCTGGTGGCCACCGAGATGGTCGCCGCGATCGGCCGCCAGTCCCCGGTCCAGGACAAGCGCTTCGCGGTCCTGACCCGCAACCTGCCCCAGGAGCGCCCCCTGGCCATGCAGGTGTACGGCAACGACCCCGACCTGTGCGGGCGCACCGCCGCGGCCCTGGATGCGGCGGGGGCCGACATCATCGACCTCAACTGCGGCTGTCCGGTGCGCAAGGCGCAGCAGGCGGGCTGCGGCGTCGCCCTGATGCGCGACCCGGCCCGGGTCGGGGCCATCGTCAAGGCCATGGTCGCCGCCACCACCAAGCCGGTGACGGTGAAGATGCGCCTGGGCGCCTCGGCGCAGAACCGCAACGCCCTGGAGATCGCCCACGCCGCCCTGGAAAACGGCGCCGTCGCCCTGACGGTGCATGCCCGCACCGGCGAGTCGAAGCACGGTACGCCGGTGGACCTGAGCGGCCTCGCCGAGGTGAAGGCCTTCGTGAAGGCCCGCTGCGGCGAGGCGGTTCCGGTGTTCGCCAACGGCAGCATGGACACCGCCGCCGCGATCCGCGCCGCCAAGGACGAGGCCGGCGCCGACGGCTACATGATCGGCCGGGCGGCCTGCGGCGATCCCTGGCTGTTCCGCAACCTGATGGCGGAGCTGGATGGCGGGGAACCCTACGCGCCGACCCTGGAGGAGCGCAAGCGGCTCCTGGAACGGCATTTCGACCTCATCCTCGACCTGTTCGGCGAGGAGCGCGGCGTGCGCGTCATGCGCAAATACACCTTCTTCTACTGCAACCGGCTGCCGGGGGTGCGGCGATTCCGCGACCGCTTCTGCCGGATCACCAGCCGGGCGGAGTTCCAGCAGGTGGTCGATGACTTCTTCGCCGACCTGATCGCCGGCCGGCATGCCGGCGAGGTCGAGCACCTGACCCTGATCGACGAGGACGGCGGCGGCGAGCATTGACCGCCGGCGGTTCAGCCCGTGGTCGAGAAGCGCGCCCCGTCGCTCGAGGTGGTCATCGCCGAGGTGTTGGCCTCGTTGTCCGGCACCTGCTCCCAGCCTTCGCGCAGGGTGGCCACGATGGGCAGCAGCCGGCCGATGCGCTCCGGTTCCTTGCGCAGGTTGGCCTCGGTGATCTGGGCGATGAGGAACGAGTAGAGGTCGCGCAGCTGGGTGGCGATCTCGCCGCCCTTCTCATAGTTCAGGGTGGCGAGCAGCTCGACGAAGATGGCGCGGGCCTTCTGGCAGTTCGTGCTCGCGGCCTCAAGCTGGCGGTTCTGCATCCCCATCATCGCCTGGTTGAGGAAGCGTTCCGCGCCCTGGAACAGGCGGACCAGCAGATCGCGCTGGCTCAGGGTCTCGATCTCCGCGGAGCGGTACGCGGACTTGTAGCTGGCGGCGGCGCCCATGGGGACCTCCTTGGTCACGGCACCCCCAGCATCGGACGGTGGCCCATCGGCTTGAGCCTTACCCGTTGGCGCGGGAGGCCGCAGCGTTCTCGAACGCCGAGATCTGCCCGGACAGGAAGTTGCCGAGGGAGTTGGACGAGTTGATCGAGCGTTCCATGGCGAGGAACATCTGGGTGTAGCGGTCCCGGCGCAGTGCCAGGCGCTCATCGGTCTTCTTGACCTGCTCCGCGATCGAGGTGATCGAATCGTTGAGGCTGCGGTCCTTGGCGGCGAACAGCCCGGTGGTGTTGTCGGTGAGGGCGCGGATCGCCTCGGACACCGACTGGGCCAGGCCCTTGCGCACGGTGAGCTGGACGCCGGATTCCGCGGCGGTGCCGGTGGCGAGCACCCGCAGCCCGTCGGCCGGGCCGCCGGCGGCCCCGCTCAGGACCTGGCCGACGCCGGTGGCGGCCACCCCGTCGATCGTGCCCTCGACATCGATGCCGCGGGCGGTGATCGCGCTGAGCCCCAGGTCCGCGAGGGCGGTGGAGGTGGACTTGGCCTGGAGCGTCACCGCGAACCCGAACGTCTTCGATGCGATGCGCAGGCCGGCGCCATCCAGGGTCACATCCACCTGCTCGGAGACGGTGCCCACCCCCTGGTTGATCACCGATTGGACATGGCTGGCCAGGTTGGCGGGGGTGTACGACCCCTCGGTCAGGGACAGGGCGTAGGTCTTGCCGTTGACCGCGAAGTCGAGGCCCTTGTTGGCGCTGGTGATGACCACCGGATCGGCCAGGGCGGCGCCGGTCAGCACCGCCTTCTCGGCCGGGGTGGTGACGTTGATGGTGAACGGCGCGGAGGTCCGGGTCTTGTCGCCCAGGGAGCCGAAGGAGACCTGGGTCGAGGACGAGGTCCCGGAATTGGTGAACAGCCGCATGACCCCGTCCGGGTCGCTGGTCAGCTTGCTGTCGAGCATCGCCGCATCGAGATTGAGCTTGCCGGTGTTGCGGTCGATGGTGATGCCCACGCTGGTCGCGGTGGCGAGGCTGGACGGCAGGCCGGGCACCGCGGTGAGCAGGCCCTGGGTGACCCGCTGCACGCCGCGGCGGATGTCCGATTCGCTGAACAGCACCCCGGCCTTGCCGGTCGACGCATCGTAGCTGGCATTCGCCTTCAGGTCGTCCACCACGGCGTTGTAGCTGGTGATGAACGCGCTGATCCGCTCCTTGGCCCCGGTGGTGTCGGTGCCGACGGTGATCTGGACCGCGGTCGCCGGCGCCTTGACCGTGAGGTCGACGCCGTTGATGAGGTCCTTGTAGAGGTTGCTGCTCTGCTCCAGCTCGATGGCGCCGGCACCGCTGCCGATGACCACCTTGGCGTTGTCCGCCGGCGTGACCACGGTCATCGAAGCCTCGGTCATGAGGCCCGCCACGCCGCCGGTCCCGCTCACCGCGATGCTGCCGTCGCTGCCGGTCCGGCTGCTGCTCAGGAGCAGCTTGTAGGCCGAATCCCCGGTCTTCAGCACCGAGGCGGTGATCCCGGACGAGGAGCCGTTGATGGCGGTGGCGATGTCCTTCAGGTTCGAGGCGCCGGCCGGGATGGAGATCGTGGTGCTGGCGCCGTTGCCCATGGCCAGGCTGATCGTGCCGGCCCCGTAGGGGGTGGTGTCGGAGGTCTGCACCGCGGTGGCGAGCTGTTCCGCCTTGGCGACCCGGACGATGTCGACGGTGGTCGTCCCGGCCACCGCCCGGCTGCTGGAGGTGGCACTGGCGGCGGCGGTGTTGCTCACCGTGGCCTGGCGGACCTGGAAGGTGGAGGTGCGGTTGAGGCTCGATGCGTCGAGCTGCAGCGACAGCATCTTGGTGTTCAGCGTCCGCACCGCGTCGAGCCGGCTCTGGAAGGTGTCCTTGCGCTTCTCCAGCACCGCCGTCGAGGCGCGGTCCGCCTTGATGAACGCATCGATGATGTCGTTCCACTGGATGCCGGAGGCGAGACCCGAGACGTTGCTGACGGCCATGGCGGCGCTCGTGGGTGGGGGGCTGGGGGGAAGGAGGCGTGGGGGAACCACGCACGCATCATGCCATCAGGCGGTCTTGTCCACGAGCATGCCGACCAGCTCGTCGAGGCGCTGACGCAGGCTGAGGATCTCCTCGGAGGGGATCTGCTTGATGACATCGCCGGTGGCCTGGTCCTTGACCTTCACCAGGAGCGAGCGGGTGTCGTCATCGATGTCGAAGCGGAGCTGGCGTCCGCTGGCGACCTCGACCACCTGCTTGAGCTGGTCGGCCGCGGCGCGGATGTCATCCGCGGTCGGAGAGGCGGTGGACAGGGCGCCGTCCTCGTCCGGGTCGGGTCGGGCGGTCTTGGCCCGGGCCGTCTCCGCCTGGAGCTGGACATCGCGCCCGTTCTGGGCGGGGCGCACCAGGTCGGCGACCTGGGTGGCAATGGGGGCATCGATGCGAGACATGGCAGGCTCCGGCGGGGTTCCTGATGACAGTGTCGGCGGCAGTCTCGCCGACTTGAGCGGCCTTGATCCGCCTGTTTTGGTCGTCTCGTTTCAGATGTTGCAGCGATCGGTGCTCGCGGTTCGCGCTCAAGTCCGCCGCGGAGGCGCCGTCACTGGGATTGGCGAGGCCGCGTCGGCACCGCCAGCCACCGGGGGCACGGATGCCCCCGCCACCGCCCCATCCACGGAGGATATCATGGGCCTGCGCATCAACAACAACATCGCGTCCGTCAACGGACACCGCAACCTCACCAAGAACGATGCGATGATCTCCAAGTCGCTGGAGCGCCTCTCCAGCGGTCTGAAGATCAACCGCGCCGCCGATGACGCCGCCGGCCTGATCATCTCCGAGCAGATGCGGGCCCAGCTCGGTGGTCTCAACCAGGCCATCGCCAACAGCGAACAGGCGGTGACCCTGGTCCAGACCGCGGAAGGTGCCCTGGACGAGGTCAACACCCTCCTCAACAAGGCCCGCAGCCTGGCCGTCCACGCCGCCAACGAAGGCGTCAACGACACCAACCAGCTCATCGCCGACCAGGGCGAGCTGGACAACATCATCAGCTCCATCACCCGGATCGCCGACACCACCCAGTTCGGCACCAAGAAGCTGCTCGATGGCACCCTGTCGAACGGGACCACGAACAGCTCGGCGGTGGCCGGTGTCACCCTGGGTGGCGACTACAACGCCCGGCTCTCCGCCGGCACCGCGGTGCGTGGCTACCACACCCTGTCGATCACCACCGAGGCCACCCAGGCCCGTACCGTCCTGGCGATGGCGGACAACGTGTTCCAGACCGCGTCGGGCGGGGCTGGCGTCACCCTGGCCAATGCCCTCGGCACCGCTGTCGCGGCCGAATCCTTCCGGATGTCGGTCAACGGCGCCAATGTGGACATCGCCTCGGGCACCACCAAGGACCAGGTCATCCAGCAGCTCAATGCCCTGGGCAACCGGCTCGGCTTCACCGTCTCGGTGACCGGAACGGCGGATGGCGCTGGTGACATCAATATGACCGCCCGGGACTTCGGCGGTGCGTTCTCGTTCGACGTCCAGTTCGTGAGCAGCAACGGCACCGGCGCCGCGACCCTGGCCACCACCAACACCGCGGGCGTGAATGCGGCCGGAACCCTGTATCTGTACACCGGCGCCAACGGGGCCGGCGGCACGGCGACCACCGGTTCCAGCCAGACCATCGCCCTGGTCGGCGACGGCCTGACCCTGGAGTCCGCCGGCGGCACCCGCGTTGCGCTGACCACCGCGGTGGCGACCGGCTTCGTCTACGGTGCCATCAACGGCACCACCGCCGGGGCCAAGTTCCAGATCGGCGCCAACGCCAACCAGACGGCGACCGTCGAACTGGCCTCGGTCCAGGCCGGCCAGCTCGGCATCGGCGGTTCGGGTAACTACACCAGCCTGAGTGCCCTCAAGGGCAGCGCGCTGGTGAGCGGCAACGCCACCGAGGCCCTGAAGGTGATCGACAAGGCGATCGACGACATCGCCGTGACCCGCGGCAAGCTGGGTGCGTTCCAGAGCAACACCCTGGAAACGAACATCAGCAGCCTGCGCGTGACGGTGGAGAACCTGACCGCCGCCGAGTCGACCATCCGCGACACCGACTTCGCCGCCGAATCCGCGAAGTTCACCAAGTACAACATCCTGGTGCAGTCGTCCACGGCCATGATGGCCCAGGCGAACCAGCTGCCCCAGAACGTGCTCCAGCTCCTCGGCTGATCCCGAGGGTCCGCTGCACGCGGCCGCAGACGACCCCCGGCGGGCATCCGCCGGGGGTCGTCGTGTTTTCAGGACCCGGTACGGCCACGAAACCACGGTCGGGATTTCGCGGTGCATGCGCCCGCCGGACTGGTAGACTACCGCCATGCGCCACACCCTCTCCCGCATGCTCCTCTGTGCGGTCGGCATCGCACCGCTGGCCGCCTACCAGATCGACATGGTGCCCGTGGCTCCGCGTTCCCTGGCGGACGGCCGCGGCCTGACCGACGGGGGTTCCTGGGAGACGATGGAATCCGCCCGGATGCGCGCCCTCGCCCAGGAGGCGGAGATATCCCGTCTGCGGGCCGAACTGGCTGCCCAGCGGGCCGAGGCTGCCGCCGACCGTGCGGTCGCGGCCCGCCATTGGCCGGCGCCGGTGGTCGTGGCATCCCCGGTGGTCGTGGCATCCCCGGTGGTCGTGGCATCCCCGGTGGTCTATGGAGGCGGGTGGTGCAGGCCCGTCCGCTACCGCTCGTGCAACCCCGGGCTGGTGGTGGGTGTCGGCGGGATCCGCCTCGGTCACCACGCCCGGCTGGGATTCGGCGTCAGCGTCTGGTGACCCCGGCGGTGGCCGACCGGGCGGGTACCGCGGGTGGATCCTGGAATCCGCCGCCCACCGCCTTGATGAACGCGACATGGGCCCGGGTCAGGTCCGCCGCGGTGTCGGCGTGGGTGGCCACGGCCCCAGCCCACAAGAGATCCGCTTCCAGCCGGGTGTCCCAGCCGAAGCCCGCCTCGCTGCGGGCGGTGGCGATGGCCCGGGCGGCCTCGGCGGCCTTCAGGGACGCGGTGGCGGCCCGTTCCGCATCGATGGCGGCGCGGATGCCGACCAGGGCGAGCTCGGTCTCGGTGATGGCGGTGCGCACCGCCCGTTCGTAGCGGACCAGGGCCTGCCGCTCCTGGGCCTCGGCGGCGGCGACCCCGGCCTGGACCCGGCCGTAGGAGAAGATGGACCAGCGCAGGCTGGGGCCGAACGACCAGTACCGGCTGCCGGAATCGAACAGGTCCTTGCTCTCGATGCTCTCCAGGCCGGCGCTGCCGGTGATGAAGAAGCGCGGCCAGAGATCCGACTCCGCGACCCCGATGCGGGCGGTGGTGTAGGCCAGGTCCCGCTCCGCGGCGCGGATGTCCGGACGGCGGCGCAGGAGGTCCGAGGGCAGCCCCGGCGGCAGGGCCGCGGGCGGGGCGGGCGGCGCCTGGCGGCCGAGCTCCCGCTCCAGGGCCGGGGTGTCGGTGGCGAGCAGGAGTGCGAGCCGTTGCAGATCACGCCGGGGCTGGGCCTCGGCCTGGGGCACGGCGGCGGCAAGCGCGGCGGCCTGGGCCTCGGCCCGGGCGGCGGTGGCTTCGTCCACCGCGCCCAGGTCGGCCCGGGAGCGGGCGAGACGGGCGCTCTCGGCGGAGGTCTCCGCCCGGGCCCGGATCGCCGTCGCCTTCACCTGGGCGTGGCGCCAGGCGAGATAGGCGTCCGCCACCTCCGCCTGCCAGATCAGGCGGACGGCGCGGACCTGTTCCTGGCTCCCGGCCAGGAAGGCGTCGCTCGCTTCGCGGGTGCGCTCCAGGCCGCCCACCAGATCGATCTCCCAGGACAGGTCGAAGCCGGTCGACAGCCGGTTCTGGGTCTTGCCGCCTTGGGGATTCGTCCCGTTGGCGGTGGTCCGCTGGCGTTCGGCGCCGGCGACCGCATCCACCTGGGGGCCATAGCTCCCGGTGGCCTGACGGCGAAGGGCCTGGGCCTCGTCGAGGCGGGCGAGGGCCTCGCGCACCGCGAGCGAACCTTCGCTGCGGGCGAGGAGCCGAACCAGGGCGGGATCGTTGAAGCGCTCCCAGGCCCGGGCGGGATCCGCCAGGGGGTCGCCGGCCTGCTCGTGGGCGAAGCGCTCCGTCAGGGCGATCTCGGGGCGGGCGTAGTCCTTGCCGACGCAGCCGGCAAGGGCCAGGCCGGCAAGGACGGCGGTGGCGGAACGGAGCATCATGGCCGGTCCTCCTCACCGGGGAGGTGGGGTGCGGCGAGCGGTTTCACCCCGGTGAGCTTGCGCGCCACCCCGTAGAATACCGGGGTCAGCAGCAGGCCGATGATGGTCACCCCGATCATGCCGCTGAACACCGCCACGCCCATCGCCTGGCGCAGCTCGGCGCCGGCCCCGCTGGCGACGACCAGGGGCACCACGCCCATGATGAAGGCGATCGAGGTCATCAGGATCGGCCGCAACCGGAGCCGGCAGGCCTCGAGGGCGGCGCGCAGGAACGGCTGCCCGCGCAGCTCCGCATCCCGGGCGAACTCGACGATCAGGATGGCGTTCTTGCACGCGAGGCCGACCAGGACGAGGAAGCCCACCTGGACCATGATGTTGAGGTCCATGTTCCACAGCTTCACCCCGAGCAGGCTGAACAGCAGGCACATCGGCACGATGAGGATCACCACCAGCGGCAGCAGCCAACTTTCGTACAGCGCCGCCAGGACCAGGAAGACCAGGAGCACGCAGAGCGGGAACAGCCAGACGGCGGCGTTGCCGGCGAGCTGCTCCTGCAGGGCGATCTCGGTCAGCTCCGGCACCGCCCCGGGCGGGAGCTTCTCGGCCATGATGGCGGCGAGGGCGGCCTGGGCCTGGCTGCCGGTGTAGCCGGGGGCCGGCTCGGCATTGATGTCGATGGCGGGATAGCCGTTGTAGCGCATGACCAGGCTCGGCGCCGTGGTCTCGGTGATCGTGGCGAAGGCGGAGAGCGGCACCAGCCGGCCCTGGCGGTCGCGCACCTGCAGCCGCAGCAGGTCCTCGGGGGCCCGGCGGGCCCGGTCCTCGACCTGGACGGTCACCTGCCAGGTGCGGCCGAGCAGGTTGAAGTCGTTGGCGTAGGCCGAGCCGATGAAGCCGCTCAGGGTCCCGCTGATCGCGGCGAAGTCCACGCCCAGGGCCTGGGCCCGTTCCCGGTCGATGTCCAGGCGGAGGGATGGCGTGCTGGCGGGGAAGTTGTCGCGCACGCTGCGCGGCGAGAATTCGGGCCGCTTCCGGGCCTCGTTCATGACCGCGTCCACGGCGTCCTTGAGTGCCGGCAGGCCGATGCCGCCGCGGTCCTCGACGAACAGCCGGAACCCGCCCGCGGAGCCCAGGCCGAGCACCGGCGGGGGATTCAGGGCGAAGACCATCGCCTCGGGGATCCGTTCGCGGAAGGCCCCCGACAGGGCACCGGCCACCGCATCCGCCTGCTGACCCGGGCCGTGGCGCTGGGCATGCGGTCGCAGCCGCACGAACACCAGGCCGCGGCTGGTCGAGGCGGTGAACCCGAAGGCCCGCCCGGGGAACGCGACCGCGCCCTCGACCGCCGGATGCTCCATGGCGATCTCGGACAGCCGGCGGATCGCCGCCTCGGTGCGGTCCAGGCTGGCGCCGTCGGGGAGGTTGACCGCGGCGATGAGGAATCCCTTGTCCTGGGCAGGGATGAATCCCCGCGGCAGATCCGCGAACCCCGCTCCGGTCAA
This sequence comes from Candidatus Kuenenia stuttgartensis, assembly GCA_945872305.1. GTDB lineage: Bacteria > Planctomycetota > UBA11346 > UBA11346 > UBA11346 > CAMCAC01. The sequence goes on along the minus strand of CAMCAC010000017.1, from coordinate 6,937 downwards.
GGCGACCAGCCCGGCGTAGGCGGCGAGCATGAGGGCGGTCAGCCGCAGGGCCCGGGCGACCATGCCCTGGTACCACCGGCCGGCCCAGGCGAAGGCCCGGTTGAAGGGGCGGAAGAACCAGCCCAGCACGGCATCGATGAGCCGCTGGAAGCCGTCCTTCGGCCGGTCGTGGCCGCGGAGCAGGACGGCGGACAGGGCTGGGCTCAGGGTCAGGGAGTTGATCGCCGAGATCACCGTCGAGATGGCGATGGTCACCGCGAACTGCTGATAGAACCTGCCGGTCAGGCCGGGCACCAGGGCGGCGGGGATGAATACCGCGCAGAGCACCGCCGCGGTGGCGATGATCGGCCCGGTGACCTCGGACATGGCCCGCACGGTGGCCCGGCGGGGATCGAGCCCGAGGGCGATGTTCCGCTCCACGTTCTCGACCACCACGATGGCGTCGTCGACGACGATGCCGATGGCGAGCACCAGGCCGAACAGGCTGAGATTGTTGATGGAGTAGCCGAGGCCGTACATCACCGCGAACGTGCCGACGATGGACACCGGCACCGCCAGGAGCGGGATCACCGCCGCCCGCCAGGTCTGGAGGAAGGCGATCACCACCACCACCACCAGCACGATCGCCTCAAGGAGGGTGATGACCACCGCATCGATCGATTCGCTGATGAACTGCGTCGGATCGTACACCACCTCGTAGGTGATCCCCGGGGGGAACGTGCGGGACAGCTCCGCCATGCGGGCGCGCACGCCGCCGGAGACCGCCAGGGCATTGCTGTCCGGGGCCTGGAAGATCGGCATCGCCGCCGCCGTCCGGTTCAGGTGCCGGGTGGTCCCGTCGGGGTTCTTCAGGCTGAGCAGCGACCGGAAGGCGTAGGTGCTGGCCCCGATCTCGACCCGGGCGACCTCGCCCAGGCGGATCTGGCGGCCGTCGGCCAGCGTCCGGACGGTGATCGCCGCGAACTCGGCGGGATCCGACAGCCGTCCGCGCACATCGACGGTGAGCTGGAACGGGGCATCCGTCGGCTGGGCGCCCACGGCGCCGGCCGCCACCTGGGCGTTCTGCTCGCGGATGGCCCGGACCACGTCGGACGGATCGAGGTTGCGGGCCTGGAGCGCGATCGGATCGAGCCAGACGCGCATGGCGTAGTCGCCGGGTCCGACCACGTTGACGCCGCCGACTCCGGGCAGCGACGCCAGTTCATCACGGACCTGGAGCCGGGCGTAGTTGGCCAGGCTGAGGGGATCCACGCTGCCGTCCGGCGAGACCAGGTGCACCACCAGGGTCAGATCCCCTGCCCGGCGTTCGGCGGACACACCCTGGCGGCGGACCTCCTCGGGCAGCCGGGGCGTGGCCCGGCCGATGCGGTTCTGCACCTCGACCAGGGCCGACTGCATGTCGGTGCCGAGCCGGAAGGTGAGGGTCACCGCCACCGCCCCGTCGGTGGTCGCGGTGGAGGACTGGTAGAGGAGGCCGGGGATGCCGGCGAACTGCTGTTCGAGCGGCCCTGCCACGGTCTCGGCCGCGACCTCGGGGGCGGCCCCGGGATACACGGTGGTCACCGTGATGCTCGGGGGCACCACCTCGGGGTATTCGCTGACCGGCAGGAACGGCAGGCTGATCGCCCCGACGATCAGGATCAGGATCGACAGGACCGCGGCCGAGATCGGCCGGTGGGTGAAGCGGCGGGCCAGGCTCATCGGGCCGGCTCCGCGCCGGTGGCGGTCACCGGCCGGATGGGCATGCCGGGCATCACCCGCGGGAAGGCGGGATGGACCACGATCCGCTCACCGGGTGCGAGACCCGACACGACTTCGCGCCGGTCGCCCGGCAGCCGGCGGCCGAGCACCACCGGGCGCACCTGGAGCTTGTCCTCGGGTCCCACCACCAGCACCGAGCGGGCGGTCTGCCGGGCCATCACCGCCGTCTCCGGGATCACCGGCACCGAGCGGGTGGTGGACTGCGGGATGCGGACGCGCACCGCGGTGCCCGGGCGCAGACCGGGATCCGCGGCGAGGGTGGCCCGGACCTGCACGCTGGCGCCCTGACCATCGGTCCGGGCATCGATGAAGGTCACCACGGCGGGCCGGGCCGGCCCTTCCATCACCGGCTCCACCGTCAGGGCGACGCTCGCCCCCCGGGCCAGCTCCGCGAGCCGGGCGGCCTCCCGGTCATCCAACCCCACCGCCACCTCGAGGGGATCCAGGGCCATGAGGGTCGTCAGGACGCTGGTCCCGGCCTGGACCAGCGCGCCGGGATCCACCAGCAGCCGGCTGGTCCGGCCGGTGAACGGTGCGGTGACCCGGGTCCACCCCAGATCGAGGTCCGCCTGGACCAGGGCGGCGCTGGCTGCGGCCCGCTGGGCCTCGGCGAAGGCCACCGCCTGCCGACGGCGCTCCAGGTCCTCTTCGCCCACTGCGCGGGGATCGCTGGCCCGTATCCGCTCGGACCGGGCCAGTTCCCGCCGGGTCTGCTCCAGGGCGGCATCGACCTGGGCCACCTGGGCCGCGGCCCGGTCCCGGGACGCCTGGAACGGTCGGGGATCGAGTTCCACCAGGACCTGTCCGGCGGCCACCGCGGCCCCGTCCTCGACCAGGACCCGCTCGACCACGCCGCCGACCCGCGGCCGCAGATCCACCTGGGCCGAGGCTTCGATGCGGCCGGTCCGTTCGATGGCATCGACCACCGGCGCGACCTCGACGGTGACCACCGGCGTGGGTGCCGGCGGCATGGCGGACGCAGGGCCGGCCTGGGTCCCGCAGGCCGCCAGGAACAGGACGGAGGAGACGATCACGGGTCGGAACATGGCGGACCTAGTACAAGGTAGGTGGTATGGCAGCATTAAACGGCCCCGATCAGGCGCAGCACCTGGTCCAGGACACCTTCCACACGCAGGTCGCGCTGGGCCCGGTGCTGCATGAGCACCCCTTGGAAGGTACACAGGATGAGCGCCCCCATGGAGGCCGGATCCCCGGGGAAGTAGAGTTGGCCTGCCCGGCGGCCCTCGTCGAGCCAGCGGGTGTGGGTGGCATGCACCCAGGCCTCGATCCGGGCCAGTTCCTGCTGCATCTCGGGCGGCAGCGAGGCATAGTCCGAGAGCAGCGACCCGAAGACGCACATGCGTTCGTCCTTCAGGGCGAACTCCTTAGCATGACTTATCTTGGCCCGGTAGCGGGCGGCCGCGTCCGGATGCTGGGCCTCGACCTGACGATACAGTTCCAGGGCTTCGGCTTCGGCGTGCCGGATCACCGCCACCCCAAGATCGCCCTTGGTCGGGAAGTGGTAGTGGATGCTCGGGGTCCGGATGCCGACCCGTTCCGACAGGTCCCGGTAGCTGAACGCGCAGAAGCCCACCGTCTCGATCCGGTCCACCGCCGCGTGGATCAGGGCTTGGCGGGTATCGAGGGAGGCCTCAACGGCGGTCATGGAACCTATCTAGTGATAGGTTTGGACAGTCAAGGCGACCCGTGGCGTGGGGCGTCTACCGCAGGTCGATCCGCACGGCCTTGGCCATGGTCGCGGCCCGTTCCCGGGCCTGCTCCACGGTATCGCCGGCGGCGACGCAGACCGCCAGCCGGCGCTCCCCCTGGCACACCGGCTTGCCGAACAGGCGAACTTGGCTCTCGGGCACCGCCAGGGCCGTTTCCAGGCCGTGGAAGACCGGTACGCCGTCGCCGTGGCCGAGGAGCGGCACGCTGGCGGCGGGGCGGAGCAGGCGGATCTCCGGCACCGGCAGGCCGAGGATGGCTCGGGCATGGAGGGCGAACTCGCTCAGGTTCTGGCTGCCCAGGGTCACCAGGCCGGTGTCGTGGGGGCGCGGGCTGACCTCGCTGAACAGCACCCGGTCGCCCTGCACGAACAGTTCGACCCCGAACAGGCCGCGGCCGCCGAGGGCGCCGACCACCGCCCGGGCCATGCGCTGGGCTTCGGCCCAGGCGGCCTCGGACATGGCGATGGGCTGCCAGCTTTCCCGGTAGTCGCCCTTGATCTGGATGTGCCCCACCGGCGGGCAGCAGCGCAGGCCGTCCACGGCGTTCACGGTCAGGACGGTGATCTCGTAGTCGAAGCGCACGAAGCCCTCGACGATGCAGCGGCTGCCCGAGGCCCGGCCGCCGGCCACCGCATACTCCCAGGCCGCGTCCAGGTCGGCGGGCGAGCGGACCACGCTCTGGCCCTTGCCGGACGACGACATGAGCGGCTTGATCACGCACGGCCAGCCGAGTTCCTGGGCGGCGGCGGCAAAGGCATCCCGCGTCTCCACGAAGCGGTACGGCGAGGTGGGCAGGCCGAGCTCTTCGGCGGCGAGCCGGCGGATGCCCTCGCGGTTCATGGTCAGGCGGGCGGCCCGGGCGGTGGGGATCACCGTGAAGCCCTCCTGCTCCAGTGCGACCAGGGTGTCCGTGGCGATGGCCTCGATCTCCGGGACGATGAGGTGTGGCCGCTCCTGCTCGACCACCTGGCGCAGCCGGTCGCCGTCGAGCATCGGGAAGACATGGGACCGGTGCGCCACCTGCATGGCGGGGGCGTCGGCGTAGCGGTCGCAGGCGATGACCTCGCAGCCCAGGCGCTGGAGCTCGATCGCGACCTCCTTGCCCAGTTCCCCGGAACCGAGCAGGAGGACGCGGGTGGCGGTGGGCGACAGGGGCGTGCCGATCATGGCGCACACGGTATTTGGCCGAGGACGGTTGCCATGGTGGAGCGTCCCACGGAGCGCCCCACTCCGTGGTGCGCGTGGGTGTCCGCGCACCGCGGCGCGGTGCGCTGATCCGGCGAAGGACGGTTGCCATGGCGGAGCGTCCCACGGAGCGCCCCACTCCGTGGTGCGCGTGGGTGTCCGCGCCCCGCGGCCCGGTGCGCTCCGTGTGGTTGTGCTTCGTATTGCTGTGATCCCACGGAGCGCCCCACTCCGTGGTGCGCGTGGGTGTCCGCGCCCCGCGGCGCGGTGCGCTCCGTGTGGTGCGTTGCTGTTGCGGTGATGCGCAGTCCCACGGAACGCACCACTGCGGGGCGTGCTCCGGGGTCGATTCGGGTGCGTATGGCGCTGTGCCCCGCGCCCTTGTCCGGGTGCGGTGGTGCCGGACGGTGCCGGCATGCGTATTGCCGTCATCTGTTATCCCACCTACGGCGGCAGCGGGGCCGTGGCGGCGGACGTGTCGCAACGCCTGGCGGAGCGCGGGCACGAGGTCCATGTGGTTTCCTACGACCGCCCGTTCCGCCTCGACCGCCAGTTGCCCAACCTGATGCTGCACACGGTCGAGATCGGCGACTATCCGCTGTTCCGCTATCCCCCGTACACCCTCAATCTCGCCAACAAGCTCATCGAACTGGTCCACGAGCACGGGGTCGAGGTGATCCACAGCCACTACGCCATCCCCCATGCGGTGGCGGCCTGGCAGGCGGCGGAGGTGGTGCGCGCGGAATCCGGCCGGCGGGTGGCCCTGGCCTGCACCCTGCACGGCACCGACATCACCCTGGTCGGCCGGGAGCGGGGCTTCCACGCCCTGACCCGGTTCGCCATCCAGCGCCAGGATCTGCGCACCGCCCCCAGCCAGTGGCTGGTCGATGAGACCGCCAAGCACTTCAGCGAGTCCCGAATCCAGGTCATCCCCAATGCGGTGGACACCGACCGCTTCCGCCCGGATCCGGCCATGCCCTGGCGACGGAATCTGGCCCCGGCGGACCACCGGGTCATCACCCATGTGTCGAACTTCCGCCCGGTGAAGCGGGTCGAGGAGGTGGTGGGCGCCTTCGCCACCCTGCGCAAGCGCATGAAGGCCACCCTGGTCCTGGTCGGCGAAGGCCCCGACCTGCCCAAGGCGGAGGAACTCGCCCGGGAACTCGGGGTGCGCGACGATCTTCGGTTGCTCGGGCTCCAGGCCCCGGAGCCGGTGCTCCAGGCCTCGGATCTCTTCCTGCTCCCGAGCCGCTCGGAATCCTTCGGTCTGGCGGCCCTGGAGGCCATGGCCTGCGGCGTCCCGGTCCTGGGCTACCACGCCGGCGGCCTGCCGGAGGTGGTCGAGGACGGCATCAGCGGCGTGCTGTGCCCGGAAGGCCACGATGTCTGCCTGGGCACCCTGGCGGCCAACCTGCTCCTCGACGGCGACCGCTACGCCCGCATGCGCACGGCCGCCCGGGACCGCGCCCTGCAATTCGCGCCGGAGCCGGTGGTGGACGCCTACGAGCAGGCGCTTCTGGGACTGGTCCGGACATGACACGACCCCGGGGATGCCCCCGGGGTCGTGTGGTCGGCCGTCAGAACCAGATGCGGATCAGCGAAGCCAGGAGCGGGTGGCGGGGCCGCGGCCGAAGAAGAGGATATTTCCACGGTAACCAGTGTCATCATTCTTCAGCAGGTCATCGGCACCATTTAAGACTGCACCCTTGACCATGTCTGTCCCGCCGAGGTCCGAGACGGTTTGGGAAGCAGCATCACCGGTGGCGCGCAGGAACTCGTAGTGTCCATCACCGAAGGCCACATTGATGCCGTCGCCACCCCAGTAGGCCGGATCGCGGCTACCGACCACGGGACGGGTGGCCTTCAGGTCGCTGGGGGCGGAATAGTCATAGGCGTAGGGCAAGGGCTTTGCGGGGCCATTGGTCGTATCATTGATCCAGGAGCTGTAGTCGGACATGGGGACCGCTGCCTCGCCCGGGAGCCAAGCGGATCCGGCAGTCGGCCCCTTGAAAAGCTTCACAGACACATCCCCCTTGGACCAAGCGGCGAGGACTTCGAAGCTTCTGATGGTTTCCTTCCACTCCTCGCCGGCGGTGGGAGCGGTCCCGATCTTGGTCGATCCTGGAAGCGAGGAGTTATTGTCACCGGCATACGCGGTCATGGAGACCACAATCTGTTTCACATTGTTGCCGTCCTTGGCCTTGTTCGCCATGGTGCGGACCATGCCGATGGCGGGGAACAGCAGGGTGGCGAGGATCGCG